>CAZSBR010000068.1:0-11661 GCA_964605165.1 uncultured Phycisphaeraceae bacterium
GCACGGCGCTGCTCATTGCAAGCGACCGCGGCGAACCTTACCTCTCAGACCCGGCGGTCGCTGAAGCAGTGGCGTAAGACTCACCATTCGTGCGGGGCTGGTAACTACCTCTGGGTAGATTCTACAAGGACGCCCGCGCATCTGGCGGGGGCTTCGTCAAAGAACAGCACAATGTCGTCGCCGTAGGGAGGGTGCGGCCGCGTTGCGTACCGCGCTGCAATCCACACAGGAGGTGCGCCTGCAAAGCAGATTCGGCAATCGCAGATTTTGTCGACTACTTCGTGAACTTCCGAGTGCACGGAGAAAACAACCGATTCAATTTGTCTCCCAAATCGCAATTTCCATTCAGGACAATCGCGAGCACATGCGCCATATCCGTTGCTTTTCATCACCTCGGCGAGGCCGTCGGTGCGAATCGCGAGGCGGTAGTCATCACCATCCCAGTCCCATGTGAAGCCAAGGCGCCGGTCCCCCAACACCAGATCCAGACCCCAGCCCAGAGCATGTGTTCCGGTGATGGGATCTATGAACCCTTGGAAGCCATCTTCGAATTCGATGGGGTCGTAGTAAGTGACCGCATCAATTGCTACTCCGACGAGCCCAAGTTGGGCCTGTCGGTAGCCAGCTCTCCAATCAATTGAATCGGGTTCAGGGTCCATAGGTTCACACCAACCAATCCTCGGCCTTGAGCCGCTCAGGCACGTACACCTCGGTGACGTAGCTGATGTCCTTCGTGATCAGCGATTCGACTTCCATCTTGAAGCCGTTGGAGAGCATCTTCTTGATCTCCTTCTGCCACTGTTTCTTGTCTTCAAACCATGGATACTCCATGATCTGCTTGGCACGCTGGCGATCGCGATCGTTGAGTTCGATCTGAACGTCATCGCTCAACTCGCAGGCCTCATAGTCCTTGCTGCGAATGCCGAGAAACTTCGCATCGGGGATCGCAAGGCGTTCGCTCTCAAACGCGAGCGAGATCGAGCCCTGCTTGATGACGCTGTAGATGTAGTGCCCCCAGGGATCGCAATCGAGCAGGCAGATGATCGGCAGGCCGTGCTCCTTGTTGAGGCGGTGCAGCAGGCGGCGTACACCCCGCGGCGGCTGGCCCGAGCCCTCGGTGAGGATGCAGTTGTGCTGCTTCCAGAACTTGTCCTCGTTGAACCGCTGCCAGACGGTGTCCTTCTCGACATGCAGCACGAAGTCCGCATTGACGTTCTCGAACTGGATGACATCCGGCTCACAAATGCTCGGGATCGCGTAACCACCGCTGCCCATCTTGCTGCAATCGATCGTGTCACCACTGTCGATAATGGTGATGTTGCCGACCATCGCGCCGCGCTTCTTGGCGAAGACGTGCAGCTCTTCACGCAGTGAACCGAGCGTGACCTCGAGATCCTCGAGAATGCCATCGGACTCCGTCTGGTCGTTAAAAGTCTTTTCCTTCGTGCCCTGGATCGTGTGCAGACTCTTGTAGAACATGCCACGAAGGCTGGACGTCTTGCCCTGCTCGATCAGTTCTTTGATGCTCTGGCCGTGCAGCAGCGTCTGCATGAACTTGCGGGCCTGGCCCATGTTGAAGAGCTGGCGTTCCTGCTGATCGCTTCCCATCTGCAGGATGCCACGGCTCTTGTTCCACCGGGTGTTCGCCTTGGACCGCGTCGGGACATGCACCCGCGGCTCTCGGCCAGCCATCGCGGAGGTCACGATGCCCTCGGCAAGCGTGGTGATCGCAGCGGCGGTGCGGGTGTCGCGATCGGCTCGGCTTGCAACCTGCGTTTTACGGCCGGAGGTTTTCTTGGTGGTTGTCTTTTTGGCCATGTATGATTCTCAATCCGCGGTCAGGCTCTGCAGCTCGCGTTTCAAGTTTGCTCTTGCCGCTTCTTCAAATTGACGTTGTCCGGATTCCGTCCAGTAGATTCGCTCGCGCTGAAGCATCGACCGAATGAACTGCTCGCGTCCTGACCGAAAGTCAGACTCTACAACATGCTTCCATTCGTGGCGGATCTGTCGCGTGTACTCGGTGTACCGATCACTGGTAGCTGCGAGTATCGATAGATCGGCATCAGTGACCATGGCCGCGATCTCGGTGCTAGGAGGTTGCTTGTGCTGGGTCGCGAGAATGGCATCGCAGACATCATCTGCATATTGCTCAGCCTCAATGCTTGTCGAGACCACGTGAGCGAGCTGTGCACTAGCAAGTTCATTGCGGTTGCTTCCTGCAACGTAGATCGCGTCATGAAAAAATAGTGCGAGCACCGCCGTTGGCTCGGAGTATCCCCCCAACAAAGCTAAGGCATCTAGACATTCGCAAATGTGATCGAGCGTGTGGTAACAACGTCTGGGCGTGCGATGCATGATGTCGAGAAGATCCCAGGTCTCATCCCAGGCATCCTGCCTCCCACCGAGCGATTTCCGCAAACGGTCCCAAGGAGCGTAAGCATCACGGCTGTGTCCGTATTCTCCGGTGCCCTCACGCATCACCATTGAAGACAGACGCGAATCATCGACGTGTTGGTATAACCAATGTCTGAGTGCAGACAGTGTTATCTCGCTTGCATTGCCCAAATGGTTTGCGAGCACAGAAGCCATCGAAGGACTCCGGTGGGCATGATGGATCACATATGCCACCGATGATAGGAGTTCCGGTGTGAGTTCAGTCGAGGTTTCCGTTGCCGCAAACAACGATCCAAGGATGCAATCGACAATCTCGGCACGTGCGATAACGCGCAACTCGGGATGTCTCTCGAAGAACTCGCAGAACTCAGTGATCCGCAGAGGATCCGGATACAGTCCCAAGCCGTCCTGGTCATCGTCTTGGAGCACAATTCCAAGCTCGGTTCGCACAAGCTCACGCCACTGTTCATGCCAATGGCTAGCCATCAAACAACCCGCTCGCTGCGGTTGCCCGCTTCTTGCTGACTTTCTTCCGCACCTTCTTCTTGACGATCTTCTTCCTCGTGACCGGCATCGACGAAGGTGACTTCGTAGGCTTTGGCTCGGCTTGTGCAGCATCGCTCGGCGGCAGATCCGGCTCACCGTCTTCGCCCACGATGATCACGCCGTCGTCCTTGTCGAGCCGGCCATTGCCGTCGGCGAGTTGCTCGCGTCGTGATCCGATCACCTTGCCGTCTTCGTCAAGGATCGCGTCGGCCAGTTCGGTCCGCCGCTGGGCCTGACGCTGAAGCGCTTCGTAGAGCGGCTGAGGCTCAACACCCGTAATCGCGTTGCAGGCCTTGGCGATCTCGCCGATGTACCGCTCAAACACATCGCGGCGTTCGCCCTCCCGCTTCATCGCCTTGCGCCGGCGCACATACGTGCCGAGCTTTCGGCCGCACTCCTGCAGTGCAAGCCGCATCTCCTTCTTGATTTCGTCATATTCGGCAATCGCTTCCTTGCTCTCGCTCGTGAAGGGCACCCACACGCTTGCCATGTGGATCATTACGACCAGCGGCCCGACCGGCGCGGCCCCGCGAGGCTGCTGAAGGCCGTAGTTCTTCCACGAAGTATCAACGACCGCCTTGAACGCGCAGCATGCGCTCTGCTGATACAGCAACGGCACGCGGTTGGCATAGCGAATCACCCGGGCAGACTCATCGCCAGCCAGATCTCCCCCAAACGCGATCGCCGCCTCGATCTGGAACGGGTTGCCCCGATACACCGCCGCCGGCCGAGAACTCGCCGCGTAAAACTCCGCTTTCACGCCCTTGAGCATGCCCGCAAGCATGGTGCGCACACCGATCGGTGCCAGGCAGTTGGTGGGGGGGCTTCTGAGCTTGGCCTCCTGCAACGCTGCGTAGATGCGTTCCGCCGCCGCATGGTCGAGCGTTGACACCGCCGTCTTCGGCGTGATCGTCTTCGCCTTGCTGTTGGCGGCCTTCGTGATCTCTGTGACGATCGCCGGGGGCACTCTGCAAAACTCGTGCTTGAAGAAACCCGCGAGTTGCCTCTGCTCGGTCTTCTTGAGAATGTTCAGGAACGTGCCCAACTCGACGCCGTGCGGATGAGGCTTGATCTCCTCGGTTTCCGGGGGCAACTCATCGACAGCACGAGGGAAGACGATGCGATCCCCCAGGTCGGTCGTGCGCTTGGGTGTCGTCCCGACGGCCTCCGCAAGATCGACATCCGGCGCGGCACCTTCAAGAGAAGGATCCTCGGTGACCTTCTCCGGCGGGATGAACGTGATCGATGCGTGCGGATTGGCGATCGCCGTCTGCTCGAGATACGCATCGATGGACGTCTTACCCTTGACGTACTTGGCTTCGAGCTGAATGGACACACTCGTGCCCGTCCCTGTCGAGGTCTCGAACTTGACGTTGTCGTCCTCTTGGAGTTCGCGATCGACGGTGACCTCGGGCCGGTTCTTGCTTGTGTCCATCGCAAGTTCGATGAGGTGCGCCGGTTTCTTTGCGTGCGGTTTGGTCACGATGACCATGGGCTTTCCCGTGGTCATCAGGCCATACATCCCCGCCGCGGAGATGCCGATTCCCTGTTGGCCCCGGCTCATCTTGAGTCGATGGAACTTCGACCCGTAGAGCAGCTTGCCGAAGATGTTCTCCACCTGCTTGCGGACAATGCCCGGACCGTTGTCCGTGATCGTCACGAGATAGCGACCCGGCTTCGTCGCCGTCTTGCCGGGCGAGATTTCCTCGAGACGAACACAGATATCCGGGAGGATGCCCGCCTCTTCACAGGCGTCCAGAGCATTGTCGACCGCTTCCTTGACGGTCGTCAACAAAGCTTTGCGCGGGTTATCGAACCCGAGCAAATGCCTATTCTTGGCAAAGAACTCGCTGACCGAGATATCGCGTTGACGCGCCGCCATGGTCTCGGCGGTCTGCTTCCGTGCTTTGGCAGCCATCTCAACTCCGTCTGGGCTGTCGGGATGCGTGCTCCGCACGCGCGAGAGCAGTATACGCAGAAATCACTGGTTTACCGGACCGCATCGGCGGTGCGCAAAGATACCGTCAATTCTGCCGTGCCGGCCTGATCGCTACCGCGACAGGCCGCACGAGTGGGTAGACTTGCTCGGACGTTTCGGCATCTTCGCTGATACGTCTGCGCTGAGGAGGATGAGAGACCCCCTCCCTTAGCATCATGCGTGTGAAGCAGCGGGCACGATCGCCCGCGGGTCGCTTTTGCAGACGAGATACCAAGTTTTGGAGGACAGAGACATGATCAAGACAGCAGCTTTCATCGCAGTCGCAGGCACCGCGTTTGTCGCGAATGGCCAGCTCATCATCTCCGAGGTCGTGGACGCCACCCTCCCCGGCGGCCTGCCCAAGTTTGTTGAGATCACCAACACGGGCAACAGCACCGTCGATCTGAGCAACTTCAGCATCGGCAACTTCAACAACGGTGGTACCACGCTCGGCGGCGGTTCCTCGTTCACCCTCAGCGGCATGCTCGCTGCTGGCGACTCGTGGGTTATCAGCTACGAGAACAGCGACGTCCCCGGCACGAGCCTCTTCTTCGACGTCTACGGCTTTGATGCCGACGAGCTTGGCCTCGGTGCGTTCATCAACGGTGATGACGCCATCGCCCTCTTCGATGGTCCGGCCACCGGCGACGGCAGCGATGCCAACATCGTCGATGTCTACGGCGTCATCGGCGTCGACGGCAGCGGCGAGGTCTGGGAGTACACCGATGGTTACTCCTTCCGCAACTTCAACGTCGTGAGCGGCAACTCCACCTTCACCTCCGGTGAGTGGTTCATTGGCGGTGCAAACTCCCTCGAGACCGGCGACGATGTCGAGGAACTCGCCCTCATTCTCGCCAACACCACCCCGGGCACGCACTCCTTCGTTCCCACCCCCGCCTCGGCCGCCATCCTTGGCCTCGGCGGCCTCGTCGCGGCTCGCCGCCGTCGCGCCTGAGCCTGCTCCGTCAACCCTGACGGATCATGACCACAGTTCTTGCCGGTAAGCCCGCCCGAGCGGGCTTACCGCCTTTTTCACACCCAATGGGGGAAACTATCGGGCCTCTCTGCATCGCGGTGCCTGAGGACCCCCAAACCCTGCGCCAAGGACGCGCAAAGTCTGGCGCGTCAACGCCATTTTCTCCGCAAAACGCCCGCTCACGGGCTTGCGCTCGGCGTAGCCTTTCGTACGCGAAACGCCTGTTGGGACACCGTTGTGCGGTCTAAGGACCAGCATCAGCGCGATCGTGTCGGCGGTTGGTGCTGCCGGCAGAGACAGAGAGTGATTGACCAGACGGATGAGAAAGAGGAAACAGCCATGATCAAGACCATCGCATGCATCGCCGTTGCCGGAACCGCCATGGCCGCCAACGGCCAGGAGCTTCTTGCATGGTGGAGCTTCAACAACTCCACCACCGACAGCAACCTCACTTGGGCCGACGGCAACGACCGGCTCAATGAACTCGACAACGGCGACGGCACCTTCACCCCCGTCTTCCGTCACATGCACGACAACGATGGTCAGTTCAACGATGGCTTCCTCGATCCGACCACGGATCGCTTCTACCCCGTCTTCGACGGCTTCGACGGCTTCAACCCCGGCGCTCTCATCGACCCCGCCGTCATCGACACCTTCGATCTCAACCCCGATGTCTCCCTCTTCGGTGCATACATCGACGTGAGCTCGCTCGTCGGCGACAACTGGACCGACCCCGCCGATCCCTCCATCACAACCGACACCGGCGACAACTGGGGCTCCTATGGCGGCTCGGGCATCAACCGTCCCGTCGGCACCTTCGGCGGCGGTTCGCTCGCGATCGCCGGCAGCGCCAACAGCAACAACTCCTTCGACATCGTCGCCGACCTCTCCAACTACCAGGACATCTCGGTCAGCTGGGTCCAGCGCAAGACCGGCTCCGGCCCCACGCTCGAAGAGGTTTCCGTCTCGACCGACGGCATCAACTTCACCAACGTCTACTCGGCTGCTGGCCAGAACAACAGCACCTACGAAGGCCCCTTCGTGGCCAACGCCGGATCGCTGCTCAACAACGCCAGCAACGCCATCATCCGCTTCAGCTGGAACGAGATCTCCAGCGAGTTTGGCAACATCCGCTTTGACAACATCGTGCTCCAGGGCACCGAGGGTCAGGGCGCCGCATGCCCCGGCGACATCGCCGACGACTTCGGCTTCCCCGGCGGTGATGGCCAGGTCAGCTTCGGCGACTTCCTCCTCGCCCTCGGCCTGCTCGGCCCGTGCCCCGGCGGCACGCCCGGCTGCGATTTCGACATCGCGGATGACTTTGGCTTCGCCGGCGGCGATGGCCAGGTCAGCTTCGGCGACTTCCTCCTCGCCCTCGGCCTGCTTGGCCCCTGCCCGTAAGAGGCTCTTCACAACCAGCGGGACGACCTGACGCCGTCCCTATCCGACGAATCACCGGGCCGCTCCTTCTAAGGGGCGGCCCGCTTTCGTTGCGCCCACCATCCGCCGGGCGACGTGCGCACGTCACGTGAACTTCGCCGGCTTGCTTTCTCTCGGTTCATTGGCTCGATCGTGTCCGGCAAGTGGTTTACCATCGTTCCCCGCGCTGCTGTCGGTCTGGCCGCTGCGCACTTCAGACGACCCCTCTCCAGGAGATGTGCAGATGGAAACGACGCTGATCATTCTCAAGCCCGACGCCGTCCAGCGTGGCCTCATGGGCCGCATCATCGCCCGTTTCGAGGACAAGGGGCTTCAAGTCGTCGGGGCCAAACTCATGCGCATCAGCGATGATCTCGCCTCCACGCACTACGAAGCGCACAAGGACAAGCCCTTCTACGCCGGGCTTGTGAGCTTCATGACTTCGAGCCCCGTGCTGATTCTGGCTCTTCGCGGCAACAACGCCATCGCGATTGCTCGCAAGATGATGGGAGCCACGTTCGGCTCGAACGCAGAGCCCGGAACGATCCGTGGGGACTTCGGCGTGTCCAACTCTTTCAACCTCATCCACGGGTCGGACAGCCCCGAAGCCGCTCAGCGCGAGTTGGGCCTCTTCTTCAACGATGGCGAAGTGCTCGACTTCGATCGCGCGATCACTCAGTGGGTGTACGACATGAGTGGCGGTAAGCCGGAGTAACCCTCGTCGCTTGGCACAGGGGCTCTCTTCGCTCGTGCAGGCGTTGGCAACCTGCCCGGGTACACCGCACCCGGTGCACCTCGGTGAGATCCGCACAGCCCACAGGGCACCGGCGGAGCGTTTCGTCGTGCGCTCAGGTGTGAGCAGGTGGGCGTGTTGGGCTTGGCGGTGGAGATGGCGCGGGCCGATGGAGGCACGCCGGCCTCAAGCTTCGGCGACAGGCCGGATGGATCCTACGACCGAGGGCACCTCGGTTGAGATCTGGTCCGCGATTTCGCGCCGATGGATCGCAACTTCGCGTGGGAAGTCGAATGCGACACGCACCCGCTCGCCCTTGACAGACGCGATGCGCACCACGCCAATGGGGTTGCGGGGGTCACCAATCACAACCTCTTCGCCTTCGCGCCGGGTAATCACAAGCATGCGTTCAGCCTCCACGTCCTGCGCGGCCTCACAGAATCCCACCGAGGGCACTATACCCGGGCAAGGTCGAAGCTCGAAGCGCGAAATCGGATTCCTAAAGAATCGCCCCTGAACCCCGCGCAAGCACAGCCACAAGCCGCCCGATCAATTCAAGCAATCGATTGAAACAAGTCTGGCACGTCCGCTACGGCTATTCCACCGCTTCGACGCGGGTTGTTTCAGGCACGTGTTCGAGCAGGTTCCGCTCGATGCCCAGACGCAGCGTCATCGCACTGGAGGGGCAGCCCACACATGCCCCGTGAAAGCGGATCTGCACCACGCCATCGTCCGTGACGTCAACCAGTTCGAGGTCTCCGCCGTCGGACTGCACCGCGGGACGAATGCGATCGATCACCCTCGAAACGCGCAGGAAGAGCGAGTGTTCCCCGGAGTTCGTCGCAGCAGCCGCCTGATTGCCCATGGGACCATGGTAGGACACGGCAAGCGCGGGCATCGGGGGGGAGGGGGGCGTACACCGCGAGCCCTAGCCGAGTGTCGCACGAACTCGAAGCGACTTAGACTGACCGATGCCCAAGAAGCCCCCGCTCGCCAGCGTTTGCCTGCTTGTTGCCGCCGTGGCGGCTCTGTCGACCGTCCCTGGATGTCAAACCGCCGGCGATGGTCGCCACCCCGATGCGAGCGGGGATGCGGTAGCGGATATTCGCAATCCTGAACTGCACTCGAGGGCTCGAGTGACTGCTGTCGGCGATCTCTGGCGCGATGTCGAGGCTGGCGTCATTGACCGTTCGGTCGCCCGGGACACGCTCAAGGCGGTTGCATGGCCCAAGAACAACCCAGAGGCGGTTCGTCTTGAAGCGCTCCGCGTGCTGTACTCCGACCGCCAGGGCGACGACGATTCGAGGGCTCTGACGAGGCTCATGCTGCCGCACAGCGGGGGGGTGGACGACGTCTCCGTGCTGCTTGCGATGACGGCCGCCGAACGCGGGTGGACGGACTGCGTTCCGGCGATCGTTCGGAGCTACTCGCGCTTCGATGTAAACATCGCCGACGAGGACCGGGTGGAACGTCGTGCGCTGGAGATGCTCTACCCCGGTCAGCCCGTAGCCGAGACGGTCTACGGCGTCTTCCTTGATCCACAGACCGAGCCCGGCCCTGAAACAATCCGCTTTGACGACCGCACCCGTGCTGATGCATGGAACCTGCTCGCACGACTCGACCCCACCGGAGAAGCCCGAGCCAGTCTGATTCTGGACACACCGTCCAGCAACGTGGCAGCTTCGAGCCGGCCCATGCTCGAAGCATTGCGAGCTGCCCTACGCGACTTCCGCGTCGTGCCCATCACGGGAGATGAACTCCAGTGGCTGGCGCAGGCTCACCAACAGCAGGCTGCTTGGTGGGGAGAGTCGCGAAACGCCGTCACGCGCTTGCAGGCGAGCGAACGCTTGACGTTCCGGCACCTCGAGCCGATCCGCTGGGCCGCGGCCAATCGCCCGGAATGGCTGACCGTCTCGCGCGATGAGCACCTGTCTGTCCTCGCCGCAATTCAAGCGGAAGGCTCGGTCGTGCGACGCAGAGCCGATCGCGGGCCCGGCGGGGGGCGTCGCGGCGAACTCGTAGAAGCGTGGAGCGACACGCTCAGCTGGGCGGATGCGCTCACCGCACGTGTCGTTCGCGAAGCCATTCAGGACCGCTACGTGCTCGGCCAGATTGCTCAGCAGGCCAAGCTCGATCGCGACGACACCACGACCGAGTATGGCGGCGTGCTGGAGGCTGTCAGCAACCGCGGCTTTGATGCGGTGCTCTTCCCGCCACGGCCCAGCCAGCGCGTCAATGACACAACATTCGTGGCCAGTCAGGACATGATCGACGGCAGCGCTACCGCTCTGGCGCATTACCACCTCCATGCTCAGCGTGCTCGTAACAGTGAGTACGCCGGGCCAAGCCTCGGAGACCTCCAGTACGCTGCTCGCTCGGGGCGGACCTGCGTCGTCTTCACGACGATCGATAACAACACGGTAAATGCCGACCTCTACGCTCCCGATGGCTCAGTCCTCGACCTTGGGGTGCTCGAGTTGCCAAGTTCGTGAACATCGGCGGGGAGCTGCTGGCGTGATCCACATCTGGCTGGTTGCAGCCTTCCTCACGACGCATCTCACCGCCGAGTTGCCGGCTGAGATGGCTGGCCTCTCCCCGCTTGGGCGAATCGGTCTCTGGCTCTTGCCGCCGACCTTGCTTGTGGCCGTGTTCGCCCTCCGAGCAAAGCGGTCGCTTCGGAACCTTGATGAACTCGGAGATGTGTCGGCTGCGCTGCGCACCTTTCGTGCTGCGGGGCGATGCCGGGCCGGTGTTGTTGGGTTGCACGCTCTCGCCACGTTCGCTGTGCAGCCGCTGCTTCTGATCCGTGAAGCCGTGGGTGACCTGATTGTGATCGATGAGCTTCTGGCGACTCTCCCGGTTCTTGCTGCCTTCGCCGGTATCTGGTGGTGGCTCCACCCGATCTCCCAGCGGCTGAGCGAGGCCAGCCTGCTCGGTCGGCTTGACCGGGGTGAGGACCTCCCGCGATTGTTTGGGCGGGGAGCATTCGTGTGGTTGCACATCCGTCAGGAGATGCTCTTCATCCTGCTGCCCGTCGTGCTGCTCCTCGCTCTGGGCGAACTGGCTGTGCGGCTCGGTGATGCGCTCCAGCGAGCGGGAAGCGGGGCGCGTGCGGAATCGTCGACCGTGCTCGACAGCGTCGCGTCCCGGTTTCCCGCCTGGGCCCAAACGGATCCCGGCACCACGGGCGTCGCGCTCAGCCTGCTTGCCGGCGGGACCATCCTTGTAATGGGGCTCTTCCCCCTCGCCCTGCGGTGGCTTTGGGACACCCAGGCGCTGGAGGACGGCCCCCTGCTTGATCGTGTGCGTGCAACGCTTTCGCGCTTCGGCGTCAACGTTTCGAGCGTCCGGATCTGGCACACGCAGGGTGGGCCCGGCGGCTGGGGAGGGGCGAACGCTGCGGTGGTGGGGCTCTTCTGGCCATTGCGGGACCTGCTGCTGACGGACAAACTGGTCGAGGCTCTGCCCGCCGTCGAAATCGAGGCGGTGATCGCGCACGAGGCGACCCACCTGCGGCAGCATCACGCGTTCTGGCTGGCCCTTGCTGTTCTCGGGGCGGGATCGACTGCAGGATTGCTGGTGGCCAAGTTCAGTCCTCAGGCCGGACCGGGGATC
>CAZSBR010000069.1:0-3110 GCA_964605165.1 uncultured Phycisphaeraceae bacterium
GTCGGCGAGCAACTGCGCATCGGACGTTTCATCAAGTGTCACGCCGAGCCAGCCATCGCCAAAGTCACGGAGGTTGACGCCCCGCTCGACCGAAGCAGCGATCACAGCCTTTGCATCGCCGCTGGCAGGCTGCACCCTGAGCGTATCGAAGACCAGTTCTTCACCCAGCTTGCAGCCGGCCTCGAGCAATCCTGCGCGGAGCGACTGCGTCAGCCTGCGCACGCGCTGGGCGATGTGCCTCAGCCCGCCCGGGCCGTGGTACACGCCGTACATGCTGGCCATGATCGCGAGCAGCGCCTGGGCCGTGCAGATGTTGCTGGTGGCGCGATCACGCTTGATGTGCTGCTCGCGGGTCTGGATCGCCATTCGGTACGCCGGCCGGCCCTGCGAATCACGCGACACGCCGATCAGCCTGCCGGGCATGCGCCGCACGTGCTTCTCACGCGTGGCAAGGAAGCCCGCGTGCGGCCCGCCTGCGCCCATCGGCACACCAAACCGCTGCGCCGAACCCACCACGATGTCCGCACCCTCGCGGCCCCATTCGCCCGGAGCCTTCAGCAACGTCAGCGCGAGTGGATCGGTCGCTGCGACCACCATGGCGCCCGCCGCCTGCGCGCTGTCCGTGAGTTCGCTGAAGCACTCGATGGAGCCATCGGTCGCGGGGTACTGGACGAGCACGCCGCAGGTGTTGTCGCAGATCTCCGCTGAGCGTGCGTCGCACACATCAAGCGCCACACCGAGCGAGCCCGCCCTCGTGCGCACGACTTCAATCGTCTGCGGGTGGCAGCGCTCATCGACGACGAACCGCGTCCGCTTGTGCTTACCGATGGCGAGGCACATGCTCATCGCTTCCGCCGCTGCTGTGCCCTCGTCGAGCAGCGAAGCGCCCGCAACCTCCATCGCGGTCAGCTCAGCGATCATGGTCTGGAAGTTGAGCAGGGCTTCGAGTCGGCCCTGGCTGATCTCGGCCTGGTAAGGCGTGTACTGCGTGTACCAGCACGGGTTCTCGAGAATCGTGCGAGCAATCACCGCGGGCGTCAGCGTGCCGTGATAGCCCATGCCGATGCACGAACGCATGACGCGGTTCTTGCGAGCCATGGCGTGCAGGTGGTTCAGCACGCCCCGCTCGCCCCGGCCGCTGACCGCAACACCGTCGAGCTTGAGCTGCCGATTCAGGCGGATGCCCGCCGGGATGGTCTGGTCGATGAGCGCGTCAAGCGAGTCGTAGCCGACCACTTGAAGCATCTCCTGCACCTCGGCTGCGTCGGGGCCTACGTGACGCCTGACAAACGTGTCAAGGTCCGCAAGAAGGCTCCGGGGCGAGGCCTGCGAAGACGACGACTGCGAGGCAGTTTCGTTGGCGTGCGACTCGGTGGTGCTCATCGTTGACTGTTCCTTCAAGGCCAGCAGTAGGCCGACCAAAGCATGTCCCGTAAGCCTAGCGCCCGATCGGGCTGCCCAATTCCCCGCAGCCGCTCAATCAAGGCTCTCAATCGTCCGCGTTTCGACTCGGCTCGACGCGCCTGCCGTCACGCCGGCGAACTGCTGTGGACACCTCCATCGTGCCCACCGGTACACTCGGTTTACGAGGGCTGCACCTCGGCCGGGCTCGCTCCCATCGGCACAGCACCTCACCCGACCGCGGTATGCACCAACCGGGAGGCCCCATGGCACTCAACGAGAGGAACAGCCCCGACCGCACGCCCTGCAGCCGGTCGAGAGGCTGCACGAAAGCGGTCGCTCTGCTCAACGGGGCGAGCCCTTCCCGCCGGCCCTTGGTCATCTCGGTGGCCGCCCTTCTGCTGAGCACCCCCTCCTTGGCTGCGGTGCCAGCCGCCACTGCAGGCTCCACGCACAGCGACCCAGAAGCAGTGGCCGAGGCCGACCTCCACAGCCTCACGCCGGCTACCGGGCGCGTGCCCGGCTCTGCTGCTCATGTTTCGGCAGCGGCATACATCCAGATGCGGCTGGAGGGCATCGGACTCGAACCGTTCTTCGCGCACGACGGGCCGGAGCGGGTCTTTCTGCAGCCCCTCGATGCCGGGGCGGACACCGCGCCATCTATCGCAGCCGTCCGCTACCTGCCCGAGATGGGCGAGCCTGTCGAGGTTGCAGCAGATCAAGTCCAGCCGCACTGGGCCAGCGCGGTCGGTGAAGTGCGCAGCGAGGGTGTCTTTGCGGGCTACTCGATCGTGACTGGGCCCGAGGGCTACATGTCCTTCGGTGCGCGCAACGATCTGGAGGGCAAGGTGGCTGTAGCGCTTCGGCTTGAGCCCATGGATGACGCGGGTGAGAGCCTGTGGACCGACGGCAACGGCTGGAGTTTCCGTTCTTCGTCCCTCGCCAAGGCCGCAGCGCTGGCAAGGCGCAATGCCTCAGCCGTGATCCTCGTAACGCCGCGGGACGCGGTCGACCCCGAGAGCGCCGAACCCGCGCGCAACCCGGACCAACAGGTGCAGTTCACCGTGCCCGTGGTCACCATCGATGCTGATGCTGCCGACCGCTTTCTCACGCTGGCAGATCCTGAAAGCCGCACGACGCTTGATCTTCAAACGCTCGCCAACGACGCGCCCGTGTTCGCTGACCTCGCCGGTACCTTCGAGGTGAGGGTCGAGCCGCCGGCAGAAGCCGCGCCCGTTCACAACGTGGCCGCGATGCTGCCCGGCAAGGGCGAGCTTGCACGAGAGGTCGTGCTGATCAGCGCCTCGTTCGATACCCCGGATGCAACACCCGGCGCCAACGCGCACACGTCGGGCGCTGTCACCGCCATGCTCGCTGCGAACCTCCTGACCGAGGCCTTCAAGGATGAACTGCCAGCGGTCGAGTCAGCGCGTTCGATCGTGGTGCTTGCCTCGGGCATTGGCGCTCGCTCACAGGCCGGCATGAACGCATTTCTTGACGCGCTCGAAGATGATGGCTCCCATGAGCTGGCCGCTGCGCTGCTTCTCGATTCCCTCGGGCGTTCTGAGCGCGAACAGCTCGCCATCGTCGGCGCCAACTCCGGCGAGGGCCTCGACGACTGGCTTGCCCCCTTCATCGAGCGGAGCTTCTTCGAGATCGACTCCCAGCCGCTGCGCCGAAGCAGCCGATCCATGATGCCGACCTTTGAG
>CAZSBR010000069.1:3210-11651 GCA_964605165.1 uncultured Phycisphaeraceae bacterium
GATTCGACAGCGATGACGACGGCGTCGTGATCCAGCGCGTCTTCGACGACACCGCCGCATCGGAGGCCGGCCTCATGGCGGGCGACCGCATCGTGCAGTGGAATGAAACCGAGATCGCCGGGATCGACCAGTTCGCTCTCCAACTCGCAACCACCAAGCCGGGCGATGTCATCACAATCACCGTGGTGCGTGATGGCGAACAGCAGCGGGTCGAGGTCCGGTTCGAGGATGACTGAGCAGGACGAACCACCCGCAGCCCACCTCAACTGACAAACCACCTCAGCCGCCAGTTCCCTTCCTCAAAGACCATGTCAAAGCCGCGCCATTCGAGATCGCGCGACGCCAGGCCGATAGTTTCCACGCGGTACACCCGTGTTCCGAGCTTGCGCATGACGACGCCGGGAGTCTTCTCGCCAAGGGGCATGCGCGCGCGCATCGCTCGGAAGTCACGCTCACGCTCCACAATCATGTCGAAGGCCTCGGCCGGGTCGCGGCCGCGGGCCTCGAACTCCTCGCGCGTCGCGCTGCTGAGCACCTGCTCGACGAACAACTCTCGATTGCCCGTGCGCAGCACGCCCGAGAGATGCTTGAGCAGGTGATCGCCGGTGCGCGCAATGAGCTCCACACTGCCATCTTCGTGGAGGATGAACGTTCGGCTGCCGGGCACCACTGTGGGATCGATGTAGCCCTCCAGCTTGGACCCGACCTGCACGCCGCCCGAAGCGCCGGGCAGACCAGCCAGCGGCGTGTGCTGACGGATGACACGGGTCTCGGTGCAGCCCATGAGCACGACCGCCCAGCCCAGCGCTGCGCAAGCCTTGATCGCGATGGACCCGGCTCGTTGCTTCACAGAGGTCGCTCCTCAGCCGCTGCAAGTCGCCGCGCAGCGTCGCCCCCCGCGGGAAGGTCGACGGGGGTGAGTGTGGGATCGTCTTCACCTCGCTGCCAGCCGTCATGAACGAGGTACGCGTCCAGCGCACCCTCACAGTCTGTGCGCCAGTGGCAGCCGCGGGACTCACGCCGCCAGTTCGCCGACCGGGCAATGAGCGCCGCGGTCAGCAGCATGTTCTGCGTCTCCCAGCCGGAGGGCTCATCGAAGATCTTGTCCAGCGTGTAGCGCCCCCAGAAGTCGAACATCTCGACCGCATCTTCGAGCCTCGCCCCGCTGCGCTCGATGCCCACGTTGCGCCACATCGCGCTGCGGAGACTCGATCGCACATCACTGAGATCGAGTTCACCCGAGTCCGCCTCGCGCAGGTCACTCACCATGCGCACGGGCTTGGGCTCAACGCCAGCACTTGCTGCTATCTCCTCGGCTGCGATCGCACCGAACACGAGGCCCTCGAGCAGCGAGTTGCTCGCAAGCCGATTCGCGCCGTGAAGCCCCGTGCAGGATGCCTCCCCCACCGCGAGCAAACCCTCGATGTTCGTGCGGGTGCGGAGATCCGTGCGCACGCCGCCGATCGCGTAGTGCGCTGCAGGATGCACCGGGATGAGGTCACGGGCGGGATCGATATCAAACTTCGCGAGCACACGCGTGATGCCCGGGAAGCGCTGCTCGAAGCCCTTGAGATGTCGGCAGTCCAGCCAGACGTGCGAGCCGCCATCGCGCGCAATCTGCCGAACGATCGAACTCGCCACGACATCACGCGGTGCAAGCTCCGCCTGTGGGTGCGCTTCACGCATGAACCGCTGGCCCGCAGCATCGAGCAGATACGCGCCCTCACCCCGCACCGCCTCGGTGATGAGCCACCGCGCAGCGCCCGGCACGTACAGCACCGTCGGGTGAAACTGCACGAATGACATGTCGCTGAGCACAGCACCGGCGCGATACGCCGCAGCGAGCCCGTCTGCCGTCGAAGCGCCGGGGTTCGTCGTCTCGCGGTAGACCTGCCCGATGCCGCCACTGGCCAGCACCGTCGTCCGCGCCCAGATCATCTGCAATCCGAACCGAGGATGGTGCGTGATCGCCCCGAGCACCGGCGCCCCCACCTCATCACTCGTCGTGATCAGGTCGAGCATGAAGCACTGCTCAAAGATGCGGATGCGTTCATCGCTCCGCGCTCGATCGGTCAGGCAGCGCTGGAGTTCGGCGCCGGTTGCATCGCCCATGGCGTGGTAGATGCGGCGAAACGAGTGCCCGCCCTCCTGTCCCGCAGCAAGCTCGCCCGTCTCGCTGCGATCAAGCCGAAGCCCCCACGAGAGCAACTCCTCGATGCGCTCGGCCCCCTGCTCGACAACGGTGCGAACGACCGCATCATCACACAGGCCCGCTCCTGCCTCGTGCGTGTCGCGGATGTGCGCCTCGGTCGAGTCCTCCGCGTGCATGACCGCTGCGACGCCGCCCTGCGCCCACGCGGTGTTCGTGGCGCTCAGCGGCCCCTTTGCCAGAACGATCACTTCCCCGCAGTCGGCGGCGCCAATCGCTGTGCGAAGCCCGGCGACCCCGGCACCGACGACCAGGGTGTCGGTGAAGATCTGGGGCAAAAGCGTCGAGCGAAACGGGATGAGATACCGCCGTCGGTCGTACAACCGGTGCATTGACGCATTGTTGGCGTGCACAGAGGCTGAGGCTTGGAACGCGCTTGGAGGACTGTCCGCTCAGTTCCGGGGCGCTGCACACCCGCAGCCCGAGCCACAGCCGCCCGCGGGCTTGGCGACGCCCTGCTCGTTGCAGGCACACGAGCCGCCCTCGCCCTGGCAGCAGCCCTGGGCTGCACCCTCGACCTGCGGGTCCTCCTCAGCGGGCGGCCTCGGGCCGAGCATGTGCTCGACCTTGGCCCTGAGGAACCGTGCGTGGTGCTCAAAGTGCCAGGCGGCATACGCCACGAGCCAGCCCAGGCTCAACTCGCCCTGCTCGGGATGCATCGCTGTGCGGTGCCATTGCTGCTCCGTCAGCGACATGAGCAGCTCGCTCTGCCACCGGCGGAGCGTGTGCACCGTGGCTACGAAGCCGGCCACCGGCGCCGCCGAACCTGCCGCGTAGAGATCCGAATCCACAAAGGCCATCTCATCCCACACCGACAGCATCGGACGGTCCTCCGCAAGCGTGCGCCGGATGCGGTGGGCGAAGACCAGTTCGGCATCGGCGAGATGCCCGAGCAGCACGCGCACCGGCCACTTGCCCACGGGTTTGCCGCTCTCGGTCATCACGTCGGCAAGGAAGGCTCGGTCGAGCTGCTCGTCGTCAAGCTCGAACAGCCGGCCATCCAGAGCCTCAACGCCAAAGCGGTGACGCGCGACCAACTCCGTGCGAGGCAGGCCCGCCAGATCCGCTGCGGTCGGTGAACTCACCGACCCCATCGCTCGGGCGGATTCGGTCGCGAGATAGGCCGGCATGGGTGAAACGCTCATGCCCGATGGTTGTCATCAAGTTTGGACCGGGCCAGCCCCGCGCTATGGTCATCGCCATGGCCACCTCCCCCGAAGCACAACGCAGGCTCGCACTCCGCGTCGTCACCCTGCCCCAGGACACCAATATCTACGGCACGATCTTCGGAGGGGTCATCCTCAGCTACATCGACCAGGCGGGGTTCGTCGAGGCCCGCACCCATGGCTGTCACCGATGGGTGACCGCCTCCCTCGACCGCGTGGACTTTCACGCACCGGTGCACCTGGGCGATGTGGTGGCGTTCTACACCCGCACCCAGCGGGCGGGCACCACGTCCGTGACCATCGGGGTCGAGGTCGACGCCGAGCGATTCGGAACGGGCGAGACCGTCCGCGTCACCGAGGCCACCATCACCCTGGTGGCGATCGACGCACAAGGCAAGCCGATCCCCTTCCGGACCGCAGCGACGGTCACCCCGCCGCCCTGAACCGCGCGCGCGGAACGCTTGAACCGCTTCGTGCCTCTCCAGCGCCCCATAGCGTTCTCATCGCAAAATGAGAACCACCCGCTGTGAAACACAGCGGGTGGAACGGGAGGACAACGTCCAAAGGCCGAAGTCCGAACTGGAAGTCAGAGGCCAGTAGCTGTTCAGCGGCGACGACGAGCAGCCATCAGACCGCCCAGGCCCAGGACCGCAGCAGCGCCGGGCGTGGGAATGAGCAGGCCGTTGACCAGCGTCTCCTGGTTGCTGAAGTCAGCAGCGAAGAACGAACCCGGATCGAAGAACAGTTCCACGACCGAGCCGTTGTAGGGGCCGGCCGGAATCGGGTTATCGAACGAACCCATGGTCGCGCCATCGAAAGTGTTGTCGCCGCTCTCGTTGCCGAAGAAGGCGTTGCTGAGCTGGCCCTCGAAGAAGATGGAACCAAAGACGAGACGGAACACGCCATCGACATCCGCGGTGAGCGAGTCGCCGTCGGCATCGAGAATGGTCAGCGTGCCGTTGCCGTCAGCGGTGCTGGCGGTGATGTTGGTGACCGCCATCGAGATGATGAAGTCGGCCGAGGCGTGCGGGAACGTGCCGGTGTCGAACTCGGCGGTGCCGGGGTTGCTGTCCAGGCGGCTGACATCGCCTGAGGTGTTCGAGCTCACCTCGGCCATGTACGTGCCGCTGCCGGAGTCGAACGAACCGTCCAAGTCCGAATAGGTGAACGAGATCAACTGGCCCGAGGCGGTTCCGGCCGCCAGGCCTGCAGCAGCAAGCGTCAAAAGTGCAAGTCTCATGTGTCTCTCCTCAGGGGTACCCATCCAAAGTGCGTCTTGTCGCGGGTCGGCAGCACGCCGAACCCGATCCTGCATGCTGCGCTTTCACGCAGCTTCACAAGCGCTTGACCACGTAGACCTTGCGCCTGCTTGCAGATACTTCGCCCAGATTACCCCAAGAGGCTCCTCAGACGAGCAAAAAACCGCCTTCTTTTTTCAAGATTCAAGGCATCTTCGCGTATTTGGAGTTCGTAAGGATGTATTTTGGGACGTGGATTCAGCCCGGTTTGGCCGCAGCCATCCGTCCGGCATCACACCGAGTTGGCCTTTCTGACCCCGAAAATGGCGAAGAGAGGCCCGAAATGGCCCTCAGGCGTCCGCCGGCAGGTTTCGTGCCGCCCGGAGGTAAGCCTCCAGGTTCGCTTGGCACTCGGCCAGGGAATCCCCGCCGAACTTGTTCAGCGCCGCCCGGGCGATCTCGAACGCGACCGCGTGCTCCATCACCACGCTTGCAGCCGAGACGGCGCACACGTCGGACCGCTCGTACTGGCTGTCCTCAGGCTCACGCGAGTTGAGATTGACGCTCGGCAGGCCCCGCAAGAGCGTGGAGATCGGCTTCATCGTGCCGCGCACGACCACGGGCTGGCCATTGGTCATGCCCCCCTCGAGCCCGCCCGCGTTGTTCGTCGGCCTTACAAAGCCAAGCGAAGCGCTCTCACGCTGATCGGCGTCGAAGTGGATCGGATCGTGGACCTGCGAGCCTGTGCGCTCAGCGCACGCTCGGCCAAGACCGATCTCCACCGCTTTGAAGGCCTGGATGCCCATCACCGCGTAGGCGATGCGCGCATCGAGCCGGTCGCTCCACTGCATGCACGAGCCCAGCCCGGGCGGACAGCCAAAGACGTGCGCTTCCACGATGCCACCGGCTGTGTCCTTGTCGACCTTGGCCTGGCGGATGATCGCACACTGAGCCTCGGTCACCTCGGGATCGGGGCAGTATGTCTCGCTCGCATCGCGAAGAACTCGCACCTCGTCCAGCGTGCCGGCATTCACCTCGACACTCGTCGCGGCTGTCCCGATCTGCCGAACGAGGCCGAACGTCTCCATGCCGAGTGCACGAAGCAGGCACCCCGCAAGCGCCCCGCCTGCGACGCGCGCAGCGGTCTCCCGCGCGCTGGCACGCTCGAGCGTCTCGCGGCAATCCGTGGTCAACCACTTGAGACTGCCGGGCAGATCCGCATGACCGGGCCTTGGTCTGTGCAGCGGCGGCGTGCGCTCGAGATCATCCAGCCGGCTGTCCTTGTTGGGCACCATGAAGGTGACCGGCGCGCCGATCGTCTTGCCCAGCCGCACGCCCGTGAGGATCTGGATCCGATCCGTCTCGATCCGCTGGCGGCCACCACGCCCATACCCCCCCTGGCGCCGTGCAAGCTCGCTGTTGATGAAGTCTTCATCCACGGGCACGCCCGCTGGCATGTTGAGGACGGTGACAAGCCCAGCAGGGCCGTGGCTCTCGCCCGCGGTGTAATAGTCCAATTGCGGCATGGGCCAAGCGTAGCGATCAAAGCCCAGCCTTACACTCATTGCCTCGCCGCGGTCACGAGGGAAGCAGTCGCATGCAGCAGCCAGCGTCCGATACCAACACCAGTTCAGCCGACGCGCGCCTCGGCGCGATCGAGGCTGTGCTCTGTGATATCGATGGCTGCCTGGCGCCCGAAGATGGCGGCCCAGCCGACACCGCAGCGCTTGCAACGCTGGCTCGGCACAATCGCCGGGCGATAGAACAGCACGAGGGCCCCATCGTGACGGTCTGCTCGGGCCGGCCCATCTCGTTCGTCGAGGCCATGTGCCGCGTCATCGGCAACACCTCGATGCCCGCGATCGGCGAGATGGGCGCTTGGATCTACGACCCGGCGACCCAGCTCATGCATCTGGACCCCGCCATCGAGCAGGAGCACCTCGATGCAATTGACGGCCTGTCACGATGGGTGCGCGAGCACTACCGCTCAAAGCCGCTGTTCCAGCAGCCGGGCAAGACCGCTTCGATCTCGCTCTACCACGCCGAAACGAGCTACCTCATGCAACAGGCCGATGCGCTGATCGACAAGATCAGCGCCGAGGGCTGGCCCATCCGCGTCAGCCGAACGTGGTACTGGATCAACTGCGATCTTGCGCACGTCTCAAAGTCCACAGGCATCGGCCGCTGGAGCGAGATCACCGGACTTGAGCGCACGCAGCTTGCAGGCATCGGCGACACCATGGGCGACATGGCGATCCGCGAGCGGGTCGGCTGGTTCGGCTGTCCAGCCAACGCTGCAGACGATCTCAAGGCGCACGCGGATGCTGTGAGCGATGAGCCCGAAGCCCTTGGGGTGCTGGATCTGCTAGGAAGCCGCGGCACATGAAGAATTCATTCAGACACCTACGCACCCTCGATCTGCAACTTCCCGATTGGGGACAGATCACCCTTGGTGTCATCTGCGTCGTGGGTGCTCTCTGCCTGGGCGTACTGGCTGCAAAATCAACCAACAGAGAGAAATCTCGATGGACCCTGACTTTGGGTAGTGCGGGAGCAAGTCTCTTTTTCTTGGTCTTGAGCATTGGCTTCGTACTGCGCCTCGACGCCTTTCCCTTGCCTGTTTCCGCAGGAGTGATTTGGATGGGTTCGGTAACGCTCGGACGATTTCTTGACAGGCGAGCCTGCTGATTGCAATGTCGCATCAGCGCGTAAGCGTGATTGGCTAATGAGACATCCCGCGCTAACCCTCGCAACCATCAAGCGCATACTCTCGTTTGCATGCGGCATACACACGGCGGACTTCCGATACCTGATTGGGCGATTCCCTATGTCGGCGGGTTGATGGGGCTCGTCGCGCTCATCATGCTCGTCGTGGCCGTGCAGTGGGCGATGCGAGCGCATGCGATGCCGAGAAAACGCTGGGGCAACGCTGCGGGCCTCTCGGGCGCAGCGGTGTTTGCTGCCAACTTCGCAGTGCTGATCGTCTTCGAGCCCGACATGATGCCTTGGCCGATGGCGATTGGCATCACGGCCTTCGTCGTCACCGGCGTCGGCGGGACGCTGGCGGGTTGGCAGCGGCGATGAGCAGCACCACAGCGCCTCTGTGCCTCCAACGCCCGATGCGGTAAGATCCCCCACCATGGACCTCGATGACCACGTCTGCCTCTGCTATCGCGTCAGCCTCCGCAAGATCCAGAGCTATCTGCAGCGGGAGGATCCGCCGGTGGCGTCGCTGATCAGCGAATGCCTCGATGCAGGCACGGGCTGCGGCTGGTGCGTGCCGATTCTTGAGAAGCTTCACGCCAACCACAAGAGCGGCAAGGTGTCCCGCATCGTGCTGACGGCAGAGCAGTACGCCGCCGACCGCAAGGCGTTCACCAAGAGCGGCGAGCGGCCCGAGCGCTACGAGGACAACGTCCACGCAGACGACACGACCGATGCATGAACCTCCGCAGCGGGCGGTCAGGAATCGATGTGACGCAGCGACAGGCCGTGCTCGGCGAGCTTCTCACGAATCTCGATGAGCGAGGTCTGGCCGAAGTTCTTGATGCCCATCAACTCGGCCTCGGTGTGGCTCGCAAGGTCGCCCAGCGTCTGGATGTTCAGAAGCTGAAGCGCCTTTCGGGCCCGCACGGAGAGATGAAGATCGCCCACGGGGCGTCCCAGGGCGCCCTCGGCGCCGGTGCCCTTGAGCGACTCCATGATCTGCCGGCGAGCGGCCCGGTGTGCATCCTCAAGACCCTGGCCCATCTTCAGGCCCTTGCTGGAGAGCATTCGCTTGATCTCGGAGAGGCTCGACTCGCCGAAGTTCTTGTAGCTCATCAGCTC
>CAZSBR010000070.1:0-8067 GCA_964605165.1 uncultured Phycisphaeraceae bacterium
CGTTCTCTCAGCGAGCCTGCGGACCTCGTCGGCGACCACCGCAAATCCTCTGCCATGCTCGCCCGCACGAGCAGCTTCAATCGCTGCATTGAGGGCAAGAAGGTTCGTTTGATCCGCTATGTCGTTGATGACATCGATAATGGATGAGATCTGTGATGCTTGTTCGCCGAGCTGGCCAATCGCGACAGCGCTCTGGCTCACGCCTTCAGCAATGGCCCGAATCTCGGCGACAGCGCGCGATACGATCTCGCCTCCGTTGCGGGCGCGGCGCCCCGCCTCGTTGGCCGCGCCGGATGCTTCTCCGCATTTACCGGCCACCTCATGCGCACTGGCGGTCAGTTCTTCTACTGCTGCCGCAGCCTCCGCGGTCTGCGTCCGCTGCGTGGCAAGGCCGCCCGCCATCTCGCGGCTGCTGTGAGCGATCTCCGTCGCCGCGCCTGCAACTTCCTGACTGGCCCGATCCACATCCCCGATCATCGCGGCAATCGCCTTGGCCATGGCGTTGGTGGCGTCTGCGAGTTCGCCAAGTTCGTCGCCTCGCTGGAACGTGACCGACGCCGTGAAATCGCCTTCCGCGAGCTTCTTTCCATTCTCGGCGAGCACCCGCACGGGAGCGGCGATCGATCGGCCCAGCAGGAATGCCGGCAGAATGGCGAGAACCGTGACGGCGCCGCCAGCCAGCAGAATCGTGTTCCGGGCTGAGATTGAAGCGGCTAGAACTTCTCCCATGTTCGCTTCAACGATGATTGCCCACTGGAGCCCCTCGATGTCCAAGGGGCGAAACGCGGCCAAGGTGCGTTCCCCATCGAAACTGTCCTGCTCAAGCCATGCCTCGACGCCGCTCACCGCTTGCTGCTGGGCCTCGGAATGAGCCGACAGCGTCAGCAACGAGCCGTCGTCAAGATGCCTCGATTCGCTGCGTAGCATGCCATCGGTGCCGACGAGATAGGCCCTTCCGGTATCGCCGAGCCCGCGTGCGTCGGTCATGATGGTGTTGATGTGCCCGACGGGCATCTGGAAGATCAGTGCCCCGAGCCTCTGGCCATCGTCGCAGATGATCGGCGAGGCAATGAAGCTGGCCGCGGCACCGTAGCTCGGCTGGTATGGCTGAAAATCGACGATGCTCGCCTCGCCGGCGGGCAGCTTCGAAACATTGCTGAACGCTACGGCCAGACCGGAGCTCTTGTAGGGGCCGGTTCTGAGATTCGTGCCGTAGTCGGTCTCCTTGAACACCGAGTACACGATGTCTCCTGCGTCATTGACGAGGAAGATGTCGTAGTACTGGAACTGCTGAAGGAACCGACGAAGCGTGTGATGGTAGCGGCCGTGAGCGACGTTGTAAGCCAGGTCCTGCGGCGCTCTCGCCAGGTCAAGCTTCGATCCGACCGGCGCATCGTTCTCTGCGATGTAGAGAGTCTGCGCAACTCTGCCGGCGGCCGTGCGTGGCGCATACGCCTCCCAGTTCCTGTAGGTAAGACCAGCGGCTTCATTGCGTGGCTTGAACTCACGGTCGAAATACGACCGCAATGATGCCTCGTTAGCGATATCGCTCTCGGCGAGCTGCTCAAAGCCCGCCGCGAGATCGCGAAGAGCTGCAGCCGTCGAAGGCTCCTGCGCAAGCGTGGCCACTTGTGAACGGATCGTGCGGAAGTAATCCTCTATGTGTGACCCACGCGCTGAGGACACCGCCTGCAGCGCCATGGCGCGTTCTGCAACAAGTGAGCGCTGAGACGACCAGACTGCAGTAACGCCAACCGCGAACGACGCTCCGGCAGCGATGAACGCGGTCAACATGCAGATCTTGGTGGCTAGCTTCCAGCGGCGGGGATCATAACTCGTCGTCATGACAAGGCACCTCTCACAAACCAAGTGGCATAGCGAATTGATCACGTTCAGAACGAGAAGGACAGACCAACACTGAAGATCACCTCGAAGTCATCGTCATCATTGACTTCGGCGTTGTTGTCCCCAAGCAGGAGGCCATGCACACCCGCATTGAGCGCCCACTCGCCGTACCCACTCGGCACACCGAGAGGCAGTGAGGCATCAACACCGAAGTCGAGGTAGCCGAAGGCGTCGTCGTCGCCCTCTCCGTCCTGGTAATAGTCGTCAAGGCTGAAACCAAGCGTTGCCGGGAAGGACAACTGCAGCCCACCAAGATTCTCGGCCTCGAAGCCGGGTGCGATGCCAATGGCGAGGAAGACCCCGGTCTCGTCGCCATCCGCTCCGCCTCCGAGCTCCCATGCGAGCTGCAAGCTGGGTTGCAACGCGAAGCCGAGCGGGCTGTCCGTATCGTCCAGTGAAAGGCACAACAGCAGTTCGTCGGTGGTGTCGAAGGCACCGTTCGGACTTGTGTAAGCGACGTACGCAAGCGAACCGCTCCATGGGCCAACCTCAAGGCCGAGGCCGCCATAGACGTCGGCCTCATACCACTTGGAGACAAAGCGGTCGTCGTCGGTCGACCCTGTCGAGCGATCGTGATGACTGTTCCATATGCCGCCGAAGGCCTCGAGCTTCCAAGACTCTTCTCTCACGAGTGAAATGCCGACTTCAGCGGAGCTCTGCAGGATGAAGCCTTCGTCCTCCTGAAGGATGCCTCGGTAGTAGTAATCGCTGGTGTATGTCAGCGACAGATCAACGCGGACGTACTCTCCCGGGGCAACGAGGCTGTTGTCACCCTCCTCATCCGGCGGTGCGGTTTGGCCGTTGGCCGCTGCCGAGAGTCCGAGCACCAGAAGTCTGGTCAGCCTCGAGAGGGGTTTCAGTTGGTTTAATGTCTTGAGCATCCGTTTACCCTTTTTCATCACGAGCGGGGTGACAATCGGGCGTGGCCGGAGCGGATGCTCAGCAAAGATCAGAAGTTGGCTACAAACACGCATGTTTGTTCGGTCGCAGCCGCGTGCGACGTCTTGGCGGGGCCTTCGGAGGCCCTTCTGGAGTCGGCGCTGTTGCCACTGCACCAAGCGTTTGTGCACACTCGACAGCCTCGGTCACCACGCTGCCAGATCAGGCCCGATCGCGTTGGTCGTCGCCGGCGTTATCGGATCGGCGTCCTTTGATCGGGTATGCTGGTCCGGCATGAAACACCTGCGAAACCGGCTTCCGCTTGCAACGTTCCACCGAAGGTTGTTCCGGGCACTGGCGGCAATGACCGGGTGCGCGGTCCTTGCCACGTCGATGGCGGGATGCGAACGGCCGGAGGCGGAGAGCCCCGCTTCCCCCGAACGTTCCGATGAGGTAGTCGCTCCCGAAGTTGCTGGAGCACAGCAGCAAGAGGAAGGTCGAGATGCCTCACCGAGCGAACTTCCCTGGACTGTGCCTCAGGGCTGGACTGAGGATCCGGAACCGCGCCCGATGCGGCTGGCGACGTACATTGCTCCGGACGTCAGCGGACCGGTGGAGATCGCGGTGACGCGCTTCGGTGGGCGGGTCGGGGGTGTGCTGGCGAACGTCAATCGCTGGCGTGGGCAGATGGAACTTCCCCCCATCGAAGAGTCTGATCTGGCCGCCGAGATCAAGCGGTTTTCTGCACCGGGATACGACGGTTACGCAGCGCGGCTCGAGTCGTCAGCGGGTGTTATGCTCGCGGCAGGTGTGTACGAGGAAGCCACTGACCAGATGTGGTTCGTGCGAGCCAGACTGGATGATGCCGCCGCCGCTGACCGGCTGGAAAGCGACTTGTTTGGCGTGGCTCGCTCGATCGCGGGTCTCGAAAGTGAGGGTGATTGGTGATACCGCCATTGTCTGTTGCCCGGACCGGCAAACACCTTGCGGGGCCGATTTGCTGGCTCGCGGTCTCGTTGATCTCGGCAGGCTTGCTCGGGGGATGCGACGAACCGGAGATCGTCAAACCCGAGCCCCCCACGGTTGGCGTCTCGCATCCGGCGGTGCGCGATGTCACGCGATACGCCGAGTTCTCCGGACGAACCGAGGCGCTGCGTGTGGTCGAGGTCCGCGCTCGCGTCGAGGGTGTTTTGCTTGAGTCTCGGGTTGCCCCCGGCTCACGTGTCAAAGAGGGGGACGTGCTGTTCCGCATCGATCCGGATCTCTTCGTCGCGCAGCGCGATGCTGCAGCGGCCCGTCTGCAGCGTGCGGAGGCGGAACTGGGCGTCGCTCAAGTGCGGTTGGATCGAACTCGGCGCGTCGCCGCCGGTGGCGCCGCCAATGAGATCGAAGTGCTTGAGGCAGAGGCCGCGGTCGATACCGCTGAGGCCGATGTAGAAGTTGCCTCGCGTGAACTCGCGATCAAGCAGTTGTCGGTCGATTACACCGACGTTCGGGCACCGCTGCCCGGCGAGATCGAAGCCGGGGCCCCCGACCTTGGAAGCCTTGTCGGCGGGCTCGGCTCCGGTCGGCTCACCCGCATCTACGACACATCCAGCATGTACGTCTGGATCACCGTGCCCGATCGGGTCTTCCTTGAGGCCGTCGCCTCCAGCAACGAAGACGCGGGCCTTCGCAACACTGAGAGCATCGCGTATCCGATCGAGATCGCAACCGAAGCCGAGGAGGGCTTTCCGCACGCCGGCGTGATCGACTACGTCGACCCGGCGGTCGACACGGCTACGGGGACCGTCCGGCTGCGTGCCACCGTGCCCAACCCCGAGGGCTCACTCAAACCCGGTCTCTTCGTCCGAGGCCGGCTCGCGGCGGGCCAGATAGAAGATGCCATCCTCGTCCCTGAAGCGGCCATCGGAAGCGGACAGATCGGCCGATACGTTCTGGTGCTCGGCGAAGATGGCCTTGTTCAGGTACGCCCCGTCACGCTTGGCGCGAGAGATGGCAGTTGGCGCATCATTGAGTCCGGTCTGTCACCGACCGACCGGGTGATCGTCAGCGGAATTCTGCGGGCACGCCCAGGGCAGCCGGTGACCGCCCGAGAGGAGTCCATCGACGTCCTGCCATCGGAGACGCCTTGATGTCGCGGTTCTTTATCGAGCGGCCGATCTTCGCAGCGGTCGTCTCGATCGTCATCGTCGTCGCGGGCCTCGTGTCGCTCTTGACGTTGCCCATCGCCGAGTATCCCGATCTCGCACCACCCACGATCGAGGTCACAGCGGTCTACCCCGGGGCGGACGCGGAGACCATCG
The DNA here is from genome assembly GCA_964605165.1 of uncultured Phycisphaeraceae bacterium. Lineage (GTDB taxonomy): Bacteria > Planctomycetota > Phycisphaerae > Phycisphaerales > UBA1924 > OFTM382. Next base: position 5,091 of record CAZSBR010000070.1, read on the forward strand.
CTGATACGGTTGCAGTTTCAATCGAGCGAGAGGTCAACGGCGTCGAGGGCATGCTCTTCATGAGCAGCACATGCTCGGGCGATGGCACCTACAAGCTCACCGTCACCTTCGAAACAGGCACCGATCTCGATATCGCTTCCGTGCAGGTCCAGAACCGCGTCTCCGCCGCCGAGCCGAGCCTGCCCGAGGACGTGCGTCGCCAAGGCATCAAGACCCAGAAGAAGATGCCAGACTTCGCGCAGATGGTCAGCATCACTTCGCCAGATGGGCGGTATGACGACGTCTTCCTCAGCAACTACGCAACACTTCAGCTCAGCGAGCAGATCAAGCGGATCCCCGGTGTTGGCGGCGTTCAGGTCTTTGGTGCTGCCGATTACGCCATGCGGGTGTGGATTGACCCCGACGAACTCGCCGAGCGTGGCCTCACCAGCAACCAGGTCATCAACGCCATCCGAGAGCAGAATGTCCAGGTCGCAGCCGGCAAGATCGGGTCACCGCCCGGCGCTGACAATGCCGTGTTCGAGTACGCAGTCTCTGCACGCGGGAGGCTCGCCACGGATGATGAGTTCGGTGAACTCGTCATCAGAACGGGAGATGACGGCCGCGTCCTGCGTCTGCGTGATGTGGCCCGGATTGAGCTGGGTGCCCAGAACTATGCCATGGAGTCCCGCGTCGATGGAAGCCCGGCTGCGGTCTTGGCGATCTTCCAACAGCCGGGCGCCAACCTCATCGATATCTCCAACAACCTCGAGTTGCTGATCGAAGAAGCGGGACCTTCACTGCCCGACGGGCTTGAGATTGCTGTCACCTACGACGCGGCCGATGCAGTGCGTGCCTCTCTGCGGGAGATCGTCACGACGCTGTTCATCGCAGCGGGGCTTGTGATCCTGACGGTGCTCTTCTTCCTTCAGGACTTCCGAGCAACCATCATCCCGGCCGTCACGATCCCCGTTTCGCTCATTGGAACATTCGCGGTGATGGCGGCCCTCGGGTTCACCCTCAACACGCTCACCCTCTTCGGACTCGTGCTGGCTATTGGGATTGTCGTCGATGATGCCATTGTGGTTGTCGAGAATGTTGCACGCAACCTCGAGAAGCCGGGAACGTCACCACGCGAAGCCACCGTTGAGGCGATGCGCGAGGTCAGTGGACCGATCGTCGCAACCACGCTCGTGCTCCTCGCCGTGTTTGTGCCGGCATCGTTTCTCGGCGGCATCACCGGCGTGATGTATCGCCAATTCGGGCTCACGATTTCAGCGGCAACGCTCATCAGTTCGGTGAATGCCCTGACCCTCAGTCCGGCCCTCTGCGGCGTCCTCATGCGCCCGAGCACGGGCAAGAAGAACCCCCTCTTCCGAGCGATCGACGCGATCATCTCCAGCTCGACGCGGGGCTACACCGCAGTCGTCGGGCTTGTGATTCGCCGCGCAGCCGTTTCCTTCGCAGCCTTCTTGCTCATCGCCACGGCAGGTGTACTCGGCTTCAACAGGCTCCCCACCGGCTTTGCGCCCTCCGAAGACAAAGGCCTGCTGATGGCGGGTGTGCAACTTCCGGATGCGGCATCCCGGGCGCGAACACGCGCGGTAACCGAAGAGATCAACGAGATCGTGGCGGCAACACCCGGCGTGCGGTCGTTCATCCAGATCGGTGGCTTCTCATTGATCGACGGCGTGGCGAACCCAAATGTCGCGTCCTACATCATCACCCTCAAGCCCTGGGATCAGCGAGAGCAGCCGGAACTGCACCAGGCCCAGATCGCAGCGAACTTGCAGTCAAAGCTGTCTCGAACGCGCGACGGTGTCGCCTTCGTCTTCGAGACGCCACCCATTCCCGGTGTTGGTCTCACGGGCGGCTTTGACATGCGCGTCCAGGACCGTGGTGGACTGGGCACCGATGCACTCCAGACGATCGCTGACGACTTGGCCGCTGCCGCTCGTGCTCAGCCGTCACTGACAAGGCTCAACTCCAGCTTCCGTGCGACAACACCCCGGCTCTTCGTCGATGTGGATCGTGATAAGGTCAAGCAGATAGGCCTGCCGGTTGACGAGGTCTTCAGGACACTCCAGACCAATCTGGGCAGTTCCTATGCCAACGATTTCAACGCCTTCGGCGGGACCTTCCAGGTGCTTGTTCAGGCCGAGGGCCGATACCGTATGGTGCCCGACGACATCCTCAGATTACGCGTTCCCGCGGGTGGTGGCGACTCCATCCCCATCGGTTCCATCGCCACTGTCGAGCAGCGCGCCGGACCATCGATGATCTCTCGCTACAACCTGTTTCCCGCGGCTTCGATCAAGGGTGAGCCCGCGCCGGGGTACTCCTCCGGTGATGGGCTTGCCATGATGGAAAGCCTCGCAGCAACAACGCTTCCGGCCGGGGCCGGATTCGAATGGACCGGGCTCGCATTTCAGCAGCAGATGGCCACCACGTCTACCGCTGCGGTGTTCGGCTTGGCGCTTCTTCTCGTCTTTCTTGTCCTTGCTGCGCAGTACGAGTCATGGCTCCTGCCTGTCACCGTACTGCTCGCCGTGCCGCTGGGCCTGCTCGGCGTTGCTGCGGGCGTGTTTGCACGTGGCCTTGACAACAACGTCTACACACAGATCGGCGTGATTCTGCTGATTGCGTTGGTCAGCAAGAACGCGATTCTCATCGTCGAGTTTGCCCGAGCAAAGCGCATGCAGGGTGACACGCCAGCCGCCGCCGCCCTGAATGCTGCAGAACTCCGCTTCCGGCCCATTCTGATGACAGCATTCAGCTTCGTTCTTGGCACGCTTCCGCTGCTGATCGCAACTGGCGCTGGCGCGGGTGCCCGCGTTGCCCTCGGAACCGCCGTGTTCTTTGGCCTCGTGCTCGCAACGATTATCGGCGTCTTCGCAACACCCATGCTTTTCCGCGTGATCGAGGGGTTGGGATCATCCCTCAAGCCAGATGGTTCCAAATAGCGGTTCTGCCTCGCGTACGACGAACGCCGCAAGCG
>CAZSBR010000070.1:8167-11478 GCA_964605165.1 uncultured Phycisphaeraceae bacterium
CAAGCATGCCGGTAGAAAGACACCGCCCGAGCGTGAACCCGGGCGGTGCGAAGATCGAATTGAAACACTCTGCAATTCGCGCCGACTCAGCGACGACGACGCACAGCACCGAGGGCCGCGAGGCCGAGCAAGCCAGCGGTCCCGGGTGACGGCACGAGGTTCAGGTTGTCGTAGAAGACGCCCGAGGGCTCGAAGTTTGACGCCACGTTGAGGAAGCCAATCTGGAACAGCTGACCGACCTGACCGGCATCGATGTCGACGCTGATTGAGTAGCGGTTCCAAAGGCTGCCCACCGAGGTGGTGTCAGCCGTTGCGAAGTCAGTAAGTGAGAAGCTGGAATCGAGCACCTTGATGAAGCCCGCAGCGGTGCTGCTCCCACCGATATCGCCCTGCTTGGCATCGAAGCTGAAGGTCCACGTGCCGACGTCGGCCGGGCCCACGGTCCACTCGCGGAAGAAGTTGGCCTCGATGCGGTTGCCCGACCCGTTGCCGTGGTCGCCATTGTTGTAGTCGTTGAAGGTCACGAGCTGCTGTGCGCCCTGGCTGGGACCGCCCTGACCGCTGGCGACGTTGGAGAACGCACCGGATCCGTTCGGCGCCGGGAAGGCAAAGTAGTTGTAGAGGAAGTTGGTGCCGCTGCTGTCGAACACGTTGGCACCGACCAGCCAGCCGGCATCGCCGAGCGCGCTGGGCGATGACTGGTCAAGCCCTTCGAAGTTCTCAGAGTAGTTGGCCTGAATCTGGGCCGAGCCCGCCGAAGCAAGCACCGTCAATGCGCAGATCACGCCAGTCTTTGCAAGAATCGTCATGTCTTTCTCTCCATCAACAAAGGTCAATGATTCGCTCTGGCACAAGCAAGAGCACGAATCTCTCCAAGATGAACTGTGCGGGCTTACGCCGCCGAGCAGTCATCGAAGCGGATGGACGGCCTTCCGACCGCCCATCCGAGGGAACACGTCAGATGCTCAGCATCACGGTCCGAGCCTTACGGGCACGGGCCGAGGATCGTCAGAGCAAAGAGGAAGTCGCCGAAGCTGACAAGGCCATCGCCACCGGCGAAGCCAAAGTCATCGGCGATGTCAAAGTCGCAGCCGGGGGTGCCACCGGGGCACGGGCCAAGCAGACCCAGAGCCGCCAGGAAGTCACCAAAGCTGACCTGGCCGTCAGCGCCTGCGAAGCCGAAGTCGTCGGCGATGTCGCCGGGACATTCGGCCGGGCCACCGATTGCCAGCGTGACATTGTCGACGTCCACGCGACCGGTGCCCTGGTCACCGCCGTCGATCATGCCGTCGTTGTTGTTGTCGGCAGTGGCCTCGGGCTGAATAAGCACGAACGTAGCGTTGACCTCAACCGTGCCGGCCGGTGCCGTGCCGGAGAGGCTCACCGGAGTGATCGACCCAGATGCGGTGGACGCATCGAACTCCTGAACGGTCTCGCCGAGCAGGGCGCCGCCCGAATCACGGAAGTTCAGGCTCACGGCGAAGACGTTGTCGCCGGCGATTTCGTCACCAGCGGGGTTCAGAACGTCCGCAGTCATCGTCCAGCTCTCGCCCTCCGCGGCCGGAAGAGCCTGGAAGAAGCCCGACTCGTTCTGCACGCCGTTGAACTGGCCAAAGACCGAGCCCGCGCTCGTGCCGCTGATCGTGCCGTCACGGTTGACAAAGACGTTGCCGATCGCGTTTCCGAACTCGCGCCAGCCGTTGATCGGGTGGCCAAACACGTCATCAGCTTCGAAGTCGCCGTTGACGATCTCGAGTGCGTTGCCAGTCGAGATCACTTCCACGAGCACTTCATCGGCCCAGACAGCGCCGCCCTCGAAGTCGGGCTGCAGGAAGACGCCAACGAACTGCACGCCGCTGGTGTTGTAAGGGGCGATGCCAACAACCTCGCCGACGAAGTCGTTCACGCCATTGAACGTACCGTCCATGTCCGAGGTCACGGTTGCGCCGTCCAGGAAGGTGTTGCCAACGTCCCAAGTGTTCGCCGCGTCGGGGCGGGTGGGATCAAGGAATACGAGGGCAATCCGGAACTGGTTTTGGGTGCCCGCGATCGAGTCGCCATCGGGCGTCAGCGCCTTGATGGAAGCCCTGACCTCATCACCGGGGTTGATGGGAAAGACGTCCTGGAAGAAGACGCTGTCGCCACCAAAGCCGCCGAAGATCTTCGCCGAGGCGATGCCATCGGAGGCGAAATCGAACGACTGCGACACGTTCCCGAAGGACGTCCAATCATCGAACGCACCGGTCAGGCCGCTGTTTTCAAAGCTGCCGTTGCCCGTTGTGTTGTCAATGAGCTGGGCATTCGCACCCGCTGCACAGAAGGCTGCGCCAGCAGCCGCGATCAGAAATGACTTCCGCATGATGAATCTCTCTTCTTTCCAAGAACTGAAAGGAAACACACTCCGTTGGCATCCGCATGGCGCGGAGCCGCGGTGCCGAGCTACGTGCCCGGCCCCGATCTGCTTTGTCAGTCGCCGAGCTCTCGGCGTTCAATCCGCTCATCCTCAATGCTCCACAGCACCTCGTACGAGCTCTTCTCCGAGTTGCCGCCCTCGATCAGGTCGGCCGGCGTGAACGAACGAACGCTGCCGTCGACAAAGCCGATCTGCGCCCTGCCTTCGTTGCGATAGATGTCGCGCCCCCCACCATGGCGGTAGTACGGGATGTAGCTGTCGGGGCTATCACCCTGGATGTACTCGGGGTTGGCGGGGTTCCTGGTGCCACCGAAGACGAACAGGTCCTGCCATGATGTGTCGGGAACAGAGCCGAAGCGAACGCCGGGCAGTTCGCGTGCGCCGACGGCCTCTGTCGCGTAGGCGAGGAACTCGCCATCGTCGTCCTCGTCCTTCCAATACTCAGCCCACACATCGCCGAAGAGATACATCTGGGAGCCGAAGTCGACGGAGGCCTTGAACTGGCGGCCGAAGCCATCATCGACGGCACCCGTGATGCGGGGATCGCCGGGCTTGGCGATGGTGCCGAACTTGCCGTTGCCGGGCGGGCCAATACGAGTGAACCGCACGTAGGCAGAGCCCCAGTAGTTCATCCCGTACGAGCGACCGGCCTGCGCGTGAGCCGGGTTCTGCATCACGCCGCCGCCGATGGTCGCACGCGCGTTGCCCGTCGGGTCGAAGCCAAGGTCGCCGCCGTCCGTACTCGGGATGTAATCCCCAAGCACGTCAACGTCCATCCACCGACGGCCATCTTTGCCATCGTTCGGATCGAGCATGCCCACCGTTGGCGGCACGTTCGGCGGGAAGTAGTCGTCGAAGTCATTCGCGTACAGCATCGAGGCGGTGCTCAACTGACGGA
>CAZSBR010000071.1:0-11334 GCA_964605165.1 uncultured Phycisphaeraceae bacterium
GTACATCCAGATCGATACGCGGAACATTCTGTTCATCTGCGGCGGCACGTTCGTCGGCATGGAGAACATCATCCGCAGGCGTCTGGGCCAGACGAAGATCGGCTTTGCCTCCAGCGGCAGCGGCATCGCAAGCGACGCTTCCGCTGCCGAAGTCCTCAGCCAGGTCACCGCTGACGACATCGTCGAGTTCGGTCTCATCCCCGAACTCGTCGGGCGTCTGCCTGTTGTCACGCCTCTCGAGCCGCTGGGCACGGACGCACTCGTGCGCATCCTCACCGAGCCCAAGAACGCGCTGGTCCGCCAGTACCAGCATCTGTTCAGCCTCGAGAATGCCAAGCTCGAGTTCACCGAGACCGCTCTGGAGCGCATCGCTGCCAAGGCGGCCGAACGCGACACCGGTGCCCGCGCCCTGCGATCGGTCATCGAGGGTGTCATGCTCAACCTTCTCTACGAACTCCCCGAGCTCGATAACTCCGGCGTGACGTACGTCATCGACGAGCGCGTGCTCGACGGCGGCATCAAGCTCAGCGACCTCCGCGTGGCCAACAAGAACTCCGCGTAACACACGCTGCGGAATCACCGGGTCGCGACGCTCTGCTCCTACAGCCGGTCGCTGTTCAGCGGCTGCACAATCCAGCCCTGCCGGGCCTGCGAAGCGTGCGCCATCACGTGCACCGTGATGTCCGTCTCGATCAGCGTGCGCACCAACGCCGCGCGCGTCGTCAGCACATGCAGGTGGGGGGTCGAGACCTCCTGCAGGTCTGGTGCAGCGGCCTTCAAGAGAGACGCATGCTCTCGAGCCCAAGCGCGTGCACGCGTCAGTTCACCCACTGTTGAGGCGTCGTCCGCATCGAGCGCGACCAGGTGCAACTGCCCCTCGGCATCGGTGGCCAGTTCGACCTGCTTCGCCACCGGGCATTCAAACGCCAGTGCGCTTAGCCCGCCGACGAGTTGAACCGCGGAAAGCGTGCCTTCGTCCTCGGCTGCCTCCCGCGCCATCGAAGCGGGGGCATCGGCGCCGTGCAGCCAGGCGTGGTCCGCGGGCTCCCGCTGGATCCAGGCTTGCGGTGCTTCGTCGTCGAACGGATCGTCCTCGTCATCCAGAGCATCTTCGGGTGACCACGCGGGCGTGCAGTCGAGGGCGTCGCGCACCAGCGCAATCAGCAATGGGCATGGGTCGTCAAAGTCGTGTGAGCCCGCGTGCACGGCGTGCACGGCTTGCATCTGCGGAATGCTGCAGACATCGAGCGTTTCGACATCGAGGAAGTCGCGGCATGCCGCCTCCAATCGAGCGGCCGCATGTGAAGCACGGTGGCGAGGTGCTCCCACGATGCTGACGCCCAGCGCGGGCAGCGCGTCGTCATCGCCCAGAGCGGTCTCCAGATCGCGCTCGATTGCTTTCAGGGTGCGATAGCAGTCGATGACAGCCGGGTCGTCCGCACCCGTCAGCACCGTCATCGCGTCGAGTTCGCTCGCCTCTGAGAGAGAAGCCTCCTCGGCATGGTCCACGCAGATCACCCAGTGGCGTGCGCGGCTTGCAAGCCAGCGCAGTGCTGCGGCGAGGGGCTCATCCGAAGCGGGGCGCATCGCCTTCGAGGTCTCCGGCTGCGGCGAGATCAACTGCAGATCCACCCGGCCGCGCTTCAGCGAGACAAACGCCACACGCTGATCGAGCGTCCGCGCCCTGGCCGCAGCGTGCTGAAGAGACCAACCCGAGGCCGATACTGGCAGATGACCCAGCACCAGCGCCTCGATGGACGCATCGTCCGCGTGCAGCGCCGATGGCGCGGGCTCGATGTCCGCGAGCAGCGCGTCATCGTCCCATTCGAAGCCCTGATCAAGGTCGTCGGTCGATTGGCTGAACGGGTCTGCTTGGAAGTCCTCGGGTTCGAAGGCATCGACCAGCCGAAGCATGGGCGTCTCGTCGCCCATGGGCGCTTGGTGAGCGCGGTCGGCGGGATCGCTCGTGCCCGGAGACAGCGGGCCGTCACCCAGGAAGAGGCTTGCCAGCGAATCAACCATCTCGGGGTCGGGCTCGAGGCCGGGGTCCACGCCCGGCATGGCGGAGGTTGAGCGCGGCGGTCGGCCGATCAGGCTCGGCGCTGAGCCACCCTGCCCGGCTGGCTGGTTGTCTGCGTTAAGCGCGTGCCCCTCCGGGTCGCTGCTGGTTCCTGCCGGGCGGCTGGTGAAAGACGGGTCCATTCGTTGGGTTCCTCGTCCCTCCGCGGTGCACACACGGGGAAGGCCTCTCAAGATGCTGCTATGAGGAAGCGCTGCCGACCTGACTCGGCTCGGGCTGCGATTGCGCGGCGACTCTCACAATGCTGTTGGGATTGCCCTCGGTGTCGAGTTGCCACTCGGAGTTGTAAGGATCGGCCAGCGTGTGGCCATCCACATCCAGTCGGTAGTGGTGCTCGCCCGCCGGCAGCGGCAGGCAGAGTTCATACACGCCCATGGACTCGTTGCGACGCATCTGCCGGGGCTGGCCGTCGGTGAAGCTGCCCACCACCTGAACGCTCTCGCCCAGCGCCAGAGGCTGGACGAACAGCACGCCGCTGGTTGTTGGCCGCGCGCCGAAGAGCCGGCGAACCGCGTCCTTCGTATCGGGCTGGGACGTCGAGGGCGCTGCGTCCATCGGCTGTTGCGAGCGATCGGACAGCCTGTTGGCGAGGGCACGTGCCCTGTCCTGCAACTGGTCGAGTTGCGTCGCTGCTGTGCCGAGCACCTTGCGCGCAAGGCCTTCGTGATGCTGCTCATCCGTGCGCACCACCGCGCTGCCTGCCTGGGCCTGCAGGGCGGAGCGCTGACCCAACGCGGGGAGCGCCTGCATCACCCAGTGTCCGAGCTCGAGATAGTCCTGCGCGCCCCACGACTGGGCGTCGTACTCGATGATGGGCTGGCCGAAGCTTGCTGCTTCCTTCAGCGCCTGGTCCCGCCGGATGACCGCGGGGATGACCTTGGAACCAAACCGCCTGCGGAGTTCATCCAGCAGGTCCTCGCACAGGGCGCTCTCCGTGTCGTGCAGCGTCGGTACGAGCCACGTCGCCACCTCCCGCTGCAGCCGCCTCGAGAGAGCGCGCACCGTCGAGAGCTGCTTGGTCGCACCCTGCAGCGAGAAGAACGAGGTTTCCACCGGCACCAGCGCCGCATCCGCAGCGGTCAGTGCGTTGAACGTCAGGAGGCCGATGGAGGGTGAGCAGTCGATCACGCAGACGTCGTAGCGGTGCTCGAGCTGGCTGAGCACCTTGGCAAGCCGCAGCTCCTTGTCCGGGCGATTGGCGATCCCGCCGCCGGAGGCTTCGAGGCCGGCGAGGCTCATGCGGCTGGGCGCGAGGTCGAGGCAGCGCGAGACGGGCCAGAGCAGACGGTCGGCCTCGACCGCTTCCTCCGACCGCATCACGTCGCCGATGTCGAGATCCAGCCGCGGCTCGGGTACGCCCAGGCCGGCAGCACAGTGGGACTGCGGATCCAGGTCCACGAGCAGGGTCCGCTGGCCCGCTTGTGCCAGCACCGCGGAAAGGTTGATGGAGGTAGTGGTCTTCCCACACCCTCCCTTCTGGTTGATGACGGCCAGTGTCCGCATGAATGCCACCTTGCTGAGGGTCCCGTTCGGGTCCACTCGGTTATCGGGTGGCTTCAATCAGAAGCTTGAATCGGCGCACTTCAACAGTCTGTCCACACCGGCCTTCCCACGGGGAATCAATCGAGAAAGTGCATTTATCAGCAGCGGATCGCGTCCCAACCCGCGTCGATCGCCCCGGCAGGACAGTCATCCACAATGCGAACGCGCCCCGGACCGGTGGGCAACACAAGTCGTAGGGCTCCTCGCCTTGTCTTTTTATCGGACATCATGCGCCCACGAAGGTCGTCGTTGGCCGGCAGGCCCCTGATCGAAGTCGGCAGCCCGAAGACACCAATCAGATTCCGTATTGCGTCGGCGTACGCCTGATCGCAAAGCCCCGCCGCGGCTGCGGTTGTGGTCGCGGCAATCAGGCCCAAGCCGACCGCTTCTCCGTGGTGCAGCGGCGACTCGGAGGGGTCGGCGCTGGGGGAGAGTTCCTCGATGGGCTCGATCGCATGAGCAAAGGTGTGACCCAGGTTCAACGAAGCCCGGCCGCCAAAGCCGGTGGAGGAACCGAGTTCCTGCTCGTCCGCCTCGACGACGCGGGCCTTGAGCCGCACGCCCCTGACGATCCACGCGCAGATCGCGTCGGGTTCAAAGGCGTTGAGCGTCGCCGCGTTGGAATGCACCCACTGCAGTGCATCGGGATCGTCGTGATCGCCGGCGAGCATGGCGTGCTTGATGCACTCGGCCATGCCGCTGCGCCGGTGGCGCGGGCCGAGCGTCTCGAGGGCTGCCAGATCCGCCATCACGAGCGACGGCTGATGGAAGGCACCGGCCATGTTCTTGAGCAGGCCGCCATCGGGCCGCCGGAGGTTGACACCCGTCTTGCCGCCCACGGAGGCATCCACCATGGAAAGCAACGTCGTCGGGCACACGATGCTGGGCACACCCCGGCGGTACGTCGCTGCAGCAAAGCCGCCGATGTCGCCCACGATCCCGCCGCCAACACTCACAATGGGCTGGGATCGCTCGAGGCCGCTGGCGGCCACCGCGTCGAGCACCTGCTCGAGGGTGTCGAGGGTCTTGACCGCCTCGGTCGGCGTGATGTCGAAACGATCGACCGCGATGCCCGCATCGCGGAGCGCTTGCTCGGCCTGGTCCACCCACCGGGCAGCGTTGGCATCGCCCAGGATGAACGCCCGGGCGGGCGTCGTGCCCAGTGCATCGCGCAGGCGCTGACCGGCGGAGGCAAGCAGCCCCTGGCCGATGGCGACCTCATAGGTGCGCTCACCCAGACGGACCGGGATGACCTCGATCTCGGCGTTCACGCTTTGTCCTGGCTGACCTGCCGGGGTGGATGCTGCCGCGGCGGGTGCCCGTCGTGTGGCAGGTAGGTGATCGTGTCGGCGACGGTGTTGTCCTCGTTCATCAGGAGCACGCGCGGCGCGAGTTGTTCGTACTCGGCATCGGTGATGTACGCGTAGTGCATGATGATGAGGCGATCACCCTTCTCGACCTTGTGGGCGGCGGCGCCGTTGACCTCGATCACGCGTGAGCCGGGTTCACCTCGAAAGATGTACGTCTCGAAGCGCTCACCGTTTCGGCAGTTGGCGATCTCGACCGCGTCGTTGACCCGCATGCCGCTGGCCTCGAGCAGATCTGCGTCGATCGTGATCGAGCCGATGTAGTCCGGCCTTGCCGTCGTGACCGCGGGCATGTGGATCTTGCTGTGAAGAACTTTCCGCAGCATCACGCACCCTCGTCGACCGATTCGTCCGGGTCGGTCTTGCGATGGCGGGAACCATCGTTCCACTCCACACGCTGCGCATCGCCCCAAAGCGTTTCGAGGTCGTAGTGGAGCCGGGTATCGGGCTCGAAGAGGTGCACGACGACATCCACGAAATCGGCGAGCAGCCAGTTGGCGTTGGTGTCGGTCGAGATCCGAAACGCGGGGAAGCCGGCCTCTTCACCGAGTTCGCGGATGTGCTCGAGGACCGAGCGCATCTGGCGTTCACTCGTGCCCGAGGCGATCACGATGTAGTCCGTCACCTGGCTGATGGTGCGCACATCCAACAACCGAACGTGCGTGCACTTGTCATCGTCGCAGAGCCGGGCTGCAGCGATCGCAAAGGCCCGAGTCTGAGCGGGATCGGCGGTTGTGCGGGAGGCGAAGTCCGCGGCGCTTTCGCCGGCAAAGGTCCGGCCGGGGTCGCCCGCGGCTGCGTCGCCCTCAGGATGTCGCATCGGGTGCTTGAGCATGCAATCCACAGGATAGACCTCGCAGGTCAGGGGCGGGCACTACGCTGGCGCAGGCCCCGAACGGGCCTTGCGGGTTTGCCGAGATCAAGCGTCATGCAGCTTCACGCGGTCATTCCGAGCTTCAATGCGCCGGCGCCTCGGCTGTGCCGGGCTGTGGCCAGCGCGCTGGAGGTTCCGGGCGTTGTGCGCGTGTGGATCGTGGATGATGGGTCCGTCTCGCCGGTGCGTGAGGCCGACCTGCCCATGGATGACCGGCTGACGCTCGTTCGGCAGGACAACGCCGGGCCGTCGGCGGCACGCAACCGCGGCCTTGAACTTGCCGAGGGTGCCGATGCGGTCATCTTCCTCGATGACGACGATGAACTCCTGCCCGCCGGGGTGCAGGCGCTGATCGAACTCGCAGGCCGCCTTGATGCAGCCGCGCTCGTCGGTGCGAGGCTCGAGGTGCGTGATGCAGACGAGAGCGGATCTCACCAGGCCGGTGCGACCGGCGCGAGGCTCAGGGAGGTTCCCGCCGAGTGGGCGGATCGCGCGCTTGCATCGCCCGGGGATGTGTTCGCACCGCTGGTGATCTTCAGCGGCTCGGGCCTGCTCGTCACGCGGCGGGCGATCGAGGCCCAGGTGCGCTTTGATCCGGCGATCGTCATCGGTGAGGATCGCGACTTTCTGCGCAGGTGCGGCGAGGTGGGGGCCATCGGCATCGGGGCCCAGCCCGTTGTGCGCGCGAGGCTGCACCCGCCGGGAAGCTCGAATCTCACAAGCGCGGTGCACTTTGAGCGGCGCGTGCAAGACCACCTGCTGCTTATGGATCGGCATCATGACGCCGGGTGTGACCATCACTGGCAAGCCGCGACCATCTGGCTGGTGAATCAGCTCGCCAAGGGCCGAGGCAGGGCGGTGGATGCTGCACCGCTGCTGAGCGCGTGCAAGGATCACGGCTGGGCGCTTCCACTCAAGACACGCCTGCGCTTACGAATGCGCAGCATGCAAAGGGCCGGGCGATGAAGGCTTGCATCGGGCTGTGCACATTCAACGGCGAGCAACGGCTGCCCGAGACGCTCGAAGCGCTGGGAGCGATGCGCGTGGATCCAGGCCGCGTGACAAGGCTCGTCATCGTGGACAATGCATCAACCGACGGCACAGCGTCGCTCGTTGAGCGCACATCCAGATTGGCCAATGGTCTCAGCGTGCATCTGCTCACAGAGTCTCAGGCTGGCAAGACCAACGCGATGAGAGCGCTCTTTGCCGCGACCGATGAGCCCATTGTCCTGACGCTTGATGACGACTGCCTGCCCGACGAGCACTGGGCGATGGCGATGTGCGGGGTGTTTGAGTCCATGCCCAGGGCGGGCATCGTCGGCGGGCCGGTGCTGAATCAGTGGCGAAACGCCGACGGCTCGGTCGGCACGCCGAGCAAGCTTGCGCGCACCTACGCGCGGAGTCTGGGCGACCAGGTGCTGGGCGAGGAGCGCCGGGTGCTGGAGGGACGGTCGGACTTCGTGATGGGGGCGAGTCTTGGCGTGCGGCGCGAGGCGCTCGAGGCCAGCGGCTGGCTCGAACGCGTGCTGCTGGAGAGCCGAACGGGCCAGGATCTCGAATGCGGCGCCGAGGATGCGGAGGTGTGCATCCGCGTTCGTCAGGCTGGCTGGGAGGTGGTGTACGAGCCCGGGGCGATCATGGAGCACGTCATCTACGCGCACAGGCAGGAGGCGGCGTATCTGGCCAAGCTTCGCGGCGCGGTCTGCCGGGGTGAGCCGTCGCTCGCGTGGGTCGCGGGCGAGGTGGGCTCTCAAGAGGAAGCGCAGGCGGCGGCGCGGCGCGCCCGGCGGCTGTATTTCAAGACGCTGATGGGAACCTGGAACGCGCGCAGGCAGATTCGAATCGCCGAGCGCCGGGGCAAGTGGGAGGGATGGCAGCGGCTTGCCGATCGCCTGGCTCGCGAGGATCCGGCCGATGCGGCTGTGATAGCGCGGGCGGCTACCGGCGGCCCTTGAGGCGGCGCACAGCGTTCTCGATGGTGCGACCGAACTGGCTGATGCCAGTGATTGGCGGACGGTACAGGCCCTTGGGTGTATCGAAGTACGCCTCGACGCCCGCGTGGTGGTGCATCGCGGCTCGATACTGCATCAACTTCGAGCCCTGCTTGTTGATGTGGAAGATCATCCAGTCGCGGCTTTCGCGGTAGGCGAGCGTTCGCCGGCCCATTGCCTGGCAGTGGGCGCGCCATGCCCACTCGATCATGGCGCGTTCATGCCCGGGCTCTGCGCCGATGTCCGCAGGTGGCTCGGCGCGGAACGCCGAGTGGAGCATCTCGGGCAGTTGCGCCTCCATCGAGGCGGTAAAGGCGCTGCGCTTCATGAGCGCAAAGTTCAGGCTCGTGAAGTCGCTCTCGAGCATGTCCGCGTGGTCCTGAGCGGGCTGCATCGGATCGATGAGATGCGAGTTGGTGATGGCGAATGTCTGCGGTTCATCGAGCACGGTCATCGCGTGTTCGAGCCAGGTGTCTCGGCCACGGCGCAGGGGAAGGGTGTCGAGCTTGACGAAGCAGAGATAGTCGCGCGTGGCAAGACGCCCGGCCTGATGCTCCTGGATGTAGCAGCGGTGGGGGTGGTTCTCCCAGTTGGCCGGGTGCAGCAGTTCGAGGCGATCGATGTGGCCCTCGGTGAGCAGCGTGGTCAGCGCCCGGTGCGTCGGTGCGGCTGAGCCTCCATCGACGTACACGACCTCCCCGGGACGGCCGCCGAGAAACTGAAACCAATCGAGGAGGACGCGCCGCATTGGAGCCAGACGACCCCCAAAGCCCGAGATGCACAGGCTCACCGCTTCCGTCGGCCGGCTTGAAGCGCGATCGGTCACCGCTGCGAACTCCGCGGGCGGCGAAGCAGCAATGCGCCGAGCATGGGCGACGAGACGGTGTGCGATTCGAGGCGGTAGGGTCCGGGCAGCGCACGCAGCATGGAGGCAATTCGGCGGGCATCATCCGAGTCGGGTTCGGAGGGTGGGCCGGGCTGCAAGAGCATGCTCAGGAAGCCGCCGGCAGCGACCAGTCGCCACCATTCTTCCAGATCCTCGACCTCGAAGGCTTCGTGCGTCGAGACCACGACCGCGTCAAACGAGCCATCGAGTTCACCCGCAAGCGCCTTTCGTCCGCCGATCTCAAAGGCGAGGTGGTCGGCGGCGTGTCGCCTGCGTGCAAAGCGGATGAACTCGTGGTCGGCATCGAGTGCGACCACACTTCCCACGTTGCTCACGCGGTCAGCCAGCCACGCTGCGCCCATGCCACTGCGGCAACGGGCATCGAGCACCCGCATGCCGGGCTTGACCTGGTCGGCGAGGATCCGATACGAAAGGAACGGCCCCGGGCCCGTCACATCCGGGTAGGGCCGATCGGGCGTGATGCGAACCCGCATCGCTGGCGCATCGCGGAAGACCACGTCGTAGACCTTGGGCGTGCCCTGCTCGAGGCACTGATCGAGCTCGCGCGCATCACGCTCGATGTACGTCGCCGGCCCGACACGCTGCTTGCGCCGAAGCCCGAGCAGCGCGCGGCAGGCGGTGATCGCTCTCGATGAAAGCTGACCGCTCACGACGCGCTCCCCTCCGCTCCCGCTGAGCGGATCCCGATCCACGGCGTGGGCTCGAACTGGTCCGACACCGTCAGGCAGTAGGGCGCGCCCGCATGGCCCGCGGTTGCGCGCTCGGGTGTGTTGCAGTCCCTTGACAGGTGGAGCAGGACGACATCGCTTGCGGGCGCGATCTCGCTCGTGACCTTGGCGGCCTGCTCGTTGGAGAGATGCCCGGCCCCGTTGGTGATGCGCTGCTTGAGGAACGCAGGCCGATCCGAGGCGGCCTGCATCTCGGGGCAGTAGTTGCTCTCGATGGCCAGCACATCGACGCCTCGGAGGTGCTCGGCCAGCGCCGGGGTTGGTCTACCGAGATCGGTCGCGTAGCCGAGCGATGAGCCGCAGGCCAGCGTGATGCGAAACGCCGCGACGCCGAGCTGGTCGTGCGCAAGCAGCACGGGCTCGACGCGCACGCCAAGGCGTCCGCCCACGAGGTCGAAGGCGTCGTCGTACAGCAGGGTGCTCGGCGTGAAGTAGTGATGCCGCTGCGCGCGGCCGCGATGACTTCGGTGGATGTAGACGGCTGTGTGCCTGGGCATCGAGCGCACCCACGCGGGCTTGAAGTGATCGGCATCGAGGTGGGTGAGCACGACGGCTGCGATGTCATTGGGCGTGAAGCCAGCGCTCTTGAGAGCGCCGAACGTGTGGCGGGGCGAGAGGCCGCAGTCCAGCAGCACCGCCTGGCGGCGACCCTCGGCCTCGACCGCGAGCACCGCGGCGTTGCCCTTGGAGCCCGAAGCCAGCACGCAGAGGCTCGGCACCGAGCCCTTCTCCGGCGGCTTGGGATAGACGCTCGGGATCTTCGCGGGCGCTCGGCGTTCCTGCCTTGGTGGCGCGTGCTTCAGGCGGTACTCGGCAGCGGAGGTCATCCGTCGATCATCTCCGCGTTCTGGGCATCGTCCTCCCGGCCGCGGTTGCCCGCGCCGCGCGGCGGGCGGCCAAGGCCCGGCACAATGCCGCGCTTGGAGGCTTTGACGAACTCGGCGATCTCTGCGATCGGTTCGCACTCGCGCGCGCGCTCGGCGAGGATCTCCGCCCGCTCGGCCGAGGGCACCTGCTTCCAAAAGACATCGCGGAAGACCTTGCGGACGAGCGTGATGTCCTGCCGGCTGATGCCGTTGCGACGCATGCCCACGTGGTTGATGCCGCCGAGTCGCTGGCGTTCGTTGACGACGCAGAACGGGGGCACATCCATGCCGACGTGCGTGCCGCCGCTGAAGAAGGCCAGCCGCCCGATGCGCGTGAACTGGTGCGTGCCGCAGTGGCCCGAGATCGTCACGTTGTCGCCCACCAGCGTGTGGCCGCTGAGCCCCGCGTAGTTGACGAGGATGACGCGGTTGCCCACCTGGCAGTCGTGGCCGAGGTGCGTCGAGGCCATGAGGAAGCAGTGGTCGCCCACGGTCGTGGGCTGGGTGTCGCTCGTGGCGGCGTGGATGGAGGCGTGCTCGCGGACGATCGTGTGCGCGCCGATTGTCACGCCCGCGGTGATGGACTCAGCGGTGAACTTGTAGTCTTGGGGCGGCGCGCCGACGCGGGCAAAGGGGTGGATGGCCGTGGCCTCGCCGATGGTCAGCGGCCCGGTGAGCACGGCGTGGGGCCCGACGGTGACGCCCGGACCGAGGGTGACCGCGCCCTCGATGATGGCGTAGGGTCCGATGGAGGCGGAGGGGTCGATCTCGGCCTGCTCGCTCACGATGGCGGTGGGGTGGATGCCGGGGGGCGGGGCCGGAGAGGGGGCAGCGGTTGGCATGGGGAGAGGATAGGGGCGTGAGCACGCGGGCTTTCCTGCTCCCTCTCCCGCGCGGGCTTTGGTCTCTGAAGAAGCATCCGGGAGAGGGCTGGGGTGAGGCGGCTGTTGGCTTCTGTCTGGTGGCACAGGCTTGCAGC
>CAZSBR010000072.1:0-11234 GCA_964605165.1 uncultured Phycisphaeraceae bacterium
AGAAGGAAGTCGGATTCATCTTCGACGGCATGGCACTGATCATCAAGAAGGACCTCGCCCGCCAAGGCCCAGGCGAGTTCAAAGTCCCCGGCATGATGAAGGTCACCGTCCAGCGCAAGCCCGCCACCAAGGCACGCAAGGGCATCAACCCCTTCACCGGCGAGGAGACCGTCTTCAAGCCCAAGCCCGCTCGCAACGTCGTCAAGATCCGCCCGCTCAAGGGCCTCAAGGACGCCGTCTGAACCCGCGACAAGACCGACAGCGCTGCACGCGCTGATTGAGCCATGCTCACCTGCAGCCCCGGAAACGGGGCTGTTTTCGTGAACCCGACGCTTGCAAGCCAAGCTCCGCCGCAAGCTCTCGGCCTGCAGTTCACCCTCCCGTCACAATGCCTTCAAGCTCGATGATCGTTTGCTCCACCCGGGACAACGCCGCGTCGTAGCGACCCAGCATCTGCTGAACGTCGCCCGCACGGTCCTCGCCCCAGCGCGATGCCTCCACCAATCCGGGCAGCACCCAGTGGCTGTAGCCCGACTCCGGATTGGGCGACACCGTCAGGTTGCGGTACCACGGACGCTCCGGCAGCCCCGCTGGATCAATCCATGCCCGGTCGATCCGCTTCAGTGCACTGTTGATCCGACGAAGCTCGCCCTGATCGAACACGCCCTCCGTAGCCAGCCGCTCGAGCCGCCCGCGAACGCGATCAGCGCGATCCGTGAGCTTGGCCGCTCGCTCCACCAGCGGCTCGATGGGCAGCCTGCCGGCGTAGGCAGCGAGGTGCTCGAGAAACGCCCGTGTCTGCCCCGCGGGGTCCAGCATGAGCATCGGTGCGCTGGCCAACTCGGCCGTCAGCGCAACAGTCATCCGCGTCACCATAAGAGCCGGCTCGTAGTCGTCGCCGACGACCTGGCGATACCACGCGAGCGTGTCGTAGTTCGTGTGGTAGCTCACACCCTCAGACCCGCCGCCCCCCAGCGCGACACTGGGCACGCCCACGTGGCACAGGAAAGCAACGTGATCGCTGCCGCCGCCCAGCACCCCGAGGCGAGGCTCGCCGCCGCCACCCCAGACCTCGTGTACGGTCCGCTCGGCATCACGAGCCTGCGGCACGACGCGTGCCACCTTGCGCACAGCATCATGGAGCGCCGGGTGCGCCGAACTGCGAAAGTTCGGACCCATGGATGCCATGTCGAGATTGAGATACGCCACGGCGCGCGCCCCGAGATGCGACGCATGGCGCTCGACCCACTCGGTCGACCCGATGATCCCGTACTCCTCTGCACCCCATCCCGCAAAGACGATCGTCCGCTTCGGACGCTCGCCCCGCCGTGCCAACTCGGCGAATGCTCGGGCCGCCTCCAGCACGACGATCATGCCCGCGTCCGGATCACCCGCCCCCATGCCCCAGGCATCTCGGTGGCATCCCACGACGACCCACTCATCGGGCCACATCGTCCCGGGGAGCATGGCAATCACGTTGGAACTCTCGACAAGCTCGCGAGGCTGGTCGACCTCGAGCCGCACCTTCACCGCACGCTCAGAGCCACTCACGCGGTAGGTAAAGGGCAGCCCGCCCTGCCAGCCGCGGGGAACGGCGGGGCCATCCAGCCGGCTGAGAATCTCCTTGGCACCGCCCCACCCGATCGCCTGCACAGGGATCTTGGGCAAGGCCACCTCTTCGGGCTTGAGCCGCGTTGCCTGGGGCGTCGCCTCGATACCAGGCGTCAGTGGGTCACCCGCATACGGAAGGGTCTTGATGGAACCCCGCTGAATGCTGCCCGCCCCTTGATAGCCCCCCTCCGGATACTCGAGCCCGCGCATGTAGCCGCTGTCCATCGGATCCGTGTACATCAGCAGGCCCGCAGCACCCGCCTCCTCTGCGAACTTTGCCTTGTACCCGCGGAAGTTGCCCCCGTACCGGGCGATGGCGATCTTCCCCGTCAGATCGACCCCCATCTGAGCAAGCTGGCGGAAGTCCTCAAGCCGCCCATAGTTCACGTACACCACCTCACCCTCCGCCACCCCGCTGCCGCTGTAGGCGTTCCACGCGGGCATCAGCTCCGAATGCGCTGTCGAAGGGTCCTGAGGCAGAGCGGGCTCGCGAAGCTCCAGCTCGATCGGCTCGCCACCGGGCACCAGCACCCGCACGCTCGCGCTGCCCTGCCTCGGCATGTACGCCGTAAAGGCATGCCGCTCGACCGTCAGACCCATCGCAGCAAACTCGCGCTCGAGCATGTCGCGATTGGCCGCGTCGCCCGGAGTTCCGGCGACGTGCGGCCTCGACGAGGTCTTGTCGTGCCAGTCACGCAGCAGAGCGGCGTTCGGAAGCGTCAGCACCTCGGCGATGTAGGCATCGGCATCTTCAAGCGCGGTCGCCGAGGGCGAAACGCTCAGTGAAGAAACCGTCGCCGCGGGAGAAGCCTGCGGCTGCCGCGTCTCGCTGGCGGGCGTCATCGTCCCGCTTGACTGAGCACCCGCGCCGGATGCCGCAAGGGCAGCACCAATCAGCATCGCCGGCATGAACTTTCCGCAGAGGAGGTAGCTGGTCTTCATACGGGCATTATGCCCACCTGCCGACGCCCGAGCGTCTCGACCAACACGCTGCAGAGCTACAGGGCGCTCTACGCCGGAGCACCGGCCTCACGCCGGCTCCGAAGCACCTCGTCACGCTCCACGAGCCCGTCTCGCAGCCGCAGGATCCGCTCACACCGATCGGCCACCTCGTCGTCGTGGGTCACCATGATGATCGTCAGCCCATCGTCGTGAAGACCCTCGAACAACTGGAGAATCGACTCACTCGTCTTGGAGTCAAGGTTGCCCGTAGGCTCGTCGGCCATCAGGATGACCGGGTTGGCCACCAGCGCACGGGCGATCGCAACGCGCTGCTGCTGACCGCCCGAGAGCTCCCGAGGCCTGTGCCCGAGACGATCACCAAGCCCCACCTGGTCCAGCGCTGCCTCAGCGCGCTTCCGCCGCTCTGACTTCGACACCGCCTGATAGAACATCGGCACCTCGACGTTGTGCTCGATGGTGAGCTGCGGGATCAGGTTGAACGCCTGGAACACAAAGCCCACGGTCCGCCCGCGGAACGCGCTGAGCGTCTCGTCGTCCATCTCACGCACGTCGCGGCCGTTCAGCAAGAAGCGACCCTCGCTCGGCTTATCGAGGCAGCCCAGAATGTTCATCAGCGTCGACTTGCCACTGCCGCTGGAACCCATGATCGCCAGGTAATCGCCGCGGTTGATGCACACATCTACACCCCGCAGCGCCTCGACCATCACCGAGCCATCCGGCTTGTAGTAGGTCTTGCGGACCTGCTCGAGCACGGCCACCGGCTCTCCGAGACCAGGCGCCGTCTCACCCCCCATGGTTGACGAAGCATGCTCAACTGGGTGATCAACAACAGCCATGGGCACTCCAATCTCTGAATCCATGCAAGGGATACCGCCTCACCGGCGACCGGCTGCCCATCAACAGCGCGCCACGTCGCTTTCGACGCCTGCACCAAAGGGTTTCGCCATGGAGAGAATTCGACCGCAAGTCACTCAGAGGCCGGGTCGAGCTCGAGTTGCAGACCCGCAAGGGCCGTCATCGGATCCGGCGCGAACTGGAACACCTTGTCGAGTCCCGTCACCAGCAGCACCGACCAGACCTCGTCAGAGACCGAACACACGCGAAGCAGCCCGCCCGCATCCGCAAGCATCTTGCGGATCTTCAGAAGCTGCGCGAGATTCGAACTGTTGACGTACGTCACGTTCGAAAAGTTGATGACCACGCTCGGCGGTTCACCGGGTGGCGATGTGCCCACACGCTCCTCAAGCAGCGTGAGCTCTTCACTCAACGCAGGCTCATCGGAGAGCTCGCACACCAAGATTCGCTCGGACCAGTCGTTGGCCATGGGTGCAGTATACCAGACTTGTCCGATTTTGTTGACACCCGCAGCGGGTGGACCACAACCTATCCAAGAATCTGCAGCCCACTGGCTTAGGACTCATCTCACGCGTCCGAATCCGTGTCCTGCCGGCCGTCCGCCTCAGCCGCTGTGACTTCTTCTTCCGCCGGCACGCGAGCGACCGAGATCACCGAGTCGCCCTCTCCCACCCGGACAATCCGCACGCCCTGCGTGCCGCGCCCGATCTGGCTGATGCTCGCCGCCTCCATGCGCACAAGCTGGCCCCGGCGCGTTGCGACGACGATCTCGTCGGACTCCCAGACGCCGGCCGCCGAGACCGGCGCACCATTGCGAGCCGTGACCTTGATATCGCTTCGGCCCTTGCCGCCGCGGGACTGAGACCTTGCCTTGCCTTCTTCTGGCTGAACCCGGTACTCATCCACCAGCGTCCGCTTGCCGTAGCCATGCTCGGTGATCGTGAGCAGGCTGAGCCGCTGAGCGACCGCCTCTTCACTGGTCATCAGGTCGCCGTCAGCGTCAACCGTCATCGGCACACGCACCGCGCCGATCACCTCGACCCCATCGGCAAGCTCGATGCCCTTCACGCCAGATGCGTTGCGGCCCATGAGCCTTGCATCCTGCTCGTTGAACCGGATCGCCATGCCCGCGCTGGTCACAAGCATCAGGTCGTCACTGCCATCGGTCAGGAGCACATCCAAGAGGCCATCATCCTCGCGCAGACTGACCGCGTTGATGCCCGTGCGACGCACGTTGGCATACTCCTTCAACGCCGTCCGCTTCACGATCCCGCCTCGGGTCACGAACGTCAGGAACTGGCTCGAAGCCTCGAAGTCCGCCACCGCCAGATACGCACACGTCTGCTCGTTCTCGCGGAGTTCCAGCAGGTTGACCATGGCACGCCCGCGGCTTGTCCGGCTCATCGCGGGCAGCTCATAGACCTTCCGCTTGAACATCCGGCCCGTATCAGTGAAGCACAGCAGGTTGTCGTGCGTGCTGGCAACAAAGACGCGACTGATGAAGTCCTCGTCCTTCGATTCGCCGCCCCGCACACCCTTGCCACCGCGCCCCTGCGCCGAATACGTGCTCAGCGGCACGCGCTTGGCGTAGCCCTGGTTGGAGATCGTGACCGCCATGTCCTCGACCTGGATCAATGCTTCCAGATCGATATCGCCCTCGGCTTCCTCGATCGACGTCAGCCGCTCGCGGCCGTAGCGCTCGCGCATCTCCGCGATGTCCTCGAGAATGATGTCGAGCACACGCTGGTGCTCGCTGAGGATCAGCTCAAAGCCCTCGATCTCCTCGACAAGCCCGCCGTACTCGCCCACGAGCTTCTCAATCTCCAGGCCCACAAGCTGAATGAGCCGCATCGAACCGATCGCCTCGGCCTGCACACGCGTCAGCGCGGTCCCGCCCGCCGAGGCGTTGCGCGCCGACTGCTCCAAGAGCCTCGCCGGAATGATCGGAGCCGCCGGGTGGTCCGCCGGAATCTGATACCGCCTCGCCATCAGCTTGCCGATGGCCTCTTCACGCGTCTTCGACCCGCGAATGAGAGCAATGATCTCGTCGATGTCGCACACCGCGTAGATCAGACCCTCGAGCAGGTGAGCCTTCTTCTTGGCTTCACGAAGCAGGTGCAGCGTCCGGCGACGGATCACGTCCACGCGGTGATCGACGTAGCAGTCGATCAACTCCCGCAGCCCAAGCGTCCGCGGCTGGCGCCTCACCAACGCAATATTCATGATGCTGAAGGTCTGCTGCAGCGGCGTGTACTGGTAGAGCTGGTTCTCCACCACCCGCGCATCCGCACCCTTCTTCAGCTCAACGACGATCCGTGTGCGCGCCTCTCGACCTGACTCGTTGCGCACATCCGAAACATCCTTGATCCGCTCGTCCTTGATGGCGTCGACGATCCGCTCCACCAGCGTGTTCTGCACCAGTGAATACGGGATCGCATCGATGACCACCTGCTCGCGGTCGCCCTTGCCAAGCGGCTCGACATGCACCGTGCCCCGCACCACGACCTTGCCCCTGCCGGTCGTGTACGCCGTGGCGATGCCCGCTCGCCCATGGATGACGCCGCCAGTCGGAAAGTCAGGCCCCTGCACGCCGCGGCGGATGACCTTGCCATCCTCATCCGTCTCGTCGCGCATGAGTTCCAGCAGCGTGATCTCCGGATTCTCGATCACCCGCTCGATGGCATCAAAGATCTCGGTCGGATTGTGCGGCGGCAGGCTGGTCGCCATGCCCACCGCGATGCCCATGCCGCCGTTGATGAGCAAGTTCGGGAACTTGCCCGGCAGCACCAGAGGCTCCATCAGCCGGTCGTCGTAGTTGGGCTGGAAGTCGACCGTGTCGAGATCAAGATCCGCCAGCAGATCAGTCGCGGCGTGGTGCATCCGCGCTTCGGTGTATCGCATGGCCGCCGGAGGATCGCCATCGATCGAACCGAAGTTGCCCTGAGGATCCACCAAGGGCACCGACATCTTCCACGACTGGGCCATGCCGACCATCGTCGGATAGATCACGCTCTCGCCGTGTGGGTGATAGTTGCCCGAGGTGTCGCCGCAGATCTTCGCGCACTTGAGGTGCTTGCGACCCGGCCGCAGCTTCAGATCATTCATCGCGACGAGAATCCGTCGCTGGCTCGGCTTGAGCCCGTCACGAACATCGGGCAGCGCCCGGTCCATGATCGTGCTCATGGCGTACGTCAGGTAGCTGTCCTTGAGCTCGTCCTCGATCTGCAGATCAACGACGGTGCCAAAGCCCTCTGGAGGCAGGGACTGGGTGGAACCATCACCGGAGTTGATGTCGCCTGGAACGTCGTCGCTCATGCAGCCTCTTCCATCCGTTTCCCGTTCAACCACCTGCCGCGGTTCCACGCGAGGGCATTGCCGGGATTCAAGCCTGAAAATCCGCTGAAATTCAGGGGCGTCTGAACCGCCCGGGCCTCAGCCCAAACGGGCTTAAATCTTAGGCGCACCGAGGCCCCCGCCCCAGCCCAGCCAGACCTCCCTTCCACCCCCTCAAGGAGCACTCGCGGGCTCGATCTCGCCCCCCGGCGACGGCCGTCCAAACGTCTCCAACGCCTCGGTGAATGCCATCAACGCCAGCGCCGTATCTTCGGGGTACACCTGCGAATCCCACAGCGTCCGGCGAACTCCGCCCGCCACGCGGCTTGGCACCACGGACCTGTACGCCGCAGCTTCATCGACCTTGAGCTGAGCCAGAAAGCGAAGGCCCTCCGCCACGTGAATCAACTCGCCGCGCCGGTCGACCGAGCCAAACAACTCCTCGCTCGTCGTCAACGCCGGCTCGCCCAACGCCCACGCCGCAAAGAGCACCGGCCGGATGCTCGTCGCCCCGGGCAGACCGCCCCCCGCGAATACCAGCCCCCCTCGGAAGTCCTGGCTCGCCCATGTCATGTCCGCTTGGCCGAACTGATTCGCCCACATCGCCTCACGAGCCTGCCGATACACCGCCGCCGCCTGCAGCTCCTGCCCGTCGCTCGCATCCGCCCACGCGATCCACGGCAGCAGCGCGACCGCCCCTTCAACCCCTCGCGCCGCCAGCACCGCTCCAATGGCAGCATCGACAGCTTCACGCGATCCGTCGCCCTCGTCCGCTTCACGGCTCATCGCCGAGATCGCGAGCAGCGCGATCGCTTCATCGCTCTGACCCTGCCACACACGCTCGCCCATGCTGCCTGTAAAGCCGGTGAGCACGCGCTGCGACTCCCTCGCCCACGCATCATCAAGAACGCCTCGGCGATCCGCCAGCAAGAGCAAGCCCGCAGCGTCCACCGCAAGCTCACCCGACGCCTCGGCGTCCGGCTCGACCGCCGCCAATGCCCCCCACCCCTCATCCGCCGCAGCCCGCGCACGATCGCGCAGAGCATCGCTAAGCAAGGTACTCCCCGCCGCACGCTCCAGTGCCAGAAGAACCGTCGCCCGAGACCGGAGCGTGGCTCCCGCCGGGGCGTCGGCCGTCAGAATCTCAACAGCTTGGCTGCCCGCCTGCACGCTCAGAAAGTCGACCATCTCCGCGATATGAGCGCGCAACCCCTCGGGCCGGAGAACATCCTCCATCGGCGCCAGTGCGCCGCCGCGATACATCGGAAGCAGCGGCCCTCCCGGAGCCGCCTGCGCCCAGTGCTCGATCTCAAACCGGAAGAACTCGACACCACGCTGCGTCGCCAGCACCACGGGCTGCTCGGCGGCCACCAGCGGCTCATCGAGCACGCCCGCCGCAAGCGTGCTCAGCGTCTGTCGAAAGGGCCGCGCAACCGGGCTCACGCCATGGAACGCCGAAGCAAACACAGCCGCTCGCTGCTCGCCCCACCGAGCACCAACCCCGTTCAGCCCACGATGCAACAGCAGGTCGGGCGAAGCGATCTCCTCCTCGGACATCGGAACCCAGGAACCCGCCAGCTCGATGCTCACCGCCAGCGACCGCCCCAACGCACTGGGCTCCTGTAGCGTGGCGGCACGAACCGCCTCGATCGCCTCGCGAGCCGCCCGCACAACGCAGCCCTCGCCGACCGCCTGCCCCTCACCTTCGAGCATGCCCTCGAACCGCACCTCAATGCGGCATGCCTCAACCCCGGACGCATCCCAACTCGGCTCGCCTTGGCCGTCGGTGAGAATCCACGCATGCACCGCCCGGGCCACGTCGCCCTCCACCCGAAGCGAATGATCGGACCTCGCCGCAGCCGCCGGTGCCAACGCCAGCACCCACGCCGTCACCAAGCGCAGCACCCAACACCCACGCTGCGAGATGCCCACCGCACGCCCCACCGCGTTGATGCCTCTTTGCAACACGTTGCTTCGCCTCCACACGCCCCGAGTGTATTCTCGGTCGTGCACTCATCCAGAACCGCTCTCCAGGGCTCACAAACGCGGAAAAGACCCGGCCTCGCTGTCTTGGCACGCCGGTTGAACATGGACTCCTGATCGCGGATGATGAGCCACGCGACGAACCTCGGAGCAATTCAAGATGATGACTCTTCTCTTCAAGCTCACGGACACGCAAAAGCGCATCGCCCTGCTCAGCCTGCTCAGCTACATCACGCTTCTTTGAAGATCGCGAATGCGACTGACGCCCTCCGTGAGTGGCGGGCCTCACCAGCACGCGGCTATCGGCCGTAGCGAGTCAGCAACTCGAGGATCCGCGGCTGGTCCCGGCGAATGCTCAGGCTCGTCCGCAGCGCGTCCATCGCTCCATCCAGCGCTGCAGTGTCCGTCCGGCCAGACCACAGATAGCGATTCAACAGGCACACCGCGATGCCGTTGTGCGCCGGATAATGGCTCTGGTCCTTCTGCACCGCGGTCGTGAAGCTCTCGAGCGCGTCCTGATACCGCCTGCTTCGGAACTGCGCGCTGCCCAGACGCTCCCACACCTCGGCGCTCGGATCCATCCGCACGACCTGCCGAAGCGTGCCTTCCATCTCGCTGAATCGCCCGAGCTGCCCCTGGCTCTCCGCAAGATTGATCAGCAACTCCGGCCCCAGCGTCATCAGTTCCGACGCCACCCCGTACTCGCGCACCGCCTCGGCATGCCTGTCAAGGGCCGCGTACGTCGCGCCGAGATTCACCCTTGCGGCTCCGTCGTTCGGACGAAGCTCCGTTGCACGCACCGCGTAGGGCAACCCCTGCTCAGGCTCGCCAAGCTGCAGAAACGTCGTGCCAAGGTTCAAGTTCGCGTGAAAATCGTCCGGCTGGATCGAGAGAGCCCGCAAGTACGCCCGCACCGCATCATCAAGCCGTGAAAGCAACTGCAGCGTCAGCCCGTGGTAGTACTGCGCATCGAAGTTCCCGGGCTCGAGCCTCGCAGCATCGGCATACCGCCGCTCGGCGACGTCGTACTCACCCCGCTCGCGATAGATGTCGCCCGCCCGCAGATACGCGAGCGTGACCTCCGGGTTGGTCTCGATGACACGCTCAAACTCGGCAAGCGCCGCCTCCATCTCACCCCGCTCGAGCAGGTCCTCCCCGCGTGCCACACCCGGGTTGAAAGCAAGCTCAGCGGCACCAGCATCCACGGGGGCTCGCTCGGTATCACCCGAAGCGTTGCTCGAAGACCCGCAACCTGCCAGGCCCATGACGGACACAAGGCACGCAGCAAAGACCGCCCCGGCAAACGCAGGCAACACCCTGTCTCTTCTCATGTTCGCGTCCATCCGAGCACTCTGCTGCATTGCTAGATCCATCGCCAGCCGGAAGTCCCCGGGCTCACCGTCGTCTTATGCGCCCCGCTCTACTTGTGTTCGGCGCGCCCCATCCTGCATCGGCCATCACGCCGCCGCGTCACCCGTTTTCAACGAGCTTCCGCAGCCGACGCACGTTGAGCGTGTCGAACGCCGTCCCCGCCTCCGTGTGCCCCTTGGGTGTCTCCAGAATCATCGGCACCCGCGCCCACGCCCCGCAATTCACCACCGCCGCAAACCCGCTCGCCTTGAGCGATGAGGCCCGCGTCGAGCCGCCGATCGTGCCCTCACCAATGTGGGCGTGGCGATCTCTCCGACTGCCCGCTTCACCCACCGAGTCGTTGAGGTGCAGCACGCGGACGTGGGCAAGCCCCGCGATTTCGTCGAACTGCTCCAGCACCGCCTCTGCACCCACACGATCCGCAAGGTCGTAGCCCGCAGCGTGGGCATGGCACGTGTCGAAGCAGAAGCCAACCCGCTCCTCGGCCGCTGTCCGCTCGATGATCCGAGACCTCAGCTCAGCCAGGTGCTCGAACGCCCCGCCGAGATTCGAGCCAGAACCCACGGTGTTCTCCAGACACATCACCGTCTGGAAGCCCGCCGTGCGCTGAAACAGTTCGACGTACGCATCCACGATGCGCTTCAGGCCCGCTTGCTCATCACTCGTCGTAAACGCCCCGGGATGATGCACCAACAGCGGAATCCCCAGCGCCTCGCAACGCTCGATCTCCTCGGTCATCAGATCAATGGACTTTGACCAGAGGTCATCATCGGGGCTGGCCAGGTTGATCAGGTAGCTCGCGTGGCTGACCGTGCAGCCCGACCACCCGAGCCGATCCACGCCGGATCGCCAGGCATCAATGGCTTCCTGCTCAAGAGGCTTGACCTTCCATTGCCGCTGGTTCTTGGTAAAAACCTGCACGCAATCCAGGCCAAGACCCTCCGCCTCCTCAAGCGCGAGGTGCATCCCACCCGCGACCGAAAGATGCGACCCGATCAGGATCGTGCCTGATCGGGCCGGTCGAGTTGCCTGCTGGTTGGCAGTGCGTGTCTTTACCACTCGTCGTGGCCGCGCTGGCTGTTGCGACGGTCGTTGCGCTCGTTCTGATCGCCGATCAC
>CAZSBR010000073.1:0-11205 GCA_964605165.1 uncultured Phycisphaeraceae bacterium
CACCGGAACGACCGGCAAGTCCACAACCGCCGCGATGATCGCTCATGCGTTGGAAGACGCCCCCCATGGAGCGATCGCCGGTGGCAACATCGGTGGCTCCCTCTTTGAGCCGGCGTGCGAATGGGCCGCGGCACCCCACTCCCAGCCATGGGTCGTTCTTGAGGTCTCAAGCGCCATGCTCTGGTGGCTGTATGCCTCGCACGATCTGCGAAAGACCCATCGTCCCGGCTGCAAACCTATGGGTCCGACCATCGCGGTGCTCACGAACTTCGCCGCCAATCATCTGGACTGGCATGGCTCAGCCGGCGAGTACCGACACGCCAAGCAATGCCTCTTTGTTGAGCTTGCGCCCGGTGCGCACGCCGTGTTCGGGTCAGCAGCTCCAGCATGGCCTGTGCCCAATGGCGTTATAGCTCATCGCGCTGATGTCGACTCTCCCATCGGCGAGTTGCGAGTCCCCGGGGCTCACAATCTGGCAAACGCACGCACCGCGCTGGCTGCCTTGCGCTTGACGGGCACCGCCGACGAGAAGCTCCACATCGAGCGACTCCAGACCTTTGCGGGCCTTCCGCACCGCCTTGAATCACTGGGCACCTTCATTGTGCGGGGCCGCAGGTTTGAGGCTTTCAACGATTCCAAATCCACAACTCCGGAATCGACGCAGCAGGCATTCGAAGCGATGCGAGACCGCGGCCCCGTGCGGCTCCTTGCGGGTGGATACGACAAGGGTGTCGATCTCACCGCATTGTCCTCACTGCCGGTGGCGGGCCTCTACACCTTTGGCGCAACGGCTGCGATCATCGGGGGCAGGCAGTTCGAAACGCTTGACCAAGCCGTAGAGGCGGTCGTCGGCGATGTACGAGCCGGAGATGTTGTGCTGCTCAGTCCCGGGTGCGCTTCCTGGGATCAGTTCGCAAACTTCGTCGAGCGCGGCGACCGATTCCGCAGCGCCTTGATGCAGCACGCCCAGAGGATCACACCATGCGACTGATCGCACACGCTCTTTCCACCTTGATCGCCTGCCTGCTGTCAACACCGGCATGCGCACAGAATGGGCCGCCGGTTGAAGAGCCCTCGGAACCAATGTTGATTGAAGTCGCTCCGGGCGTGCGCACCTTGCCAGAAGGCGGCATGGTTGAGTTTGACGGCTTCATCGCGATGGACTGCCACAACCCCGAGACGCCCGACGTCTACCTCGAGGTCATCGCGTGCCGCGTGGACTCGCGCGAGCACGAAGCGCTCGTCGCCACCCGGGCACGCGCTTCGTCCATCCACGCCGCCATGCTCGCAGCCGGCTTTGTCCCGGGCACGCCGGCTCAACTCAGGCCCGGTGCAACCGTGCCGCCCAAAGGTGACGCCGTTGTTGTTCAGTTGATCGTCAAAGGCCAGCCGGATCTGCCAACCGATCCCCGAGAGTGGATTCGCTCTGTCGAGAGAGACCAGACGCTCAAGGCTTGGGAACAGGAGCAGGGTGCACCTTCGCATTGGGTCTTTGCGGGCTCGGAAATCGCCACGCGTGCCCTACCCGACGATGCGACTGAGACGGTCTATGCCGCGGACTTCACAGGCCAGGTCGTGGGCTTGCACACCTTCGGCACGGAAGTGATCGCGTGGAGCAGCGTCCTCAGCCCCCAAGCCTCTGAGCTTGCCCCCGAGTGGATCGCAGACAACCGAGTCGTGCCAAAGTTTCGGACACCTGTGGTGGTTCGACTGACAAAGCCCGAGGCAGAATCGCAAGACCAAGCGGCGACAGAGACCGAGTCGTCTAACGATCCCTGAGGGAGAGTGACGTTTCGAGCCCGTCCTCACCTCTGACGAGGAACTCCACGCGCTGGCCCGTCAGGAGACCGCTGCGTGCCAGCAGTCTGACGAACTCGCGGCCATCAGCCACGTCCTGCCCGTCCACTTCCAAGATGATCTGCCCGGCAACGAACCCCGCCCGAGCTGCGGGAGAGTTCTCTGCCACGCTTTCAACAACCACCCGTCCCGGCGCATCGAGGAAAAGCCCGAGTTGCGCAAGCGAACGCAGGGCTGGCACCTCGGCCAGATTGTCCTCCGGGAACTCCGCAAGCTGCACCTCGGTGGTCCGCCGTTGGCCGTCACGAAGATAGACAAGATCGATGCGCTCACCGGGCTGGCTGTTGGAGATCTGCGACCTCAGGACATTCACGCCCGTGATGGTCTGTCCATCAATCTCGAGAATGATGTCGCCCGGGCGAAGCCCCGCGCGCGCCGCCGGGCCATCGGTGCTGACCGTGGGTACCCGCACGCCATGCCCGTTGTACACCGATCGGTCCCCCACCGGGTTGCGAGAGGAGGGCAGCGAGATGCCAAGGAAGCCGCGACGAACCTCGCCATTCTGTATCAACTGATCGACGACCGATTCGATGGTCCTCAGAGGGATGGCAAACGAGATGCCGGCAGACTGCCCGCTCACCGTGCCGTCGTTCTCCGAGCCCGTCGCGATGGCCACGTTCATGCCAAGCACCCGTCCGTGGACGTCAACGAGAGGCCCGCCCGAGTTGCCCGGGTTCACCGCCGCATCGGTCTGGATGTAGTTCGTAAAACCACTGTCGAGAACAACCGCCCCACGGGGGTCCCGTCCAAGGGCTGAGATGAGGCCCTCTGACATCGAGAACTTAAACCCGAACGGCGAACCAAAGGCAAAGACCTTCTCGCCCTGGCGGGGCATCTCACCCGTGGCACGCCTCGCGGGCACCAGTCCAGCCGTTGTCGGCAGCTTGAGGACAGCAATGTCTGTAAACGGGTCAGCGCCCACCTGCTCGAGGGTGTACACCCGGCCATCGGAGAGTTCTGCCGTAATACGCGAGCCGCCGCGGATCACATGAGAGTTCGTAACCACATGGCCCTGCGCGTCGTAGATCCACGCCGAACCAGATGAACCCACCCGGCGAAAGCTCTCTCCCGACGACACATCGAGGTGCACCACCGAGGGCCGCACCAGATCCGCGACCGCCTGCGTCGAACGGCTGATCCGTTCGAGAATGTCGTCATCGGTGAGTGTCAGCCTTGCGAGTTCGATGCGGGCCTCGGTCTGCGCAAAGCCCACGCGGCGGGCGATCACCGGTGCCAGCAGCGTGGACGCGACAACAGCAATCAGCAACAGCAACGCTGGTGCGCATGTGATGAACTTTCTCACAGCAAAACACCTCCTGTTGGTATTCGCAGTCCCTTTCCCGCTTCGTCAATCTGCCCGTTGCGGATGCCTGTTGTTCTGTCGCAAGTCTCTGCGAGGACTCGCGGGCATGGCGCCGGCCCTACTTACCGACCGCTGCCTGTTTGGGTGCCTCATGGCCGGTCTTCATCGTGTACCCGCGCCCGCCCAGGTCGCTGCGGGCAACGCGGTCCACCCATGTCCTCCCCGCCTCCACCACCTGCGATGCCAGGTCGGCAGCAGGCAATGCAAACCGTGGCGGATGCTGGCTCAGCCCAAGCAGGTCATGCATTACCAGAATCTGTCCATGACAGGATGTGCCCGCGCCGATTCCGATGACCGGCACGCTCGCCTTTGCGACGATGCGCTCCGCGACCTCATCGGGCACCGCCTCGACGAGCAGGAGGCTCGCCCCTGCCTGTTGCAAACTCACAGCATCATCGACGATTCGATCCGCGCTTGCGTGCGTACGCCCCGCAGCCGCGTAGCCGCTCGTCATCGCCGCCGTCTGCGGGCGAGAACCCACATGAGCGCACACGGGCACACCTGCCCGCGTCATGCGGTCCACGAGCGGGGCAAAGCTTGCATCGGCCTCAATCTTAACCGAGTCGGCCAAGCCCTCGGTCATGAAACGCCCCGCGTTGCCCATCGCTTCATCGGCCGATGCCTGATAACTCATGAAGGGCATGTCGGCCATCACATGCGCACGGTTCGCTCCGCGTCGCACGGCGGCGGTCATCTGCACCGCAAAGTCCAGGGGCATGTGGATGGTCCGCGGCAACCCGAGCACAACCTCGGCCGCCGAATCCCCCGCGAGGAGCACGTGCACGCCGGCGGCGTCCATCAGGCGAGCAAAGGTCGCGTCGTACACGGCCAAACACGCAAACGGCGTGCGCTGCTCCGCCATCTTTGCGAGCGTTTTCAGCGTCACTCTCTGCGACGGTGCCTGAGAGGGTTGAGCAGTCATCTTGAACCAGTGTAGAGCGTCGAGAGCATGAGCACAGCTAGGCTTCTTCCATGCGGCGCGTCCTCACCCCAGAACTCATGGATGCCCCCGATGCCGATCCGGGCGAACTCCGCCGGTCCCTTGCCTTCATCCGCTGGGTCAACCGCTGGATGGGCGGCCAGTCCGGGCTTGTGCGCCGGCTGGAGAACTGGACACGCCAGTGGCCAGTCGGCAGGCCCATCACCCTTCTGGATGTCGCCACCGGATCGGCCGACATACCGCTGGCAGCGGCTCAATGGGCGAGGTATCGGGGGATCGACGTGCGCATCACCGGCATAGACATCCACGAGACCACCCTCGCGCTTGCGCGGGAGCACCTCGATGCAGCCCCATCCCACCTGGCTGAGGCCATCACGCTCGAGCGATGCGATGCCCTCGAGATGACCGACCGCTTCGGGGTCGCGAGCTTCGACATTGTCCATGCCGGCCTGTTCCTCCATCATCTCAGCGACATCAACGCGATGAATGTGCTGCGTCAGATGGACCGCCTCAGCAGAATCGGGCTGGTTTGGAATGACCTCGTGCGCTCACGAGCGGGCTTCGCAGCGATCCAAGCCATGACACTCGGCATGCCGAGAATGGTCCGCCATGACGCCCGCGTCAGTGTACAGGCAGGATTCACCAGGGCCGAGGCGATGGAGATCGCCAAGCGGGTGGGGCTCGACCAACCCCAGTATCGCTGGAACGTGCTCCACCACCGGTTCACGGTCAGCTCGCGCAAGCACTTCGAGGAGCGATCGTCTGCATGATGTACGACGTTGTCATCATCGGCGGTGGCCCTGCCGGCGGTGCGGCTGCCATTGAGTGTGCGCGTAGGAAGATGCGGGTGTGCGTGCTCGAGGCCCGCACATTCCCACGAATGAAAGTCTGCGGTGAGTACATCTCACCCTCAGCGAGCCGTGACCTCGAGAGCCTCATGAGCCCGGCCGAACTGTTTGCTCTGGGCGCACAACGAGTGACCAACCTGACGCTCGAAGTCTGCAAGCATCGATGGAGCTGGCCTTGCCCCCCCGCTTGGGTGCTGAGCCGTCGCGCCCTTGACGCCGCCATGCTTGCCAAGGCAGAGGGCCTGGGCGCCGCTGTGCGCACCGGGGCAGCGGTCCGCACGGTTCACTATGACGACGATTTGGTCACGGTGCACCTCACGCAAGGCGAGACGATCAACGCGCGCCTGGTGGTTCACGCCGATGGTTCCGGACGGCTTGACCCTGCGGGGCCATCAAGCTCCGATCAGTTTGTCGTCGGCATGAAGTGCGCGCTCGCTCTCGACTCTCCGCCTGATGGTTTACTCATGCGTGCTGCCCGCGGTGGCTACTTCGGCCTGGTCGGTGTTGAGGGCGGGATGACCACGTGCGCTCTGGTGGTCCGCAAGGAGATCGTGCGCAGATGCCTCGGTGATGGAGATCAGATCCTCAAGTCGCTGTGGCCGGGGTACGACCCCGCGACGCGGACCTCCGATTGGCTGTCGTGTCGGGTGGCCCGCTCCTCCCACGTGGCAAGCGGGCATCGTCGTTCGGTTCGAATCGGCAACTCGGCGGCTGCGATTGACCCCGCCGGCGGCGAAGGCATCGGAAACGCCCTGTGGAGCGGCCGCAAGGCGGCAGGTCTGATCGGGTCATGGCGGCAGACGGATTGGGAGGATCGGCACCTGACTGAACTCCAGTCGTCTCTGGGCAGGATGTACCGATGTCGCCTTCGCTTTCGCGCTCCCGCCTGCCGGGTGCTCGCGATGACGCTGATGCGGCCCGCGCTCGCCCGGCATCTGGCCAAGGCGGGCTCTCTGCCTGTACTCAAGCAACTGACAGTGCGGCCATGGCTCGTCATGACCGGCAAAGTCGCGCCCTCCGGCTCGCCGCTCTGAGTTCGCCGGGCGTACCGTCGGGCATGCCGGTGCTCGCAGCAGCCAATCTCTCACACGCATATGGGCACAGGGTTGTGCTCGATGGTGTGTCGTTCTCGATTGAGCCCGGTGAGCGCATCGGCCTGGTGGGTCGCAACGGCGAAGGCAAGAGCACGCTTCTTCATGTCCTCGCTGGGAAACTCTCGCCCGACAGCGGAAGCGTCACGGCCCAGCGTGGCGCGCGCATCGGCGTGCTTGATCAGCATCCCGTGCTCACCCCCGGGCGGTCCTTGCGCGCCGAGGCGATGTCGGCTTTCGATCACCTCGTGCGCCTGGAGGGCGATCTTGCTTCGACTTTCGATGCCATGGCAGATGCGAGCGGTCAACAGCTCGAGACTCTCCTGAAGCGGCAGGCCGAGATCGAGCACGAGATTGATGCTGCGGGAGGGCTGAACTACGAGCATCGCGTGGGCGCTGTGCTGCACGGCCTGGGTTTCCGAGACGAGCAGTTCGAAGTGCCGGTCGAGGGGCTCAGCGGCGGCCAGCGTGCTCGCGTCGCGCTCGCGAAGCTCCTGCTTCGGCAGCCTGACTGCCTGCTGATGGACGAGCCCACGAACCACCTTGATATCGATGGTCGTGAATGGCTCGAGACCTTCCTTCGCGATGAGTTCAGGGGCGCGGTCCTGTTGATCAGTCACGACCGCAGGCTGCTCGACGCCGTGGTCACGCGAATCATCGAGCTTGAGCAGGCAAGGCTCATCGACTACCCGGGCAACTACGAGACCTTCCGAGAACTGCGAAGCGAGCGGCGAACCTCGCTACTGCGCGCATGGGAGAACGAGCAGACGAAGTTCAAGCGCGAAGAGGCGTTCATCCGCAAGTACAAAGCCGGCCAGCGTGCCAAGCAGGCGAAGGGACGCGAAAGCCGGCTCGAGCGAGCGCGCGAATCGTCATCTCTCGAGCGCCCGATGGAGCTTGGCGCGTTCAGCCTTGACTTACCTCGCGCTGAGCGGCCCGGCGACCTCGTGATCGTGGGCAAGGCGCTCGCCAAGTCGTACACCAATGCAGATGGCGCGACCAGGCGGCTGTTCCACGATCTTGACATCACGATCGGACGGGGCGAGCGATGGGCGATCATCGGACCGAACGGTGCTGGAAAGACGACCCTCGTGCGCACGCTCCTCGGGCAGCTTGCCCCGGACAATGGCACTGCAAACCTCGGATCGCGGGTCGTGGTCGGCTACTTCGAGCAGAATCCAGCGTTGGGTGACCCCGACCAGACAGTCGTGCGAGCGCTGCAGCGAGCGGTCGAGAAGGCCAATCCGGCACAGCTCCTTAGCGAACAGCAGGCACGCAACCTCGCGGGTGCGTTCCTCTTCAGCGGGCTCGATCAGGAGAAAGAGATCGCGGTGCTCAGCGGCGGCGAGCGCGCGCGAATAGGTCTTGCGTCGCTGCTCGCCAGCGCGAAGAACCTGCTGGTGCTCGATGAGCCGACCAACCACCTCGACATTCCTTCAGCGGAACGTCTCGAAGAAGCACTGGCTGCGGGTGGCGGCGGCTATGACGGGGCCCTGCTGCTCATCAGCCACGACCGAGCACTCATCGATTGCGTTTGCGACCACCTGTTGATCCTTGACGGAACCGGCAAAGTGACCATCTTCCACGGGACGTACTCACAGTGGCAGCGTCAGCGGAGTGCATCGGCGGGTGGCTATGGCGACGCGGGTAGCTCTTCGGCTTCAAACATTGCACCTGACCAGCAGCCCCCGACTCAGCGACCCTCAGGACAGACAGATGCCAAGGGCGGGAAGCGCAAGAGCCGTTTCAGTTGGATGAACACGGAGCAGGTCGAAGAACGTATGGGCGAACTCCAGTTCGAGATGGCGGACCTCGATGAGCAACTCGCCCTCACCGAGACCTGGACTGATCCGGACCGCGCAGCATCGTTGACTTCACGCAGGGGCGAACTCAAGGCTGAGCTTGATGAGCTTGAGGACGAGTGGCTGTTCCGGATGGAACACGCGTAGCAAGCGAACCGCAAGCTTCGGTGCGGCGAGCGGCCTCGATGCGCACGCATCGCGAGATCCCCACAGTTCTGGGCGATGGTGACCGCTCAGTTCTCGGGCGGATTCACGAGGCGCAGGCCCATGATGTTGCCCCGCCTGGACACCCTGAACGCCTCGATGTTGTCCCGCGTGACGAGGACCACAGGAAAGTGCATCTTGCGGTCGAGCGGCACGTGAGCCGTCTGGCCCGTCGCGGAGACCTCTGCGAGCAGTTGGACAGCCCGGTAGCCGTAGTTGAACTGGTCCTGCGCGATGGTGCCAAACACGGTGCCTGCCTCGATGCCGGCGAGTGTTTGTTCGTTGTCGTCGAAGCCGATGAGCTTGATCTGTCCCAGCTTGTCGGCCTCGGTGACAGCCGCGAGGGCAGCGGGCGTGTTGTACGCATAGATGCCCACGATTGCGTCGATCTCCGGGTGATCATTCAACACGGCCGTTGCGTTGGCCTTGGCTGATTCAGCGGTCGTCTCATCGACCATGGTCGTAACGATGGTGAAGCGTTCGCCCTCGATGGGCTGATCGAGCGGATCTTCGGTGACAACCGTGTTCAATGAACGATCAAGGAGTTCATCGATGATGCCCTGACGGCGAGCCTTGCCGTTTTCCTTATCGAGCGGCCCAGCGAGGATGGCGACTTCGCCACCATCTGGGAGCGCCTGCTTGATAAGCTGACCGCACCGGCGACCGGCGATGTAGTTGTCCGTGCCGACGAAGCAGAGCCGCTCAGAGATGCTCGAGTCGGAATCGATGGTGACCAGAGGCATCTGGCGAGCCAACTCGCGGAGGAGCACACCCTGCTTATCGCCATCGACCGGGCTTACTGCGATTGCGTCGAATCCGTCAAGCCTGCTGATGATGGTCGTCTGCTCGGATGGGCTTCCTGAGCCCTTGATGATCTCGAGCTGGGCATTGGACCGTTGAGCAGCCTCCTCCGCCCCGAGAATGACGATGTCCCAGTATGGGTCGCTGTCGGCCGTCACCAGAGCGATGCGGGGAGAGAACCCCTCTGGCGTCGGGTTGCGAGGCATGAAGTAGACCGCCGCGGCGACGATAGCGACGACAAGAAGCCAGATGATGGTGCGGGGAGCGTTGCTGCGTTCGGTTGCCAAAGGAGGCCTCCGTCTCTCTTGAGGGCTGGGAAAGGACTTGCCGCATCGGCACGCTCCAGCATACCACAGTTTTTGGGGCTGGCATACCTGTGTCAGGCGAGGTCTTTGACGGCTTGGAGGACCTCCTCAGCATGACCAGGCACCTTGACCTTGTCCCAGCGACGGGCGACTTTGCCCTGCCCATCGATGAGGAAGGTCGTGCGTTCGATGCCCATGTACTTCTTGCCGTACATGGACTTCTCCACCCAGACGCCGTACTTCTGAGCAATCTTCGGATCGGGCTTGCCGTCCTCATTCACAGCGTCGTCGGCCAGCAGCGGGTAGGTGAGTTCCTGCTTGTCGGCGAACTTCTTCTTGCTCTTCTGATCGAGGATGGAGATGCCGAGGATCTGGGCACCTGCAGTCTCGAACTTCTGAATGCGGTCACGGAAGTCACACGCCTCGGTGGTGCAGCCGCTTGTGAGGTCCTTCGGGTAGAAAAACAGAACGACGGGCGTGCCCGCGTAGTCCTTGAGAGACCGTTTGGTGCCATCTTGGTCGCAGAGGGTGAACGCGGGCGCTTTCTTGCCTTCTTCCATCGGGGGCATGGTCGTCTCCGTCGCTGGGTGAGCGTGAGGGCATTCCGGAGCGACAGCCCCGGCATCGGAGAAGACGCTAGCCGACCAGCCATCGGATCGCGAGCCAAACGAGCAGGATGGCGATTGCGCTTGATGCGAGCAAGCCACGCCACGACAGGGCTCCCTGCCTCGCCCGGGTCTCGGCGGGGTTACGCACGAGCTTGAGCCGTTCGGCTGCTTCGGGGCTGAGGGGCGCCCCGGTGCGGGCCGCATCCTGGATAATGGCGATGACCAGGTTGGCATCAAAGGGCCGAAGCCCGAGGTGAGCCGCCTGCTGCACGAGGCGCTGGCGAACATCCGGCCGAAGAATCCCTGCCCGTTTGCCCTCAATGGAGGAGGCCACACGGACAGCAAAGGCCCACCGAGCATCGGAAACGGACATGGAAGCGGCGGCGAGATTCTCCCTCGTGACTTCACGGGTGTGCTCTTCACGAGCCGGCACCACCCGCCGGGCGACTCGCAGCGCCGAGCGATTGGGCGCAGAACCTGCACCTACCAGGCGCAGGGGCGGCACATTGCTTGCGGTTCCATGACGTCCTGTTGGCCTCACAACCGAGATGGAGCAAGCTCCGTGCCTGCCGAGCCGAAGTTCTACACTCGCGACGTTGCTGACCCTTTTTCGCCGGAACACGCGTTGACCCAGCCATCCGCCAAGCCGCTTGCATCACAGGCACCCGAAGACATCCGTCGCTTGCGCTGGCGTGTGGAGTCGCCGCTGGAACCTTCCGCCGCGATCGCTGCCTGCCGGGAACGTGCCAAGCGGGGCAAACTCGCCGAGTTCGAGGTTGGAGCGGGCGGGTCATGGTTTGCCGTCGAGGCAGCAGCCACCCCGTTTGATCACCAACTCGTAGGCGATCTGAAGCAGACCCAGGGCGGCAGTGTTGCGGAGCTTCGCCTGGTCCGTCTCAAGCGGATGCCGATTGTCTTTGCGGTGGTGCTGGCCATCACTGTCTGGCCGGGCGTATGGCTGACCGATTCGATGCTTGTTACCTATTTCACGTGGTACAGCCGGTGGGTGCAGGACATGCCTTGGCTGACGTATGCGTGGTACCTCCCGCTCACCGCATTGCCTTTGCCCTGGGTGTGGGCGGGGTGCGTCAGGAAAAGCCGAATTGAGGCCGTTGAGTCGGCGCATGAAATGGCCCGTGCTGTTGCACGGGCCATGGAGGGTTCGGTCGTTGAGGCTCCGCCGCGAAACGAAGCCTCAGCGAGTGAGTAGGGGCTTACTCGACATCCTTGCCTTCGACCACCTCGGTGATGGGCGGGGCCTGGTGTGAGTCATCGCCGCCTTCCTTGAGCTTGCGGAAATAGCCGTGGTAGGCGCTCATGGCTTGTGCGCCGAAGATCCACATGATCGGGATGTTCGCCACGAGCATGACACCGAGGCCGAGCGTG
>CAZSBR010000074.1:0-11113 GCA_964605165.1 uncultured Phycisphaeraceae bacterium
GCGCGCGAGGCGCAAGCCCAAGCCGAACTCGCGCGGGTCGCCGCCGCCAGCGCCACCGCCGCGCTCAACCAGGCCGTCAAGCATCTTCACAGCGGGCCGGGGCTTGGAAGCGACCTCATCGAGACGATTCGTCTGCACGCCGCGGCCACGGACGACGTGGAAGTGCTGAACCTCGCTCAACTCCCGCCGGTGCGTCCGCGTCGGTCGTCCAGAGCCGTTCCTCCGCCGGGCATGCCGTCTCGTTTCTCAACCGACTTGCTGCCCACCGGCCCCTTGCGCCTGAAGTGGACCTGCAACAACCCCGAGGGCACGAGCGGCACGGTCTATGAGGTTGCCCGCAAGATCGGCGCCGATGGCTCACCCGGCGAAACGCCGTGGGTGCGGCTGGGCACCGTGGGCCGCAAGGAGTTCATCGATACCACACTGCCCGCGGGGCTGGATCCATCCAGCGGCGGGACAATCCACTACGCCGTCACCGCGACGCGCTCGACCCGCAGAGGCACCACCGCGGTGCACACGGTGCAGGTCGGCAGCGTGCGTCAGGCTTCGGCGAGCACCGAGCCAGTGCTGAAGGTGGCCAGCGGCCAGGACAAAGCCGCTGCGGGCACCTCGCGCGACGAACGCGCCGCCTGAGGCACGATCGCGCCTCGCCACGCTTCAGCGTTCGCCGCTTTCGGCGGTGTCTGCTTGGCTGCTCTCGAACTCCGCGTCGGGCGGCGGCTTGGTCCAGTCCTCGCCGCACTCGGGGCAGGTGTTCGTCGGCAGGTCCTTGGTGTCATAGCCGCAGTGCGGGCAGGTCTTGGCGGGGACCGAACGCTTGGCAAGAGCGACCGCCACCGCTGCACACATCACGGCGCCGATGCTCGGCCCCATCGCTACGCCCATCGGGATGTTGTCGATGGCCACGCCCACGACGGTGCCCATCGCGACACCGAGACAGAAGCCCAGCGCCACACCGAGGCCGATGCTCAGTCCAAGTCGATCCTCTGATCCGCCCGACGCCATGCCCGCACCTTACGCAGCCTCAGCGTGCGCGACGAACGGGCCGCCTGAGGCGGCTTTCCAAGCGCCTGCGGCGGGCTTCCAAATGCCTGAGGCGAGCTTCGAAGAGCCTGCCCCGGGCGTGCGATCCTCGCAGCGGACCAGAAAACCCCGTAAGGGGTTATTCGCAGGGGCCGAGGAGGGTGAGCAGGCCGAGGAAGTCGCCGAAGCTGACCTGCCCGTCGCCATCGCCCAGCGCGCCGAAGTCATCGGCGATGTCGCCCGTGCAGCCGGCTGTTCCGCCGGGGCAGGGGCCAAGGAGCGTGAGCATGGCGAGGAAGTCACCGAAGCTGATCTGGCCATCGGGCCCGAAGGAACCGAGGTCGTTGGCGATGTCGCCCGTGCAGTGGTCGTAGAAGGTGACGGTGCCATCGGACCACGCACCGGTGCGCGTGCCGCCATCGGTGATCTCGGCGTAGAACCAGTACGTGCCGCCCGGCTCGAGGTACGCGGAGTTGACGATGTAGGCCCCGAGCGAAGCGGGCGTGTTGATGCTGGTGGGCAGGAGCACCTCGTTGCCATCAAAGGCGGGCGAGGTATTGGCGTACACGGTCACCCAGGTGAGGTTGGACTCGGGATCTGAGTGGTTCCACGTGATGGTGTAGTTCTCGTTGCCATGTTCGCGGCGTGTATCGCCCGCGGGCGGGGTGAGGACATCGATGCTGGGGGACTGGTTGGCCGAGGGATTGATGGTCAGCGTGATGTCCGGGCTGGTGGCGCCGTTGTAGCCGTAGACCTCGACGACATACCAGCCGGCGGGGTAGCCGCTGAGGGAAATCTCCTCGGTGTTGGAGACGCTGAAGCTGCCATCGAGCTGCGCGCCGGCGTCATTGCGCAGGTACATGTCGATGTCGCCCTGATTGTGCGGGAACTGGATGCGGACGAAGTCGCTGCCCGTGCCGGTGGCGGGCATGTAGAAGCGGTAGAAGTCGTCGTCGTTGCTGGTCTCGATCGTGAGATCCTGAATGACGGTCTCGGGACCCACGGGGCCAAGGTTCGGGCTGTTGATGGCGCCGACGGTGCGGGCGGCGGTCTCGAGGCGCGAGTTGTTGGGCTCGTAGCGGTCGGGATCGATCGAGCCCGTGCCGCCGCCGCTGATGGTGACCTTGATGCGCGTGGCGTTGTTGGTCTCGTCGGCCTCGAGGAAGTTGTTGTCGGGATCAACGACGGACTCGAGCCAGTACTCGCCATCGGGCACGCCCGAGATATCAATCGACTGGCCCTCGAGACCGGACGAATAGACGTCGACCCAGCCGACGCTCAGGCCTTGGATGGTCGAGCCGCAGCTAAAAAACTCGCCCTGGGGGTTGTAGTTGTCGACGGTGGTGTCGTAGATGCCCAGGTCGATGATGCAGAAGCTCGTCTTCTCGCCCTCAGCGACGATGGGGCCCACGCCGTCGTTGGGCCCGATGATCTCGCGGAGGCGATAGCTCGCCCAGTTCTCGACGTGGATGTGGTTGTGCGAGGGGTGAAAGACGAAGTTGCCCGCGGGGCGATCCGTGAAGGAGCCATCGGTCTTGAAGACGCGCTGGATGACCTGCTGCGTGCCGTCGCCGTTGTCCGGCCCGCCGTAGAGATGGAACTTGCCCGGGCCGATGTTGGCCGTGCCGTTGGAAAGGCGGAGCTGGTTGCCCGTGACGTAGTGATCGAAGAGGTTTTCCTTCGCCACGATGATGTCCGGCAGGAGGTCCTGCTGACCGTGGGCACCCGCAGCGAGCGAAAGAAGAACGACAGATGGGATGAAACGGTGCACGGCGGGCTCTCCGGGGTGAAAAAGGTGGTGCCCCGCAAGGTACCGCAAATCCCTCAGCGGGTCAAAGACAGTTTGATCCGTAAACAGAGACCGAATCAGTGTTCTTCAGGCCAAAAAGACAGGAGCCGGCCTCGCGGATGGCCGGCTCCGTGTCAGAGGTGATCAGACTGGTGTGGGCGTCTGTTGGGCGCCCCGCATCGCTCTTAGCGGCGACGGCGTGCAACCATCAAGCCGCCCATCGCAAGCAGGCCTGCCGAGGCCGGCGTGGGGATGGTGAAGGTGACCGTGATCGGATCGCTGGCCATCAGGCCAGCGCCCGAGTCCACAGCCCGGAGCGTGACGTTGAAGTCGGTCGTCACGCCGTCCCACTCGCTGAGCTGGACAACCCAGAAGGGGTGGTCGTCAAAGTCCGGGCTGCCCAGATCAAAGCTGCTGACGGTAGCGTCTTCGATCGTCTGGCTGAAGGGGTCGAACAGCGGATCGACCACGCGGAAGCCGGGATCGGTCGAGAGGATCTCGATCGAGATGAACGCGCTCGAGGGCAGCGTGAAGAAACCCTCGTCCGGCTCATCGACATCGAGGTTGGCAAAGCCGGGCTCATCACCGATCCAGACGTTCGGCCCGTCGTTGAAGGGCAGCGGCTCGATGGAGCCGAAGTTGAACTCGAACTTGAGCTTGCCGGCACCGTCCGTGCCGACCGCAAAGTCGGACTCGAGA
This sequence comes from uncultured Phycisphaeraceae bacterium, assembly GCA_964605165.1. Classification (GTDB taxonomy): domain Bacteria; phylum Planctomycetota; class Phycisphaerae; order Phycisphaerales; family UBA1924; genus OFTM382. The sequence goes on from CAZSBR010000074.1 coordinate 3,512, forward strand.
TCAGCGCTTGCAACACCCGCGATCAGGCCAAGAGAAACAACACACATCTTCACGTTCATCTCACTGCTCCATTCTGGCACGATACACCGATCACGCCCGTTCCAGGAACGCACTCACCTCCGAGGCAACAACGCCTCGGCATCTCGTCCATGTGCATCAGTCGCAGGGGCCCAGCAGGCCAAGCAGACTGAGGAAGTCACCAAAGCTCACCTGTCCATCGGGGCTGGGCAGGCCAAAGTCATCTGCGATGTCGCCCACGCAGCCGGGCGCGCCGCCTGGGCACGGGCCCAGCAGCCCGAGCATGAACAGGAAGTCGCCGAAGCTCACCTGTCCGTCGCCGCCCGCCAGACCGAAGTCGTCCGCGATATCGCCCACACAAGGCTGATCGCCGCAGGAGCCAAGCGTGGTCCTCGCCGCAGCGAGCGCCTCGTCGAGGGTCAGAGCATCCGCGCCGTTGCTGAAGACAAACCAGAAGGGTTCGGAATCGCCCGGCACCTGTTCATTGGTGCGAAGCCGCAGTTCCATGGCGTACACGGGGTCCGGTGCGGTGCCGACGAGCGTGAACAGATAGTGCTTGTGCCACTTGCCGCTGCTGTTCGCACTGACGGCGAAGCCTTCTGCGATGCCGCCGCCCTCACTCGGGCTGAACACGGGACCATCAAAGCCGCGCGTGATGCGGATCTGCACCGGATCTGCCGCGACCCATGCCGCGCCATCCCACGCCCTGAGGTGGCTCATGATGTCGAGGAAGACATTCTGGTTGGGCGCAAACGTGCCGTTGAGGTTGTCAAAGCCAGGGTCGTTCGTGCTGCCGGCGGTGATGTCCGCGGAGAACACGCAGCCCGCTTCGAGCGAGCCGCCGCCTACCTGGCCGAGCGTCTCGATGAAGCCCGCACCGGTCTCGAGCACCACATCGGTTTCGTGCAATTGCGCACCGGCAACTCCGGCTGCGCACCCAACTCCAGCAAGCACCGTCAGCACACTCCTCATCGAGCAACCTCCGGATAAAAGTTGTTGTCCCAGAAGTCCTGCCACACGTCGCCGAAGCTCAGCGTCTCGGCATGACCATCGACAAAGCCGAAGGTCGATCGCGCCGCCAGCGAGGCTCTCTCTCCTCCGTGGGCGTTGGTTTCGACTTCGTCGGCTGCGAGTCTCGCAGCGGTCTCGGGGCCGCTGCCCGGATCAAACCAGCCAAAGGCATGGACATGATCCGACTTGGCAAAGCCCGCCGAACTCGGCGTGTGACCCTCGGTCATCATGACAAACTGAATGGTCTCGGTCGGTCGAGGCACGCTGTGCAGCGTGCGGTACGGCTGCACCTGCCTGCCAAGCCGCGGATCGCGGAAACTCTCGCCGAGCGATGTCAGGAAGTCGTTGAGGCCATAGCTCGTCCACCGGCTGATGGACTGGCCCACGGGGTCGTTGCCCTCATCTTCGTCATTGAAGAGATCCAGCGCGCGGTCAAGCCCTACGCCCGGATCGTCGCCCTCGTCATCCACCGACCAGAACCGGCTCGTATCGCCCGGTGCTCGCAGCACGTCCGTCGAGCCGTAGTAGGTCGAGAGGGCAACGGGCCAAGACGCGAGCACCTCTTCACGGCTGGCAATCCCGCCGTGGGGCAGGCCCGCATCGATGAGCGCATCGTCGTGGTCGTTCATCCACATGGCCTGCGCCTGACCGAGCTGGCGGACGTTGGACAGGCAGACCGCAGCATCGGCCGCCTGCCGCGCCTTGCCCAGCGCCGGCAGCAGGAAGCCGATGAGCAGCGCGATGATCGCGATGACCACCAGAAGCTCAATGAGCGTGAAGCCTCGGCACTTCATGGCGAAAGGATAGCCCGTGCCAAGGGCTTTGCAAATGGATTCTCATTATCGGTGAAAATCACCCATGCCGACCGGGACAGGGCTCCCGGGCCGGAAGTCATCGTGAGGTCCAATCAAAGACCGATCAGGTGCGGGGGGGGGCGGAGGCGGTCCGGCCAGTTCATACACTTACCCCTGTGCAATTCCGGTGGCCTGCCCATCTCGTTCGGGGCGTCTCACTCGCTGACAAGTGCCTGGTGCTCTTCGGCGGGACGGTTGTTCTGATCGTCGCCACCGCGCTGGTCTTCCCCTGGCTTCGGATGCAGTCGCTCGTGGACGAGGGAGAGCTCGAGTTCTCGTCCTACCTCGCGGATGTGTACGAGGCGACCTCGGATGCGACAACCGGTGAGCCGGCGGCCTCTGATGCATCCTCGGCGGTGTCATCGCCCGTGATTCCAGAGCCCCGCGGCATGACCATCCGCGTGCTGACGCCTGAAGAGATCACCAACCCGCAGACGGGTTCGCCGCAGATCGAACGCGCGCTGGCGCGATTCGAGGCAGAGCCCTCGCTCAGGCACAGTCAGAGCGTCATCCGCACCGAGGCCGGGCGGTCGTATCGATATCTCAGGCCCCAGCGGACTGAAGCGGGCGTTCTGCGTGTGCTGGTGCTCGAGCGGCCGAGTCCCAACGCGGGCCGGCTGATCGTCGTCAACACGCTGTACATCCTCTCGGCGGGCTCGTTCGTGCTCGGGCTTGCGATCCTCGCGTTCTATCTGATCACGCATCGCATCATCCTCTCGCCGGTGCGCGCGCTGACCGAAACCGCAGAGCAGGTCCGTCTCGGCAGGAGCGAAGCACGCTCAGCGATCAACACGGGCGATGAGTTCGAGGTGCTCGCCGAGACCTTCAACGAGATGCTCGACACGCTCTCGTCGGCCAATGCGCGTCTGCGTGGTACGAACGCGGCGATGGACCTCAAGCTCAACGAACTCGCAGAGGCCAACCTGCGCCTCTACGAAGCGATGAGCCTCAAGAGCGACTTTCTTGCGAGCGTCAGCCACGAGCTCCGCACACCCTTGAACGCGATTACCGGCTTTGCCGAGTTGCTGCTGTCCATCGCCGACCGTGACGATGCGCTGCAGGAGCCCCCCTCGCCCGAGTCTCTTGCCAAGCGACGCCGCTACCTCGACAACATCATGCACGCGGGCCAGACGCTGCTGGACATGATCGAAGAACTCCTCGAGATGGCCAAGATCGAGGCCGGTAAGGTGCGCCTCGAGATCACCCCGGTCGATCCGCGTGACCTCTGCGAGGGGCTCATGGGTCTCATTGCGCCGCTTGCCGAGCGCGCCGGTGTGACCACCGAGCTCAGGATCGATCCACGCACCCCCGTGCTCGAGACCGATGCCCGCAAGCTCCGTCAGCTCATCTTCAACCTGCTGGCCAACGGCGTGAAGTTCACAGGCCCCGAGGGCAGCGACGGAAGACCCGGGCTCGTCATGCTGCGCGTCGAGCGGCTGCCCGAAACCGACCCCGAGGGCATCGAGCGTGTCCGCTTCAGCGTCATCGACAATGGGCCGGGCATCGCCCCCGAGGACCACGACGCGGTGTTCGAGAAGTTCCGGCAGATCGAGGCCACGCACACCCGCGGCCACGCGGGCACGGGCCTCGGGCTTGCAATCGCCAAGGAGTTCGCCCAGATGCTCCAGGGCGACCTGCTCCTGGAATCCGAGGTCGGCGAGGGCGCGATGTTCACCCTCGTGGTGCCTGTCAGGCTCAATGAGTCGCGGCTCCGCGAGCATGAGCTCGAGTCACGCTTTCGCGCTTCGCTTGCGCCGCGGAAGTTCGCCGGCATCGAGGACGACACCTTCCCCGCAGAAGACGAAGCATCCACGCAGCGGGCTTGGCCGGGTTCAGCGCCCGCGGAATGAGCCCGGACGCGCGGCTGGCGACGAGCCCGGGGAAACTGCATTGATGTGGTGGCGCACATCCGGCTCTGGGTGACCATCGCGCCACCACACCGTCACGATGTCGATGCGGGCAGGTCGATCGTGCCAGCGATGTGAGGAGCGCAGCGCCTTGAGCGTGCGGATGAGCCGGCGCTGCTTGTCCCGGCCCACAGCGTGCTGCGGATCATGCCTGCCGCCGATCCGAGTCTTGACCTCGATGAGCACGATCGAGGCCCCGTCGGGATCGACCGCAACCAGGTCCGCCTCGCCGCCGCGGGTCCGCACGTTTCGGCCGAGCATGCGAAAGCCCTTGGCCCTGAGATGGCGAGCAGCGATTGCCTCGCCTCGCCGCCCGACGCGCAGATGCTCGGGCCAGCGACGTCCGAGCCCAAGCCTCACAAGCAGGTGCCGCCACATGTGAGGCTCGCCTTAGCTGCCCGCCGAAGCCGTCGAGTCGGTTTGCTCTTCGGGGTTGGTGTAGAACCACGTCTCGCTGATGTCGGTGAGGTTGGCCACGATCTCGTCGAACTCGGCAAGCCCGGCTCTGCGGATGAGCTTGAAGATGTACCGCTGCTCGAGCTGGCGGCGCTGCTCTGCGCGGAGCTGGTTCTCGATGATGAGCTGCGCGTCGTACAGCGAGATGCTGCGATCTTCGAGGTCACTCATGTGAAGCCACGACACGCTCGAGCCATGCTCGATCGGGCCGATGGTTCTGCCCACGGCGAGCTGCTGGGCCGCCTCGTTGAGCGACTCGACGCTGTAGAACTCGTACTCGCTGATGGGGCCGTCGATCTCGCGCTCGGTGAAGGGCTCACTCATCGTGTTGTCTTCGATGAGCGCGATCTCGGGGAAGGGCTCGCCCGCTGCGATGCGGCGCTGCACCTCGGCGATGGCATCCGTGTTGCGCGCCGACAGACGCACGCGGTGAATCGTCGCAACCGGCGGCGGGTTGAACTGCTCGCTGTTGCGCTCGTAGAACAAGCGGATGTCCCGCTGGGAGACCTGCACCTTGTCGTCGATCTCCCGGCGATACTTCTCGGCAACGAGGATCTGCCGCTCGCGATCACGAATGAACGAATCGATCGTCTGGTCGTTGGCGTCCTGAAGCTGCCGCTCGGCGAGGGTGACGCTGCCACCCGTCCGGCGGATCTGTTCCTGCTGAGCGTTCTGTAGCACCTGCCTCAGGCCCGCCTTCTCCTGCGGCGTCAGTTCGGACTGGATCTCCGCGTAGAGCAGTTCATCCTTGAGTTCACCCGCCAGCCGCTGACGAATGAGGTCGGAGGCAAAGGCGCGGAACTCCTCACGCTCCATGCGGCTGCCCTCGGCTGCAAGGCGGCCGCTGATGGGCTGAAGCCAGGACTTGGCGAAGATCGGCGCACCATTGAGATCGCCCACCTTGGCGTCGATCAGCGGAGCGCCCGAAGCCGTGACCATCGGCAGCGTGTTGGCCGGGTCGTCCATTGCTTGGTCAGCATCGCCCGGTGTCGCGGAAGCTGCCTGCTCGATGCCCACGACCTCTCGCTCTGAGGCCTCCGCAGCGCTGACGACCCTCACCGTTCGGCGCTGGGTGGGCACGGGCTTAGCGTTGGACGTTCCCACGAACGCTTCGGGGGTGACCTGCCGACCTGCGGGCGTCTGAAACGCCTGTTCACTCTGCATCGAGCAGCCGGGGAGGAAGCCCCAGGCGATCACAGCGCCTGCCAGCCCGGCGAGCGCGTGTGGTCGCATGTGCATGCTGCAGCCGATCCTGTCGCGTTCGGTGTCTACCATGGGACAAGCGTACCGAGGCCGGGCAAGCCCGGTCGATCAGAATCGTTCGATCGGCCCCCGTGCTCGGCTCAGAACGCAGGAAGGGACGATCCATGTCCGCTGATGCAGCCGACGGCCAGGCCCCCAAGCTCATTGTTGACGACGACTGGAAGCGTGAGGCCAAGGCCGAGAAAGCCAAGCTCGCCGAGCAGGAACGCGCCAAGCAGCAGCAAGCCGCTGAGAGCCAGGGCGACCCGGGCCCAATCCAGTTCGACGACCTCGTCAAGACCCTCGCCAGCCAGGCGATGATGTACCTCGGCTACATGCCCGACCCGCAGACGGGCAAGGCCATCGTCGCTCCCGAGTATGCCCGCCTCTACATCGATCTGATGGGCGTGCTCCAGGAAAAGACCAAGGGCAACCTCGATGAGGAGGAGGCCAAGATGCTCACCGCCATGCTCTCAGAACTGCGCATGGCGTTCGTCGAGGTCTCCAAGGCCGTCGCCAAGGCGGTCGAAGAGGGCAAGATCCAGCCGACAACGATGGGCGGCCCCGGTGGGGTCGGCATGGCCGGGGGCACGCCGCCGCCGCCACCCCCGCCCGCGGGCGGCTGAGATCCCGCTGCCCGTTGTTTGCCACAGCTCATCCGTCGGTACCATGCCGACGAAACGCACTGCGTAAAGCACCGACACAGGCGGGCACCGATCCGCCACGGAGGACTTGGAGTGACGGAGAAAGCCGCGGCGAACGGACCCCAGGCGCATCATTTCCTGCTCCGCAGGCTTCACTCGCTGACAGGCATCCTGCCCATCGGCGTCTTTCTGATCGCTCACCTCACCACCAACTCGTCAATCCTGTGGGGCGCGTTTGCGCTCCACGGCGATGCGGGCCTCGGACCCGACGCGAGCCTCCTCCAGCGGGGCATCGCCTACTTCCAGAAGGAAGTCACCTGGATCAACGAGCAGATCCCGCACCTGCTGCTGATTGAAATCACCCTCTGGGTCTCGATCGCCTTCCACTCGATCCTCGGCTTCTACTACGCCAAGACGGGCAAGGGCAACACGGCCAACTACGCCTACCAGGACAACTGGCGCTACTCGCTCCAGCGGTGGAGCGGCTACATCGGCGTGTTCTTCGTGTTCTACCACGTCGCCACCCTGCGCTGGGGCTGGACGTGGCTCGTCCCCGGCGGGGTGGACTGGGGCTACACCGAATCCTCCAGCACGCTCGCCATGGCCCTGCGCGGCTCAGAAGAGGGCTGGACGGCTGCCGGCGTGCTCGTCTCGCTGGGCTACTTCATCGGCGTCAGCCTGCTCGTGTTCCACTTCGCCAATGGACTCTGGACCGCCGCCATCACCTGGGGCCTGACGATCTCCGCCAAGGCTCAGCAGCGGTGGGGTGCTGTTTGTGCTTTGCTTGGAATCGGCCTGATGGGCATGGCGTGGTCGTCGCTCATCGCGTTCACCTTCTTCGTGGACATCCAAGACGCCGAATGGGTCGAATCCGTCCTCAATGCGAAGAAGACGAGCGAAGTGGTCGACGTCATCGAGGTCGTGCCCGGCTCGGAGGAAGCGCTGCCCCCCGGGCAGTTTGATTGAGCAGACCGATGTTGGGCCGACGAGGGCTGAGCCTGCCCCGCCGGTCTTGGCAGATGCGATCTCGATCTGCCGCGTGCGAGGCCTCGCGTGAACGAATGCATGTGTGACAATCTGATCGGCTTGGCGAGAGCCCGCGTCTCACGCGGCTGGATCGCCCAAGGCAGCCGGTCGAGCAACCAGGAGTGTTTGCCATGGTGATGCCCAATGCCCAGCGTGTGATCGTCGTCGGCGGCGGACTGGCCGGCCTTGCTGCGACCGTCCGCATCGCAGAGCAGGGCGTGGCGGTGGATCTCTTCAGCATGGTCCCCGTGAAGCGGTCTCACTCCGTGTGCGCGCAGGGCGGCATCAACGCCTGCAACGATGTCGCCCGTCAGCAGGGCTACAGCGAGTACCAGCACTTCGACGAGACGATCTACGGCGGCGACTACCTCGCCGATCAGGGGCCCGTCCTGGAGATGGCCAACTGGGCCCCGCGCGTCATCGACCTGCTCGATCGCATGGGCG
>CAZSBR010000075.1:0-11075 GCA_964605165.1 uncultured Phycisphaeraceae bacterium
TGCCCGCGGATCTCCCCGGGCTGGTTCCGCGCCGTGTGGATGTTCACATACCACAAGCCGGCCAGAAGATCGTCGGCCTGCTGGCTGGTCAGCATCGCGCTGCCTGTCAGCACGCCCGAGGTCGGGCCGTTGGGGTCGCCCATTGACAGGAAGACCTCAACGCCCGCGGTGTCGCCGAAGTCCGCCGGGCCGTGAAAGTGGGCACCGGGCGACACGATCGGCCCCGTCAGGCCCTCATAGGTCACGGTCCATGTCAGCAGGTTGGTGTCGGTATCGAACAACACATCGCCCTGACCCGATGGGTTGAAGCCCGTTACGTCAGGTGCCGGGACAGACTGCTCGACATTGATCGGAAACACGAACGAAACCAGATCAGCCTGGGCTGAACCGGCAGCAGCGACGAGGGCAGCAGCAAGAACCTTCATAACTCACTCTCTTTCTTCAAAGACGCGGCCAGAGCACCGCATCAGAACTGAATGCTGAGAACGCCCGACGCCGGACGCCCCTATGGGTACTTCGGGCACCAGACCGGATGAGGTGCCCATTGCCACCAAAGTCCGAGAAGTCTGGCGTCATCGGGCGCCTGCCATCGAGGCCATTACGTCCGAATTTCCCTTGCAAACCCTGCAGAAGAGCGCACCGTGAGGGAAAAAGAGTGGGCGGCCGACGGTCGCTCTTTTTTCAGAGAGATCGATCAGGACAGAGGGATTTGCAATGAACAAGCTGAGTGGAGTTGCGGTGATCGTCGCGTGTGCGGGCTTTGCACAGGCACAGGTCTTCGAGGCGTTCGACAACAGCGGGGGCGTGGGCACCATCGATGCCTTCACCTCCGCCACCGACATCGCCGGCGCGTACAACTACGCTGGCTCGCGTTACAGCGGCGTTAGCCCGGCGCGTTCCTCGCTCATTGCAAACGCTGTGAACGTCGTCATCGTTGATGCGACCGATGGCTTTGGGTTCATCACCGTCTTCAGCAATGCCGCGGGATCGGGCGGGTCCTTCAACGGCACCGTGACGTACACCTCCATCGAAACCATCCGCGCTGAAGACGACGGCAGCGACAACGGCGGTTGGAACGTCGGCGATTCCGGCACCCTTTTCGATCTCGGGTTCAGTTGGTCCGGCGCCTTCACCGACGGCTGGGCGAGCACCTTCGACAGCACAGAGGGTTCCACCGCCACCATCAGCGCCACGTCCATCGACGATGCCAACGTCATCGTCTGGCACTCGGCCGACGGCTCGATCATCCGCAGCACGGATGTGCTGGGTGGCGGCTTCGGCGTGCGCGTGATTCCCGCTCCGGGCTCGGCAGCGATGCTCGGCCTCGGCGGCCTGCTCGTCGCCCGTCGCCGCCGATAACCAACGCCCGCCTCTCCGATAATCAGCCTGCCCCCATGCTTCAGTAGCCGCTCTTCCAGATGCCGCTGCGTTCTGACGCATCGGGTGCCGATACCTCCCGTCACCACACACGGGAGCTTGTGTCGTGCAGGACGTCGAGATGCCGCATCGCCCGAAGAGATCACCCGCTCCGCGTGAGTGGCGGGTGCCTTGGGCCCGGTGGGGACGCATCGCATGCAGATGGCTCTCGCTGAAACGGCGTCGGGCTTCCTGGTTCGATCGTGCCACCCACGGCGTCGGCATCGGCGTATGGCAGTGGAACGTCCGCGAGCAGGCCCTTATCTGGGACGACACGATGTGGGAGGTCTACGGCCTCGATCCCGCGGACTATCCCTCGCCGCGCGAAGCCTGGTGGTCAACCGTCTTTCCCGAAGATGCAACACGCGTCAACCAGGAAGAAGCAGAGCTCATGGAGCGCGGCGGCGGCGAGATCAGCACCATGTTCCGCATCCGGCATCCCCGCAAAGGGGTGCGCTACATCTCCTCACGCTGCACCATCGAGTACGACGAAGCTGGCCATCCCATCCGCGTCATCGGCATCAACGACGACATCACTGAGCGCGTCATCGAGCAACGCGAGCGCGAGCAACAACGCGTCCTCGTCGAGCACACCTCAAGGCTCGCCAAGGTCGCCGGCTGGCACCTCAACATCATCACCAGCGAGGTCACCTGGACCGAGGGCGTCTACCGCATCCACGATCTGCCAGAAGGACAAGCTCCGAGCATCGAAGAAGCCGTCTCCTTTTACACGCCTTCCTCGCGCGCCAAGCTCGAGCAGGCCATGGCCGAGTGCCAACAGCACGCCCGACCCTTCGACCTCGAACTCGAGATCATCACAGCCCTCAGGCGACGCGTCTGGGTGCGGGTCATGGGTGAGCCCCTGCACGAGGGCGACAAGTGTGTCGCCCTCGTCGGCGCGATTCAGGACATCAGCGAGCAGCGGGCCATCCGCGAGCAACTCCGCGAGGCAACCGCCGCGGCCCAGTCATCCAACGAGGCAAAGACCGCCTTTCTCGCCAACATCAGCCATGAGCTCCGCACGCCCCTGACCTCCATCATCGGCTTCGCGGGCCTCGCACGCGAGGATGGCGATCAGGTCAGCCAGCACCTCGACACCATCCAACGCAACGGCGAGCACCTGCTCGCGGTCATCAACGACCTGCTCGATCTCTCCAAGGCCGAGAGCGGCAAGCTCAGCCTCGAATACGTCCCCACCGACATGCGGTCCATCACCCGCGACCTGAGGGACCAATACCGCCTCCGCGCCGACCCCGAACGCCTCAGCATCGAGGCCCACGTCGCGCACGACGTGCCCCGCCATCTGCTGACGGACCCCACGCGTGTTCGGCAGATCCTCCACAACCTGCTCAACAACGCCGTCAAGTTCACCGACGCCGGCTGCGTCGTCCTCAGCGTGACCGTCGTCTCCGAAAGCAACCCGCCCACGCTGACCATCGCTGTCACCGATACAGGCAAGGGCATCGCGCCCGAGGACATCGAGCGCATCCTCAAACCCTTCGAGCAGGCTGATGTCTCCACGACAAGGCATCACGGCGGCACGGGTCTGGGCCTGGCCATCACCACCCGCCTCATCGAGATGCTCGGCGGCACGTTCGACATCGTCTCAAAGCCCGGTGAGGGCAGCACCTTCACCGTCCGGCTGCCCTTTGAGGTGCCGATCAGCGAGCACCCGGTCTATCCCGCCGCCGCGCATGCCCTCACACAGGCCGCTCAGTCCGAGGCGGCGGCCTGCTGCAGTGCATCCAGCCCGCCGCTGGCAGGGCTCAGAGCGCTCGTGGTCGACGACAGCCCGGAGATCCTCAGGCTGCTCACCGTCTACCTCTCGCGCTGCGGCGCGATTGTGCACGCTGCCACCCACGGCGCCGAGGCGTTGGACATCATCCAGGCCGAAGAGTTCGGCGTGGTCATCACGGATCTGCACATGCCGGGCATGGATGGCATGACCCTGATCAAGGCGCTTCGCAGCATGGGCATCACCGCCAGGATCGCAGCGATGAGTGCCCACATCTCAACAGACCTCGAAGAACAATGCCGCGAAGCCGGGTGCTGCTGCCTCATCCCCAAACCGATCGATCGCGATGACCTCATTGCGCGGCTTCAGCAGCACAAGCCCTTCGAACGCGCCATGGCAAGCTGAGCATGCGACACCGGCATCCGGGCATGCCAAGCGCACAAAAAACCCCGGCGATGCGCGCCGGGGCTTGTGTGTCAGGACATCGTGCCCCGCCTCACTCGACGCGCTGGGCAATCTCCGTGAGGTTCTCGACCGACCACGATGAGCCCGGGGCAAACGGGTCAACCCACAGGCGCAGCGTCTCCTCCTGAGGCCCGGGGCCATAGATGTTGATCAGCCCGTTCGGCGCCGAGTACGCAGTCAGATCCGCCACCGGCAGGATCGTCCCGGGCAAGAGCGTGTCGGAGATCAACGTCGAGATGTACTGGCCCGCAAAGCCCGGCACCCACCAGTAGACCTGCATCTGGTCATCGGGTGTGAAGCCGACATAGTTGATGCCGCCCCATGGCGTGAAGTAACTCGCAAGGCCAAAGTCCGGGCTGAACGCCGGCAGGTCATTCTCCGTCGAGGCCGGGTTGGTCTTCTGCGGGTCCGTCAGGTTGCTGACGCGCCAGCCCGAATCCAGGTTGTTCGGATCCGTGTTGACGTTGGCAGCAGCCCACCACAGCACGCGGAGTTCGCCCGCACCGGTAAGGCCCGCGATGTTGATGCCGTCCCACTGCGTCTGCGATGCCGGATCGGTGTCAAACCGCTGCGTGATGACCGTCGCAAGGCCGCCAACCAAACGCTCAGCAGAGCCGGGCTGGCCCGAAACCGTGTCGGACAGGTTGCTGAACGCCCAGAAGCCGTTGGCCGGAGCATTCCACAGGCTGACCACCTCGCCAAAGTCCGTCACGCCCGCAAGCCCCACCTGGTTCCAGCGGGTGACGTAGGGTTCGAACTCAATCAACAGCGGAATCGTCTGCAGCGAGGGGTTGTTCGCGAGGATGTCATCGGTGATGTTCTCATACGCCCACTGCCACGCGCCATTGACCACGCCCGTTCGGCGAATCGTGATGTACTCGCCATCGGAGTTGAGCCCGAAGAGGTGCGGGTTGCCCTGAGGATCAAGCACGCTGCTCAGACCAAAGGCAAAGTCCGCATCCGCGGGCGCGCCAGCGAACGAGGCCACGTCAAGCTCGAGGTACGTCGTGCCATCGCCCGCGGGATCCGGGAAGAACCACCGAAGCCCGTTGACGTTGGTCGCAAAGAAGTGCTGCTGGCCGTCAACCGTGATCGCGGTCATCTGGCCGACAAGGAACACCGACGTCGAATTCACCCGGTGGGCAAACCAGTTGCCATCGGCGTCCTGGTTGAAGATCACAGGGTTGGACTGCTCGTTGATGATGCCCACGAAGTTCGTGCTGCTCGAGTTGTCCGTGCCCACCGCGATCTGATCGCCGATGACAAGCTTGACGAAGCTGATGTTGTTGTCGCTGATGTTCGCCGTGACGATGTCATTGATGTCGTCGCTCGTGACATCGCCGATCGCGATACCTTCCGGACCGCGGCCCACCGTGATCGAATACTGAGGCTGCAGCGTGCCATCCCCGTTGTTGATGAGGATGCTCATGTTGCCGCTGCCCGTGTTCGCCACAGCAATGTCAAGCACGTCGTCGGCGTTCAGGTCACCAAGCGAGATGTCCTCGGGGCTGCGGCCAACGGAGTAGAGCGTGCCCGCGTTGAAGCCGCCCGAGCCGTTGTTGAGATAGACCGCGATCGTGCCGCTGTTCACCTGGTTGGAGGCAACCATGTCCACGTTGCCATCGCCGTTAAGATCGGCAAACCGAAGACCACGAAGCGACTTGCTGCCGCTCTGCGGATACGCGATCGAAGCCGTCGAGCCCGGCGTGAAGCTCGAGCCCGTCACGATGTGCCCGCTGCCCGCGTAGATGATCTGGATGTTGGAACTGCGGTTGGTGTAGATGACATCCAGCCTGCCGTTGCTGTCGACATCCGCAAGACGGATGCGGCCCACACCGATGTTGCCGACGTCCGGCCCATTGATGCGGCTAAACCCGCCATTGCCATTGTTGAGGTAAATATCGGTGTTGCGATCCGTCGACAGGTTCGCCGCGATCAGGTCGATGTCGCCATCGCCATCGAGGTCGCCCGCATCGATGCTGAAGCGAATGCCACGCGCCGCGTAGTTCGTCACAGCAGACGCGGGGAACGCGCTCGCGCCGCGACCACCCTGATTGAGCCCGACCGTCACCGTGCCCGATCCACGCCAGTTGGCCGTCGCAAAGTCGAGCCGGCCATCATCATTGAAGTCCCGAACCACCACGTCCTCTGAACGCGGGATGCCCGTCACGTCGTAGCGATCAACAAACGTGCCATCGCCGCGGCCATACCAGATCGTCAGCCGGTTGGAACTGTCCTCGGTTGTCACGATCGCGTCGTTGACGCCGTCACCATCGAGGTCCGCAAGCTGAATCACCTCCGGGCGAGCCCCGGTGGCGAAGGGCACCGCACTCGTCAGGGGCCGCTGCGCACTGCCGCCGATGATCAGCGAGAAGTTGGGATCGGTCGAGCCATCGCTGAAGTTGATCTCCACATCCTCGACGAGGCTCGTCGCGCTCAGCGAATCGACCGCACGGGCGAAGAACCGCTTCACGCCGCCGCCCAGCGCCGCCGATTGGCTCGCGCTCACACGCAGAATGAACGACTCGGGCACATTGTCAATGCCATCCGGGTTGCCACCCTGCAGGGCATCCGGGATGCCATCGAAGCCGATGTTTGCAAAGTCCGTGGTAAACCCGTCGTCGTCGATCGTCGCATCAAACGTGCCCTGGCCGCCCGGCCCATCCTCGGCATAGGCCACCGTGCCGAGCAACAGGTCAAGCCCCGGCTCGAGAACGCCGTTGTCGTTGGAGTCGTAGTAATACTCGACCCGCGCCAGATCGCCGTCGCCATCCTGCACAGCAATCGCCACCAGGTCAAAGCCGCTGCCCACACCGAACGAATCGCTCGGGCCATTGCCCTCGTTGTCGGTGCTCGCAAAGCCCCGAAGCGAGCCGATGCTCGGCGCGCCCGGCTCGGGCGGCTGCTGGCCGATCGCGTCGCTCTCGTACGCGCCCATGTCAACGCCCGTGCCACCGATGCGCGACCGGCCTTCAAAGTCGATGGGCAACTGCTCGGTCGTGTCGCCATCGTTGTCGATGTCGAGCACATCCGCCGGCAGGTCGGCAGCATCGCCCGTGTCGATCGCGGGCGAGCCGTCGCCAAGATCGAAGTCGTCATCCGCCGTGCCCGTCTGGCCATCAGCGCCGCGGCCATCCTTCTGCGAACTCGCATCATCGAAGATCGGGTCCTCTGCAGTCACGCCGCCGCCATCAATGGCCCGCGGCGGCAGGCCGAGCTGCATCACCGAGTTGCGGATCGTCGCGCTGGCGCCAGACTCGACGAACACCTGCGCGCTGTCGAACTCGCCCTGAGGCAGGAACGCCGTGTTGTTGGCCGCCACCGTGTTGGCGATCGTCGCCGTCGCGCCCGAACGCACAGCAAGGAAGCCACCAAAGCCGCTGGAGCTGCTCGTGAGGTCGCCCGAGGTCACGGTCTGGCCGATCAGCAGCTTGGTCACCGCCGTGTTCGAAACCAGGTTGAGCGCGCCCGTGGTGTTCACGACCGTTGCGCTGCCGCCGCCGATCTCCACAGCACCGCCGAAGCCGCCCGCCGCGTTGCCGCTGAACACGCTGCCCGCGATCGTCGTCGTCGAAGCGCCCTTGATGGCAATCACGCCGCCATCGCCAGCCGCAATGTTGTCATAGAAGCGGTTGTTGAACAGCCGAACCGTCGAAGCATCCGCGTAGAACACCGCGCCATCGCCCGATGTGCGGAAGCCACTGATCGTGCTGTTCCACACGTTGAGCGTGCCGCCCACAACCGCAGCAAACCCGCCGTCGGCACTCGTGCTGACGAGCCCGCCGCCGCCGCTGATCGTCGAGCCCGAGATGTTCACCGTTGCGTTCTGGCCGAAGAACACCCCGCCGCGGTTGTCCGCTTCGTTGCCGCTGGCGGTCAGCCCGCTGCCATTGCCGAGCGTGTACGTGCCGCTGCCCGCCCAGATGCCGCCGCCGTCGTCACCCGCAGCGTTGTCGTTGATGGTCGCGCCGCTGAACGTCAGGCCCGAAGCCGCGTACACGCCGCCGCCGTCGGCGGTGGCCTGATTGGAGTTCACACTGCCGCCGGTAATGGCCAGCGTCGAGCCCGTATCGCCGAAGATGCCGCCGCCATTGGCCGCGATGTTGCTCGTCACAGCGCCGCCGCTCATCGTCAGCGAGCCGCCGCTGCCCACGTAAATGCCGCCGCCGTTGCCCGTCGCGGTCGACATGTTGACGTTGAACGAGCCCGAGAGGCTCGCGCCCGTCAGCCACACCGCGCCGCCATTGCCACCCGCGGTCGAGCTGACAATCGTGGGAGCTGCCGCGAAGGCGGGTGCAGCGCCATCAAAGGCAAACGTGCCGCCGTTGCCGGTCGCCTGGTTGCCGGTAAAGACCGAACCGCTGTTGATGGTGCCCGCAGCACTGTTGGTCCAGTAGCCGCCGCCGCCCGTTGCCGCATCGTTGCTGACGAACGTCGCCTGAACGACGGGCTGGCCGGCGTTGACCCACAGGCCGCCACCCTGGCCCGTTGCGGTGTTGCTCTGCAGCGTGCCACGAATCGTCGGCGTGCCGCCGATGATCGCAAGACCGCCGCCATTGGTCGCTGTGTTGTCAACAAACGACGTGTCGCTCAGGAACTCGACGTTGACAGCGTTCTGCAGGCGAACGCCGCCGCCCTGGCTGCTGTCGCCGCCGCCATTGGCGTTGCCCCTCGTGATCGTGAAGCCGCCGATCTGCGCGCCACCCAGGTTCCCGCTGCCCGTGACGACGTTGAAGCTGTTGTCCGCGATGCCCGCTGCGCCGATCTCGCCCGAGAGAATCGTCGGGTTGGCCGACGGGTCGCGCTGCCCGAGCGCCGTCTCGTTGCCGCTGAACCCGCCGTAGAGGCTCACGCCGCTCTTGAGTTCAAAGCTGTCCGCACGCGCCGTGCCGGGCGTGTAGGTGCCCTCGGCGACCCAGATGTCATCGCCCGAGTTCGCCGCAGCGATGGCCGCCCCGAGCGAGGTAAACGCGTTCATCCACGACAGCCCGTTGCCGCTGCCCGTGGCATCCGCATCCACGAAGACCGTCGAAAGCAACTGCCGGGGCTCCAGCGCCTCGGGCATCGCCAGCCCCGCGGCCTTCACAAGCCGCTTGGGCAGCAAGCCGTGCTGTGACCGGCGAACAGGTGAGGGACGACCGCCGGTCAGTCCACGGACGAGGGCATCAACGTTCAACATCTGCGGCTCTCCACGACGACACGCCACGCGGTCGCCAAGTCACGAGGTTTGAGGCAACGTCCGGTTCAGAACTCCCGGCTCGATTCGCTCCGGCCCACCAACACCGGCTCACACACCAGCCGCGCACGCCAACAAACGAACAGCGATACCGGCGCGGGCTTCCACCGGGTTTCCAGCTTCGCCCACGAGCTATGCGCAGCCCGCACCTCTGCCGGGCCACACCAAACACCGAGCCGCAGCGTACCGAACACCCCTCTCCATCAGCAAGCACATCCACTCCAGCGCAACGACGCGCACCCTTGCGGGAAAACGCGGGTCGTCGTACGCTCATGCCCGCTCGACCGCCGACAATGGGTCGGAAGAGGTCGGGCCCGGAGGGCCGAGCCGTGGGCGTGAACAGAATTATGCTGCTGGTCGCCGTTGTCCTGGGCGTGCTGGCGATGCTCCTCGCTTTCATCTACCTCAGCACCGCTGGCGCATCAGGCTCGGCCCAGCAAGCCGACCCGACAGTCAACGAACGAACCGTCGAGATCCTCCAAGTCGTCGGCGACCACCCCGCAGGCCACAAGATCAACGCAGAAACAGACTTGCGCACAATTGAAGTGCCCCGCGATACCTTTGAGGCCCTCGTCCAGTCCTCCGTCCGCGCAAGCGAGAAAGCCGCCATCGATGGCAGAGCCCTCGGCATGCCCGCCTCCGCCGGCCAGCCCCTCACCTACGCCCATTTCGCGCTCGCCAAGGACATCGAACTCGCTCCGGATCGCCGCGCCTACGCCGTCGAAGTCGGCGGCGCAGCCGCCCTCCAGGGCCTGCTCATGCCCGGCGACAAGATCGACCTCGTCGTCCTCCTCCCGCGACAGGCAGATCAGACCACCCAACGGCCCGACATCGATCCCTCCCAGATGACCAGCGAGCAGCAGGATCAGCTCGTTCGCCAAATGACCGGCGCCTTCTTCAATCAAGTGATTGAGGGCGCCATGGGCGCCAACGGCTTCGAGCCCAAGGTGCTGCTCGAAGACGTCCGCGTCATCGCCGTCGGCAACCAACTCGTCGGCTCGCGCCTCACCGCCCTCACCGGCGCAGGCCGCGGCCGGGGCTCCAACAGCGACATGATCACCCTCGACGTCTCCGTGCAGGAAGCACTCACCATCGCCGAGCATGCCATGCACCAGTTCCAGATCATGCTCCGGCCTTCCGAGCGACCCACCACCAGCGACAACGCCCCCGTCCAGCGCGGCGGGCTCGGCGCACCCAGCGGCGGCTGAGATCAACCCCATCAGGGCCGGCCCCGGCTCTGCGCGTTCCTCGTTGCTCTCGTCCCGCCTCGCCCCGGATTCCGCCCATGCGCGTCATCGTTCAGGACAACCTCAAAACCACGCACACCGTCGCCTACGAGGGGCAGGCAGGGTTCAGAATCGGACGAGATGAGGCCTGCGAGGTCGCCCTCGACTCCATGATGATCGCCAAGGTCCACGCACAGGTGGACCGCTCCCGCGACGGCTGGGAGATCACCGTCGCACCCGACGCCCGGCCCGTCCGCGTCAACGACACCTTCGTCAAGGGCGGCACCAGCGCACCCCTGCCCGACAAGTCAGAGATCCATCTCGCCCAGTTCGTGCTGCTCTTCCAACTCGGCGGCGAGAAGGTCGTCGCAGCCACCGGCGCAGAGGACGTCAACGCCGTCCAGCAGGAACTGCACTCAGCAGTCATCCGCCAGCTTGATCTCCGCCGCGCCTCGTCCCAAGGCCTCGAGCACTCCAGCAGAAGCCTCGAGCAGATCAACGCCATCATCGATGAACTGCTCAAGACCGAGTTCCGCTCGCGCGTGTTCGACGAACGCAACGTCCGCAACCGCCTGCTCTCGATGGATCTCCGCAGGCGACTCGTCCTCCGCCTCGGCGGCGAATCGCTCGCCAAGCAGATCATGGATGACGACCTCGGCGCCATGCCCGGCGAGAACTCCGCCATGGAGAAGGCCGCCGAGCAGGTCGTCGACCGCATCGTCCGCACGCTGGGCCTCAAGCTCGAAAAGCGCAGCGTCGCGTCAGACATGGAGATCGTCGACGAGCGCTTCAACACGCTCATGGAGACCATGACGAGCGAACTGCCCGACAACGTGCAGATCTACGTCATCTCCCGCTACCTCAAGAAGGTCCTCAACGACATGATCTTCGGGCTCGGTCCCCTGCAGGACCTGCTCGACACGCCCAACATCTCCGAGATCATGATCATCAGCCCAGAGCTCGTCTACGTCGAGCGCGGCGGACAGGTCGTCGAGTC
>CAZSBR010000076.1:0-11023 GCA_964605165.1 uncultured Phycisphaeraceae bacterium
GCCGCTGCTCAAGCAGGCGTTTGTGATGTACCACGCCAACCTTCGGCAGGGCTCGGCCCGCCAGAAGACGAGGGGCGAGGTCATCGGTACGACGAAGAAGATGTACCGCCAGAAGGGCACGGGCAACGCTCGCCACGGCGACAAGAAGGTGCCCCAGTTCCGTGGCGGTGGTCGGGCCTTCCCCAACAAGCGTCGCCGCGAGGACTACCAGCTTTCGATGCCCAAGAAGATGCGGCGCAAGGCCAACCGCAACGCGCTGCTGGCCAAGCTCATTGACAACGAGGTGCGGGTCATCGACAGCCTGGACTTCAAGCAGCCCCGCACGCGTGCGTTCATCGACATGCTCAAGGCGCTGAAGGTCGATCGCACGGTGCTTGTCGCCCTTCCGGGTGACGACAGCGTCGAGTCGACGCGCAACGCCAAGCTCTCGGCACGGAACATCGACGATGTGACGATCTGCAAGGCCGATCAGTTGACGTGCTTTGAGATGCTCAACCATCGGTACATGGTGATCGGCAAGAGCGAACTCGAGGCGTGGCTCACGGGCCCAAGCTCGCAGACGGACAAGTCCGCTCGACTGGATCCGATGGGTCGTGGCAACGGGCTCAGGGAGCCGCGTGGTGCTCGGCCCAAGCGTGGACCCGAGATCAAGGGCGGGTGGAAGACGATGACAGCTCAGGGTGGCCAGGCCGGCGCTGCGACGGCTGAGAAGGAAGGTGCCTGATGGACGCGACCTACGTCATCAAGAAGCCGCTGCTCACCGAGAAGACGACCGCTGCGATGAACGAGGACGGCCAGTACGCGTTCGTTGTCGATCGCCGGGCCGACAAGCCTGCCATCAAGGCAGCGATCGAAGAGCTTTACGGCGTGCGTGTTCTCGGGGTGAACACAGTGACCACCAAGGGTGCTCGTCGCCGGCTGCGTTACGGCTACGTGGAGCCGAAGCTGGTCAAGAAGGCGTTGGTGCGTTTGCATCCCGATGACAGCATCGAGTTGTTCTGAGAAGGGTTGATCGAGGCCTGAGCAAACGAGTTTGAAGCACAAACAGGTTTGAAGCAAGAGCTGGCCGGTGGATCCGAGGCGCAAGCGTCCGGGGGAACGGGCCGGAAGGAACGAAGATGGGAATTCGAGTCTACAACCCGACGAGTCCCGGGCGCCGCAACGCCTCGGTGAACCTCCATGAAGAGGTCACCAAGACGCGGCCCGAGAAGTCGCTGACCAGGCCGATCAAGAAGACCGGCGGGCGCAACAACCAGGGCAAGATCACGGTGCGTGGTCGTGGCGGCGGCGTGAAGCGGCGCTATCGCGTCATCGACTTCCGTAGGCGTGACCGTGATGGAGTCGTGGGCAAGGTCTCGGCGATCGAGTATGACCCCAACCGCAGCAGTCACATTGCGCTGATCGAGTACACCGATGGTGTCAAGCGGTACATCCCCGCGCCGAAGAACCTGAAGGTTGGCCGCGAGGTTGTGTCGTCATCGGTGGAGGCGGTCGAGCCCGAGGTCGGCAACTCCATGCCGCTGCGTTTCATTCCGCTGGGTCTGAGCGTGCACTGCGTGGAGCTGAGCCCGGGTCGTGGCGGCCAGATGTGCCGGTCGGCGGGGTGCTCGGCCCGCTTGACCAACCGCGATGGCGACTACGTGACGCTCGTGATGCCCAGCGGCGAAATCCGCCGGGTGCATGGCGATTGCAAGGCCACGGTTGGCTCGGTTGGCAACTCGGATCACCAGAACCGCCGGATTGGCAAGGCGGGCACGAACCGCTTGCTGGGACGCCGGCCCAAGACTCGTGGTATGGCGATGAGTCACCATGCTCACCCGCTGGGTGGTGGTGAGGGTCGGTCCAAGGGTGGCCGCGCACCGGTCAACAGGGCTGGCACGCCGGCCAAGGGCGGCGGCACGCGTGACCGCAAGAAGCCGAGCCAGAAGTTGATCATTCGTCGTCGTAAGAGCAAGCGTTACGGGCAGCTCCGCTAAAGGCTTTCAGAGAAAGCAGGAACGGATACATGGGACGCAGTCTGAAAAAAGGCCCCTTCGTCGAAGAGAAGGTCTATCTGAAGGTCATGGCGCAGGTCGAGAGTGGCGACCGCAAGCCGATCAAGACGTGGTCTCGCCGCTGCACCATCGTGCCCGAGTTTGTCGGCCACACATTCAGCGTGCACAACGGCCGGGCGTTCATGGAGGTCTTCGTTACCGAGGACATGGTGGGGCACAAGCTCGGCGAGTTCAGCCCGACTCGTATGTTCCGTGGCCACACGAACAAGAAGGAAGGCATCAAGGCCAAGCGGTAGTGCTTTGATGATCGCGGCCACGGCATAGCCGCGGCAGACTGATGCACGGCACTTGATGCACGACGCCGATATCCCGCGGGATACCGGGTCTGAAGGACGAGGAAGCTCATGCGGATTCGACACACAGAATTGAAATCGCGGGCGGCGGAGGCTGGTCTTGACGCCGAGCAGCTTGCCCAGGCGATTGAGCGGACGGGCCTCGAGGGCGACCGTGCCGAGAAGGCTGTCAACAACTGGATGTCCGGTCGTGACACGCCACGTTGCAAGGCGTCGGACATCCGTCGCCTGGCATCGGCGCTGGGCTGCGAGGTGCGGGACATCGCGGTGTTCGAGAGCAGTGTCCGGCAGCATCGCGGCAGCACGCAGAAGGCGCGTCTGGTGGTGGACATGATCCGCGGCCGGTCCTTCAGCGAGGCGGATCAGATCCTGCGCTTCACCCACAAGCGTGCAGCGGTGAACGTGCGCAAGGCTCTGAACGCTGCCGCGGCCGACGCCCAGGAGGCGGGAGCCGACCTCAATGCTCTGTACGTCGCCAAGGTGACGGTGGATGAGGGCCCGGTCATCAAGCGCTTCAAGGCCAAGGACCGCGGGCGGGCTCATCCCATCCTCAAGCAGACGAGTCACATCACCATCGGCGTGCAGGAGAGCGAGTAATGGGACAGAAGGTTCACCCGTTTGGTTTCAGGCTCGGCATCACCGAGGCACACCGCAGCCGTTGGTACGCCCCGAAGGCGCTCTACGGCGAGCTTCTGGTTGAGGATGAGAAGATCCGCACCTATCTCGATCGCCGACTGAATCGCACGCCTCCGAGTGCTGCTGTGTCGGACATTCACATCGAGCGCACGCGTGAAGAGCTCAAGGTGATCGTCAAGACGGCGCGGCCGGGTCTGGTGATCGGTCCCAAGGGCGCCGAGGTCGATCGCATCACGCAGGAGCTGAGCTACATGACGGGGCGGAAGGTGGCGATCTCGATTCTCGAGGTCAAGCAGCCCGACATGGACGCACAGCTTGTCGCGGAGAACATCGCCGAGGGTCTGAAGAAGCGGATGGCGTTCCGTCGCGTGCTCAAGAACAAGGCCGAGGCAGTGATGCAGGCCGGAGCTCAGGGTGTGAAGCTTTCGATTTCGGGCCGTCTTGGCGGGGCGGACATGAGCCGCACGCTGGATGTTCGTTTGGGCGCTCTTCCGTTGAGCAGTCTGCAGGCGAACATCGACTACGGCTTTGCGGAGTCCAACACGACCTACGGCGTGATCGGCTGCAAGGCGTGGATCTACAAGGGTCCTTACCAGACGAACACGCCCGATGCGGAAGAGGGCTCGGCCCGAGCCGCTGCCGGCGCGACGCCGCGAGCAAGAGGTCGCAGGTAAGAACTGAAGCGTTTTGGGCCGCTGGCGGGCTCGTAGAGATCGAAGAGAAGGATTGGTCAGATGCCTCCTTATAAGATTCCCAAGCGTGTCAAGTATCGCAAAGAGTTCCGCCGGGTGCGCGATCGCAAGGCGACCAAGGGCAACTACGTTGCTTTCGGTGACTATGGCTTGCAGTCGCTGGAAGGCTGCTGGCTGCCTTCGAACGTGATCGAGGCGGGCCGTATCGCTGCCCAGCGTGTTCTCAAGCGTGAGGGCAAGATGTACATTCGCGTCTTCCCGGATAAGCCGGTCAGCAAGAAGCCGATCGAGACGCGCATGGGTAAGGGCAAGGCGGACGTGGACTACTGGGCGGCGCGTGTGCGGCCCGGCACGATGCTGTACGAGCTCAGCGGCGTGAGCGAGGATTCGGCGCGTCTGGCGTTTGCCCGCGTCGCCATGAAGATGCCGGTGAGGTGCCGATTCGTCGGCCGCCGGGTGGAGGTCTGAATCCGATGGCCAAGAAGGAAGCAGATCCCAAGAAGCTGACTGCTGAGGAAGTGCGCAAGCTGCAGGACGAAGAGATCCCGGTGGTTCTCGACCAGTTGCGTGCGAAGCTCTTCTCGCTTCGCAACCAGGCGGTGAGCGAGAAGATCGAGGACACGACGCAGTTCGGCGTGGTTCGCAAGGCGGTTGCTCGTGTGAAGACCGAGCGTCGTCGTCGTCAGATTGAGAAGGCGCAAGCGAAGTGAGTATGGCTGGCAGCCGGCCTTCTGAGGGGCTGCTTGAGGTTGGGAGAGGGTGTCAAAGGGCGAGTGGATCCGCTGGGCGGAACTCGGAGCAAGCATGACCAAGCAGAACCTTGAACTGAAGAGCCCAACGACCGAGACCGGTGCCACCAAGGGCGCTCGCGTCGGCGTTGTGGAGACCGACGGGCGTGACAAGACCCGCAAGGTCGTGGTGCGGTATGTCGCCAAGCACCCCAAGTACGGCAAGTACGTTCAGCGTCGGACGGTGCTGCACGTGCACGACGAGGCAAATGAATCGCGGAAGGGCGACACGGTCGAGGTTGCACCGTGCCGACCTGTCAGCAAGACCAAGACTTGGCGTCTGGTTCGTGTGATGAGCAAATCAGAGGCCTGATGGTTCAGAAGCCTGCGTGCTTGTGACAGGCTGTTGAGGAAGGCGAATCGGCAATGCTGCAACAAGAATCAAGATGCGTGGTGGCGGATAACTCGGGCGCCAAGGAGGCGTACGTCATCCGTGTCTACGGCGGGTCGACGCGTCGCGGTGGGTTTACGCGCAAGACGGCTTCTGTGGGCGACCGGGTGATGGTCAGCATCAAGAAGTCGTTGCCGGGCTCGGACATCAAGTCGGGCGACAAGTCCAAGGCTGTGATCGTCCGCACGGCCAAGCCTGTGCGTCGGCAGGATGGGTCGTACGTGAAGTTTGATCAGAGCGCGGTCGTTCTTATCAATGACGAGAACGCGCCCAAGGGCACTCGAATCTTCGGGCCCGTCGCGCGTGAGCTTCGCGAGCGGAACTTCATGAAGATTGTTTCGCTTGCTTCGGAGGTGGTGTGACATGCCCAGCAGCATTCGCAAGCATGACACGGTGATGGTTATTTCCGGCTCGCATCGCGGCAAGACCGGCGAGGTCATTCGGGTGTTCCCGGACAAGGACCAGGTGCTCGTGCAGGGTGTGAATCTCCGCACCAAGCACGTCAAGCCCACGCGGCTCAACCCCCGCGGCGGCATCATCACCAAGGAGGCTCCGCTGCACATCAGCAACGTGAGCCTCGTGGATGAAGGCAAGCCCACGCGGGTCCGTTTTGAGGTTCGCGATGACGGGAGCAAGGTGCGGGTGGCTGCCCGCAGCGGCAAGACGATTCCCGTGAAGTTCTGGGACAGCAAGACGCAGTCGGTCAAGTCACGAGAGGCCCTCTGAGTCACTGGCGTGCAACGCATGGAACTGAGCATGACGGAGCAAGGGCTCGCATGCTCATGAGAAGGAAGCCGGACGATGGCAAAGAAGAAAGACAACGCGGTTGCTGCCGACGCTGAGAAGTCGAAGGCCTCGAGGCTGAAGACGCAGTATGAGCAGCAGGTGCGCGAAGGCCTGGCCAAGGAGTTTGGTGTTACCAATCCGATGGCCATGCCCCGCCTCGAGAAGGTGACGATCAACGTCAACGTCGGCCGCCATCTCGACGGCACGAAGGTGCCTGTCAATGTTCGCGAGGCTGTGATTCACACGCTGACGACGATCACGGGGCAGAAGCCCGTGATGATTCGTGCCAAGAAGTCGGTTTCGAACTTCAAGGTGCGTGAGGGATACGAGACGGCGTTCAAGGTCACGCTTCGTCGCGATCGGATGTGGCACTTCCTGGATCGTCTGGTGAACCTGGCGACGCCCCGTATCAAGGACTTCCGCGGCCTGAGCCGCAAGTCGTTTGATCGCCAGGGCAACTACTCGATGGGGCTCAACGAGCAGGGTGTGTTCCCAGAGATCAACATGGCCGAGCAGTCGTTCACGCACGGCATGAACATCAACATGGTGTTCCGGAACTCGAACGAGAAGATGAGCGAGTACGTGCTCGAGTCGCTGGGCATGCCATTCAAGAAGAAGGCCGAGGCCAAGCAGGCCGAGGCGAAGCAGTCGTAAAGCAAGCGGCTGAGAGACGCCGGGAGAAGACTTCGATGACGACCAAGGCATTGATGGCCAAGGCCAAGAGGCCACCGAAATTTAAGAGTCGCGTGGTTCGTCGTTGCGAGCTGACGGGTCGGTCACGCAGCGTGTACCGCAAGTTCCGCATCAATCGCAACATGCTGCGGAAATTGGCGCTTGAGGGCAAGATCCCGGGCATGCGCAAGGCGAGTTGGTGAGGTACCACATATGACGATGAGTGATCCCATCGCGGACATGCTGACACGCATCCGCAACGCCGTGCGCAACAAGGCCAAGAAGGTCTCTGTGCTCAACAGCAAGGTCAACCGCGGCATCGCGGAAGTGCTCAAGAGCGAGGGCTACATCGTTGACTTTGATGTCATCGATGACGGTCGCCAGGGCCTGATCAACCTCCAGCTCAAGTACGGCCCGCGGGGCGAGCAGGTCATCCAGAGCATCCGGCGCGAGAGCAAGCCCGGACGCCGCGTGTACACCAAGGTCGACGGCCTGCCCCGCCCCATGCAGGGCCTCGGCATCGGCATCGTGTCGACGTCACGGGGTGTGCTCAGTGACCGCACGTGCCGAGCGGAGCGTGTGGGCGGTGAGTTGCTCTGCACGGTTGTTTGAGCGGCCCTGGTCGTTCAATGCATCCGGATGAGCGTTGCGAGTGAGAAGGCCAGCGCGAGGTGCGTTGGTGCGTGAAGCACGGGCGGGCGCCCTGCTTTGAGGATTGGATGAGGGCCTGGAATCCCCCGGGCACAGGACCGGGACGAAGAGGACAGCAGCCATGTCGCGCATCGGAAAGAAGCCAATCGAACTGCCCAAGGGTGCGAAGTTCAGCATCAGCGGCAACGTGGTCACGCTCGAAGGCCCCAAGGGCACGCTCACCTATGAGCACCGTCCGGAAGTGAGCATCGAGGTCGATGACAGCGGGAAGAACCTGACCTTCAGCATCGACGAGAAGGACGTGGACAACCGCAAGGTTCGGGCTTACTGGGGCCTGACGCGTGCTCTCATTCAGAACATGGCCATTGGTGTCACGCAGGGCTACGAGCGCAAGCTCGAGGTCGTGGGCGTTGGCTGGGGTGCGAGCCTTGCGGGCCCGAAGCTCAAGGTCCAGGTGGGCTACGCCAAGCCGGTGGAGTTCGACGTGCCGCAGGGGCTTGCTGTGACCGCCGAGAAGCAGGCTATCTCGATTTCCGGTGCGGACAAGCAGTTGGTGGGGCAGTTCGCAGCTCAGGTCCGCAGTTGCCGACCGCCCGAGCCTTACAACGGCAAGGGCATCAAGTACTCGGATGAGGTCATCAACCGCAAGGAAGGCAAGAAGGCCGGCGGCTAAGCCCGGGGTGAGGACAGACCATGAACAAGAACAAGCTCAAAGATCTTCGCAGGAGCCGTCGGCGTACGGGCATCCGCAAGCGTGTGCAGGGCACCGCAGAGTGTCCTCGTCTCTGCATCTACCGCTCGCTGAACCATATCTACGCACAGCTTGTTGATGACCTGCAGGGCGTTACGCTCGCGTCGGCTTCGACGCGTGACAAGGGTGTGTCGGTCAAGTCTTCGGGCAACTCCGAAGCGGCTGCAGCGGTGGGCAAGACGATTGCTGAGCGGGCTCGTGAGAAGGGCATCGAGTCGGTGGTCTTCGATCGTGGCGGCTTCCTGTATCACGGGCGCGTGAAGGCTCTGGCCGATGCTGCTCGTGAGGGTGGCTTGAAGTTCTGAGTGTGAGAATCGGCCGCGGACGAGGTTCTGAGTACGCAGCTCCCGGGTGGGATTGCAACGGCCACGGCGAGACCGGAGCCGAATCGAGAGGCACGCAATGACGGATGTGATGGAACAGAGCACGCAGGTCGAGACCAAGACGCTCGGCATTTTCCGCACCGCAGCGACGGTCAAGGGTGGCCGGCGGTTCAGCTTTGGCGCCCTGGTTGTTGCCGGCGATCACAACGGCAAGGTTGGCTATGGCTACGCCAAGTCCAACGAAGTGCCCGTCGCGATCGAGAAGGCTGAGAAGATGGCAAGGCGCTCGATGATCTCCGTGCCGATGTCCGGCAAGACGCTGCCCCACGAGGTGCAGGGCCGGTTCAATGCCTCGGAAGTCCGAGTACTCCCGGCTTCACCCGGTACGGGTGTTGTGGCGGGTGCCACGGTTCGCACCGTGCTCGAGCTCGCGGGCTACACGGATTGTTTGAGCAAGTCGTTCGGCTCGACCAACGCGATCAATGTGGTGAAGGCCATTTTCGATGGCCTCCGCCAGCTTCGCACGCCCGAACTGATCGCGGAGCTTCGCGGCGTGGAGATTGGTTCCACTTCGATTGAAGAGAAGATCACGGCCGGTCAGCGGTTCATGCCGTCGGCCAGCGAGGGAGAGCGGATGCAGGCTCCCGTGAACACGATTGGTCAGGAGCGTCGCGGTGGCCGAGGTGGTCGCGGCGGCGGCGGTGGCCGGGGCGGTCGCGGCGGCGGTCGGGGCGGTGCTCCGGGCGGTGGGGGCAACCCCGCTTCCGGGTCGGGTTCCGACAGCTAGGCTTTGAGTGCGACGCCGGAGCTGGCGTAGACGGCGATGGAGGCTTGGCGGCAGTGCCAGGTCGGCAGGCAAGACCGCGGGCGGGGATCTCCTGAAGGGGTCATTTCCGCAACGCGGCAGGCAAATGAATCAGCGGGTCGAAAGCTCGACCGGAGTGCAGCAGCGATGATGATCCACGATGTCACGGCACTGGCCGGCAAGAACAAGTCACGCAAGCGGATCGGCCGCGGCCATGGCAGCGGCACCGGCAAGCAGGCTGGTCGCGGCCACAAGGGGGCTGGCAGCCGGCGTGGTCACTCGGTGCTGCACCAGTTTGAGGGTGGGCAGATGCCGTACTTCCGGCGCATGCCCAAGTTCGGCTTCACCAACGTGCAGTTCAAGACCCGTTTCTGGGCGGTGAATCTGCGCGACATCGTTGCTCAGGATGCGTTCGCCAACGGCGGCGAGGTGACCCCCGAGACGCTGATCGCTGCGGGTCTGGTGCGCGACACCAGCCGTGATGTGAAGGTGCTTGGGGATCTCGGCGATGCGGGCGCGTTGAAGGTCAAGCTCGATGTGAAGGTCAGCCGGGTTTCCAACTCGGCCAAGGCCGCCATTGAGGCTGCGGGTGGTTCGGTGCATCAGTCTGGCACGCGGCGTGACCGTGTTCGCGGCGTCGATCGCAACGGCGAAGATCTCACGCCCAAGAACCTGACCAAGAAGCTCCGTCGCGGCGGCAAGAACAAGTAAGCCCGAGGCAGGCTCTCGCCAGGGAATGGTTTCATGCTCAGCACGCTCGTCAATGTGTTTCAGGTCACTGAACTGCGGAACAAGATTCTGTTCACGCTGGGCATGCTGGTGGTCTACCGGATCGGCTTCTGGATTCCGCTCCCGGGCGTGAATCAGGAGCGGCTTGCCGACTACTTCACCCAGGCCTCTGAGAGTGGCTCGGCTGCGGGCAGGCTCGCGGAGTACGTCGCGGTCTTCAGCGGCGGTTCGTTCAGCCAGTCGACCATCTTCGGTCTGGGCATCATGCCGTACATCACGGCGGCGATTATCTTCCAGTTGCTGCAGTCTGTATCACCGGCGCTGCAGAGGCTGCAGCGTGAAGGCCCGACTGGTCGGACAAAAATTCAAGAGTGGACGCGGTACACGACCGTGGGCCTGTGCATCATCCAAGCGTTTGGCTGGCTGAGCTTCATCACCCAGAGTGGTCTGGTGTATCAGGAGCAGGCCAACAACCCGGTTTGGTGGGTAACGGCGGTCGCGGCCCTGACAGCGGGCACGATTTTCCTGATGTGGCTGGGCGAGCAGATTGATCGCTACGGCATCGGCAACGGCGTGTCGATGATCATCATGGCGGGCATCCTCACCGCGATGCCCGGAGCCATCAGTTGGGTCATCAACAATTTCGATCCGCGCGATCCGGACAAGCAGAACTGGATGAGCGTGATCTTGCTCGCCGGCGGCTTCGTGCTGGTGGTTGCGGGCTCGGTCGTGATGACGGTCGCGCAACGGCGCATCCCGATTCAGCAGGCCAAGCACACGCGTGGTCGGCGGGTCTTCGGCGGGCAGAAGAGCTTCCTTCCGCTGCGAATCAACCACGGCGGCGTGATGCCGATCATCTTCGCGAGTTCGCTGATGATCTTCCCTTCGGTCGTCTTTGAGGCGCTGGCGGGCATGGCGCGGTCTGGCGAGGGCGATGGGGGCATCTACCTGGCGACGATTACGTGGCTTGGATCCAACCTGCGGATGGGTGAATACCCCTACGTCCTGCTGTACGTGATCATGGTGTATTTCTTCAGCTACTTCTGGATCACGGTGCAGTTCAATCCGGAAGAGATGTCCCGCCAGCTTCGCGACAACGGCTCGTTTATCCCCGGTCTGCGTCCCGGGCCGCGGACCGCGGAGTACCTCGAGACCGTCATGGAGCGTGTGACCTTCGTGGGTGCCGCGTTCCTCTCGGTGATCGCTGTGATTCCGATGGTGGTGAACCGAGCGTTGAATATCGACTACTCGGTGACGCAGTTTCTGGGTGGAACCGGCCTGCTGATTGTGGTGTCCGTCACGCTCGACTTCCTCCAGCGGGTGGAGGCAGCTCTGCTGATGCGGAACTACTCGGGTTTCCTCGGGGGTCAGGATGGTGGGGGACACAAGCTGCGAGGACCTCGCGGCTAGACCGAGATCATGCAATGCGACCGGGCAAGACCGTTCGTTCTA
>CAZSBR010000077.1:0-10988 GCA_964605165.1 uncultured Phycisphaeraceae bacterium
CTGCACTGCGGGAAAGTAGGTCATCGCCAGCGCATAACCCCCTTGAGGTAAACCGCGAGGGGGTTTTTCGTGCGCGCACGAAAAACCCTCGCTGCAGCATGCTCGCCGTTCGCGTCTGCCTCCACCAATGCAGCCAACTGATCCGATACACTGACAGGCGCAAGGAGGCCCCATGTCCGCGACCAAACCCGTAACCGCGCTCTACAACGACGATGCCGACGCTCTGCTGAGCCACAACGACTCCATGCAGCGTGTCACCCTGCTGCCC
Source organism: uncultured Phycisphaeraceae bacterium (assembly GCA_964605165.1). GTDB lineage: Bacteria > Planctomycetota > Phycisphaerae > Phycisphaerales > UBA1924 > OFTM382. Next base: position 269 of record CAZSBR010000077.1, read on the forward strand.
GCCGATCGCCCAAGGCTCGAAGCAGGCCGCAGGCTCCGCGTGCTTTGGGGCCAGGACATGCTTCTGGATGTCCTCGATGGTCGATACCGCACGGTCATCTGCGGCGTCAACGATCAGGACAACACCCACGGCATCATCAGCCAGATCGTCCAGCTCATCACCACGAGCCAGTGGTCGTCGGGCAGCATCACCTCTTATGCCAAGGTGTTCCAGGAGTCCGTTGCTCTGCATGCATCGGACGACCGTGAGCCCTATGTGCTCAAGTATGATCTTGACAGCGTTCTCGTTCTCGCACTGCTCAGGCCCCGCGGGAAGGACCATTTCTCAGTGGCCGACCTCTCGCGAGGCTTCCGCACCATCGCGAAGATGATCAGCGGCAGGCCCGACCGCCGGCCCGTTGCGAGCGTCTCGTTCCTCGACGGCGTTTCCAACCGTGTCTCGCTCGAGGACGGCCAGCAACCCACGTTCGAGACCATCCTCAGCACCATGTTTGATGCTGGCTTCCGGGGCGATGTCTACCCCTCGCCCTCCATGTGGAACCATGGCCACGTCGGAGTCTTCCCGACGTACCCGTTCCCCGAGGGGCTGGAGCGGATGCGTGAGGGCAGCAGCTAGTTGAAGTGGTGAGGAGACACGGTGGGCCTTCGAACGCTTTGGCTCTGGCTCTTCATCTCCACGCTGGCCATCACCGCGCTCTTCGGTGTCGCGGCGCTGCTGCTGCCATCAATCCCATATGAGGACGAACTCCTCGGCACGTCGGTCCTGGCTTCGCTTTGCTCACTCGCAGCGCTCGGCATCGCTGTCATCTCGATCAAGGCATCAAGAGCCCTGACGATCCCGGCGTGGGTGGCGCTGGCGGTCGCGTTTACGGCGTGGATGCTCATCATCTGGCTCGGTCCTCGCGGCGACGCTGAGGAACTGCTTGTCAAGATCGCGTCCACAGCGTCGATCTGCGTGGTCGTCATGCTTCACGGCGGGTTGCTGGGCCTGCTCAAGCCCAGGGGCATCACGAGCAAGACTGCCCGACGCGTGGCTGTTGGCCTGGCCTGCGGCGCATCGCTGCTGCTTGTGCTCATCCTCTGGGGTCTGCCATCATCGCCCGATGAGTGGGTGGTTCGAGGCATGGGCGCCGCCTACCTGCTCGCGAGCGTTGCCACGATTGCGGCGCCGGTGTTCGTGAAGATCGAGGGCATCACCGCAGATGCGGAGAGCGAAGACACCCTCGGGCCCGGTGTGATGGTGACCATGCGTTGTCCGCGCTGCCAGAGCGAGATCTCCGTGCGTGCCAATACCAAGGCCGCGTGCAGCGCGTGCGAGCTCAAGCTGAGGGTCGAGTTCCAGGAACCCCGCTGCGAGTGTGGCTACCTGCTCCTCGGTCTGCCTCAACCCACCTGCCCCGAATGCGGGCGAGATGTCAGCGCCAGGCAGCAATGGGCAAGCGGTGAAGCAGCGGCGAGCGACGGCCGCGGTTGACGGCCTTCGGCCCGGCTGATCGACAATGCCGGCGGTCCTTTAGCTCGTCGTCACGGGCAGCGGCACACCAAACTTCTGAACGAGTGGTCGCCGCCGGCCGCGACCAAACGCCACCGGCGTCACCTTGAGCCCGAGGGCCATCTGGTACCGCTTGTGCTCGCTCCGATCGATCATCTTGATGATGCTCTTGACGAATTCGAGGTCGAGCCCCGATTCCTCCACGATCGTCAGTGCGCTGACGCGCTGCTCGACGTACCGCTCGATGATGTGATCGAGCACGTCGTAGCTCGGCAGCGAATGTGAATCGAGCTGGTTGGGTGAGAGCTCGGCGCTGGGCGGCTTGCTGATGGAACGCTCGGGAATGGGCGGCCCGCTAAAGCCGGCCACCTCGCCCGCTGCGTGCGGTTGCTCGTTGAGCCAGCGAGCGATCTGGTACACGCGGGTCTTGGAGACGTCCGAAAGCACAGCAAGTGCGCCGTTCATGTCGCCGTAGAGCGTGCAGTACCCGACCGCCATCTCGCTCTTGTTGCCTGTGGTGAGCACGAGCGCATTGAGCCGGTTGGCGAGCGCCATGAGCAGCGTGCCACGCAGCCGGGATTGCAGGTTCTCTTCAGCGAGATCCGGCAGGTCTGCGCCGAGCAGCGGCTCGTCGAGTGTCTTGAAGCTCTTGTCAAGCACCGAGGCGGCGCCGTCGAAGGGCTGGGCAATGGGGGCCTCGATGAGCTGAATGCCCATCGCGCTTGCCAGTTGCTGAGCATCGGCGAGCGCTTCTGCCGAGGAGTACTTGCCGGGCATCGCCACGGCCAGCACGTTCTCACGACCCAGCGCCGCCACCGCTACAGCAGCGGTAACCGCCGAGTCGATCCCGCCGGACAAGCCCACGACCACGCGCCCAAAGTCCGTCTTCCTGCAATAGTCGGCAACACCAAGCCGCAGTGCATGAAACACAAGAGCCTCATCGGCAGCCTCGAGAAGCGGATCGGCCACAGCAGTGAAGACGTGATCGACCGGTTCGCTGCGGGCGGTGGTGGGGGCAGCCGCCGGCACGTCGAAGATCAGCATGTCTTCATGGAACCCGCGCGAGGCTGCGATCAGGGTGCCATCGGGAGCGACCGCTGCGGAGTGTCCATCAAAGACGAGATCATCGTTGCCGCCAACCTGGTTGACCGACGCGACATAGATGCTGTGCCGCTTGGCATGCTCGGCCAGAATCGCCCTGTGCCGATGGCCCTTGTGCAGCACAAACGGGCTCGCCGACGCGACGACGACCACCTCGGCGCCCTCGTCAACCAACTCCGCAACCGGATCCGGGCTCTCGAGATAACGAGAAGCAAAGCCGATGTCCGCGCCTCGCCAGAGGTCTTCACAGACCGCAAGCCCCACACGCACACCATCCACCTTCACAACCGTCGCGCGGTCCCCGCTATGGAAATAGCGATCCTCGTCAAACACGTCGTACGTCGGCAGCAGCCGCTTGTCGTACCGCTCGATGTACTTGCCATCACGCCAGACGACAAGGCTGTTGGCGATGCCGAGTTCGGGCCGCTCTGGATCGGCCTGCAGCGGCGTACCAAAGACCACCGTCAGACCCGCCGAGCCCTGCTTGCCGACCTGTCGCGCCTGCTCAAGGCACGCCTCGACGAATCCCTCGTTGTGCAGCAGATCTCGCGGCGGATAGCCGCAGATCGTCAGCTCGGGAAACACCACGAGATCGGCCTGAGCCTCCCTGGCGCGGTCGAGATACCAGAGAATAAGAGCCGCATTGCCCTCGAGGTCTCCGACGGTCGTGTTGATCTGCGGCATCGCAATACGCATAGGCCGCGACTATAGCTCCCTGCCCTCGCTTGCTCGTTCAGCCTCGTCCGCCGCCGGTTTCCCCTTGCCGGTGGCGCCGCGAAGCAGGCCCGGGCCAAGCCACGCCAGCGAGATGAGGCCCAATGCCAGCAGCGTCACGACCTCCGCGCCGGTCACGAGCAGCGTCGTCGCTGCGAGCTTCTCCACCGCCGCCTCGACGCTCGCACCCGCTGGCCCACCCGAGCCCACGATGGCGCCCGCGCCCACCGCTCCGGCCTCGCGAGCGCCCAGTGCACCGAACGGGCTCAGCACAAGCATGGCGAAGTAGCCCGTCGCCACCACCACGCCGTCGCTCAGACTCATGCCCTCGCCCAACGCCTCAGAAGCAGATCGAAACCGCATGGCCTGCACCAGCATGTCAACCACCCTGATCGCGTACGCCGCCAGAAGCCAGCGTGCGTGGCCGATGATCGCAAACGACTCGTGCAACTCCTCCACCCGGACAGGCGTGAGCACGCGCCGCCAAGGCCCCGCTCCCGCGCTCACAGCCAGCCAGCGATGGCCGCGGTCGTTGGCGAGCCATCGCGCCATCATCAACGAGCCCAGATAGCAGGCTGTCATGCCGAGACCGCACGCCAGCCACCACAGTGTGTCCATCTCCCCTCGCCAGACGCTGGCCAGCGCCATCGGGCCGATTGTGCCCCCCATCGCCGCAAAGAAGCAGCCCCACCACGCAAACAGCTGCGCGACCGTCAGGCCATCACGACGCAGATGGATGCCCGCCCGGACCGCTGCCGAGACCTTGAACGGCAGGTAAGCGAGCATCGTCGCCACAGCATTGGTGGCCAGCACCCCTGCGAGTGTCACCCGCCTCGACCATCGCGCCGGTCTGGAGGCAACCCAGAAGAGCACGCCGTTGAGCACGAGCGTCGTGACCGAAAGGCCGATGAGCACAACAACCTGGGGCGTGGAAATCTCGCGAAGCTGCTTGAGAGCCTCTGCCTGCTCGCCGCTGGTCGCCACGCTCACCAGCCAGAGCACGATGCTGACGCTGACGACAAAGCCAGCCAGTTGCACCGTCCACTTCAGCGTTTGCCGCCAGACTCTTGAAGGCGTCGGGGGTGGAGCGGTCGTCATGGGCTTGTTCCAGCCCCGGTTTCCCGCATCTGAGGCCGGACTGCATACAGCGTGAGCCCTCTGCCGGGCCACGTCCGCACGCGCTCAAGACGACCGAGCACTTCCGCAACGTTGGAGGCGGAGAGCTCTGGCCCGAGCCAGCCGCTCATCTCGAGCCTTGCGAGTTCTCCAGCGTTCACCATCACTGCTGCAATCCTTCGCTCCTTCAGCGCCTCCACCCAGCGCTCGGGTTCATCCGGATGCGTCCGCATCGCCTCGCTCATCGGACCATCGTCCCACGTCGTGTGATAGACGCTCGCCGGCGGCCAGTACATGGGCGTGCTCTCCCCGAGCAGATAGATCGCGCCCCCGAGATCCGATGCTGCCAGCCTTGCAAACCCCCTGGGCAAGTCGACGCGGTCCTCGACGCTGAAGGCCTCACCCGTGAAGAAAGCCGATCCCTGTCCGAGCAGATTCGCCGGCATGCCGCCGCCCTCATCGGACCACACCCGCCACGTCTGCCCGCTCTGCGCAAGCGCGAGCACCGCACCAATTCCCAGTGCGATCTGCCCCACCCCGCCAAGGCTCGCACTGATGCCGCACACCACCGCGAGCATCAAGCCTGCCGGCAAGGCCATCGGCAGCAAGAACCTGCTTTGGTGATGCGTCAGCAACAGCCACACCCCCAGCGCCAGAGCACCGCCGCCGACGAGCACAATCCCCAGCCGTCGTGTTCGCTGAGGCACCAGCATCAAGACCGAGCCAAGCGCGAGCACCCCACCCGTCAGCCCCCACTGCGGATGGCTCAGGCCACGATGCCGTTCCGTTGCAGGCGCATCGATCGCGGCCGATGGGTCGGGCAGGATCAGCAGGCCAAGCTGCTCAAGCAGGCTGCCCTGTCCGTGATGGGCGCTTGCCCATCGGGCTGCCTGCTCTGCTGTCCAGTGTCCCGTTCCGAACACGCCCGTTGCGAAGGGAAAGACCGGGTTGCCCGTCGCCAAGCCATTGCGAACAAGCCAGGGCGCCACCGCTGCGATTCCCGCGACAAGCCCGGTGAGCACGATGGCCTTCCATTGCTTGGAATCGCTGAGCGCAAGCAGACCTATTCCGACCAGCGGCGCGATCATCAACGCGGCCGAGGGCTTGGCGCCCGCAGCGACTCCGACAATCGCGCCGCAGAGCGCTCCGCGTGCACGCGCCGAGATGTGCTCCTGCGATGCAACCACCAGCCCGCCCGCGCCCATCGCAAGCACAGCCATCTCGTTGTACGCCATCGAGCCGACGACCACCGTCCAAGGTGTAGCAGCAATGAACGCCCCGCCGACAGCGCCCGCGTGCTCAGCATCGCGGCCATCGACACCGATGCGGTGGAGCATGCTCACCGCAGCCCTCGCACCGAGCCATGCTGCGCAGCCCCAGAGCCCAGCATGCAGCGCCTTGGCAGACGTCATCCGCCAGCCCATGTCGCCGACGAACGCCTCATCCGCCGGCGCAAAGCTCATCACCGCCACGTGCGCATACGCCGCTTCCACATAGCTCGGCAGGAATGAATACACGTTGTGCTCAACGGGCCACACCCGGCCCATCGCCACCCATTCCTGCGGCAACTGGAGGTGATAGCTCAGCACGTCAAACCCGCCAAACTCACTCGACCACAGCACGCCAGGCGGCACAGCCATCGCCGCCACGACCACGCCCGCCGCCGGCAGCGCACTGAGCCACATCCAGCTCGGCATGCGCGACCCCGCCTTGTGCAGGTCCGCCGGGCTCGCCCGGCTCGGGCCGAGCACCTGCCGCACCGTGAGAGCAACGCCCACCGCGCACACCGCCACAGCAGGGCCCACACTCAAGAGGCCGAGGATCCCAAGCAAGTGGCTGATGGTCAGCATCATGGCCAGCCCGCACGTGAGCTGGCACGCCGCAGACTCGCGATGAACACCGCTGCCGAGCTTGCCGGCCCACAACGGACTGGCCAGCCGCCCAAGCCCGAATGCCGCCAGCAAGTACACCGCCGCAGGCCACGCGTGCAGCACCTCGCTGATCAGCAGAGCCAGCATCCGAATCGCCGCCGAAGCCTCCTGGCCCATCATCGCTGCTGCGAGCGCAGCCATCAGCACGCACCCCGCAGCGGCAACCACCAACAGCCGCCGCCGAGCAGCAGCGGCTCGAAGTGTGTTGTGGGTGTGCTGCTCCACCATGGACCCCGGCAGTCTACGGCAACTTCCCGTCCCCGCACCGCTCGGGCCCTGAGCCACCCCCGGCGCCCCGCAGCCGTAGACTCCAACCATGAATCTCTCGCCCCTGCCGCCCGAGCCCGAAGACGATTCGGCCGACATCGAGATCATCGAGCCGCTCTGCGCCATCTTCCGGCGAAAGCTCAAGGCAGAAGGCCTCAAGTACACCGCCGAGCGGGCGCATGTCCTCGACACCATCCTCCGCATCGATGACATCTTCGAGGCCGACCTGCTCCTTGAGGAGGTCCGGGCGACCGGATTTCGCGTCTCCAAGGCGACCGTCTACCGAACCATCAAGCTCATGCTCGATGCCGGCATCATCCAGCGCGTGCTCTCTGATGGCGATCAGGCCCGCTATCAACTCGCCTACGGCAGCCAGCCCCAGGATCTCATCATCAACCTCGACTCAGGCGAGACCATCCGCGTGGATGTGCCCGAACTCGTCGAACTCCGCGACCGCATCTGCAAAGAGCACAACCTCAAGGCAGAAGGCCACCGCCTGCAGATCTTCGCAGTCGCCAAAGGCGGTTGACTGCCAGACCTGAGCCCGTGCGTCACGCCCCGACGGGGCTGCCAACCTTCGATGCCATGCTGGGCAGCGGGAAGCGTGCGCACAGTGCGCGGACATCCTCTCGCACACCCGCGATCTGCCCCTCATCGCCCATCGCATCCATCACGCGATCGATCAGGCCCGCGACTTCTGCCATCTCCGCTTCGCCCATGCCGCGGGTGGTCAGCGCGGGCGTGCCGAGACGTATGCCGCTGGTGAGCTTGGGCGGGCGGGGGTCGTTGGGAATGCCGTTCTTGTTGGTGATGATGCCCGCAGCCTCGAGCCACTTCTCTGCATCGGCCCCAGTGAGCTCCGTATTGCGTGGCTGCAGGTCCACCAGCATGAGGTGGTTCTCCGTACCCCCGCTCGTGATGCGATAGCCATGGCCGATCAGGGCCTTGGCCAGCGCCTGCGCATTGGCCACGACCTGCTGCTGATACACCTTGAACTCGGGCTTGAGCGCTTCGCCGAACGCGATGGCCTTGGCAAACACCACGTGCATGAGCGGTCCACCCTGCGTGCCCGGGAAGAGCGCGCGGTTGAACTTCTTGGCCATCTCATCATCGTTGGTCAGGAACAGCCCGCCGCGGGGTCCCCGCAGCGTCTTGTGCGTGGTCGTCGTCACCACATCGCAGTGAGGGAAGGGCGAGGGGTGCACGCCCGCTGCCACCAGCCCCGCGATGTGCGCGATGTCCGCGTGCAGCACGGCGCCCACCTTGTCCGCGATCTTGCGGAAGCGCGCAAAGTCAATCACACGCGGATACGCCGAATAGCCGCACATGATCAGCTTGGGCTTGTGCTCCATGCACACGCGCTCGGCCTCGTCGTAGTCGATGGTCTCGAACGCATCGCTCGTTTCGTCGCGCACCAGCGGGTAGTGCACCGGGTTGAACCACGTGCCGCTCATGTTGACCTTCAGCCCGTGGCTGAGGTGACCGCCGTCAGAGAGTTCCAGGCTCGCAAACGTATCGCCCGGGTTCAGAAGGGCAAGGAACAACGCCGCATTGGCCTGTGCGCCCGAGTGCGGCTGCACATTGGCGTGCTTGCACCCGAAGAGTTCCTGCGCTCGATGCTGCGCGAGCCGCTCCATCTCGTCGTGGTGCTCACACCCGCCGTAGTAGCGCGCACCGGGGTAGCCCTCGGCGTACTTGTTCGTAAAGCACGTGCCCATGGCGTGCATCACGGCGGCGCTGGCATGGTTCTCGCTCGCGATCAGTTCGAGCGTTGTCTCCTGCCGCTCTGCTTCAAGCCCGAGCAAACGTGCGGCATCGGGGTCGTGCTGCTGGAGGAGGTCCTGGACGCCTTCGGTAATGGGGTCGTGGCTCATGCCCAGAGGATAGCGCATCGGCTGCGCCCGCTCAGGAGCGATGGCAATCCCCCAGCGGCGACCCTGCTTACAACCAGTACCAGAACCATCTGTCTGCCCATACCAGTGCCGTCAGCCCGGAGAGCCACGCGATGGTCGTCATCGCCGCACTCACCGCAGCAGGCTGCTCAAGCTTGAGGTACCGGCTGACAACGACCCACCACGCCGCCGCGTGAATCACCATCGCGCACCCAACCGCCAGCAAGCCAAGTGAAGGATCCATCCCCGGCCAGCCCGCAGCCGAGCCGTTGAAGACGCTCATCGCCACCACAAAGCCCATCGCAGGAATGGGCAGCGTCAGCACCAGCGCTCGCACAAGGTGCGTCTCCCGAACGCGGGCACGCGCCATCGTCGTCCCCAGGCAAAGGAACGACGCCGGAAGCACCAACGCCACCGCCAGCAGCGGCACAGCGAGCAAGAGACCGTCGTGCGAGGAGCCAAAGCCATTCGTGGGGTCGCCGTACGGCCAGATAAAGAAAACAGCCGCGCTCACCGCCGCTTCGGGCACAAGGGCGCCACGGTTGAAACCCGCGACGGAGACATACCGCACGGCCGCAGCGGTCACGCCTGTCAGCACATGCATCACCACATACGTGAACGCTGCAAAGAGCGCAAGCCGGCCGCTCATCATCGGCTGGGCCATCGCGACCTTGCCCCACAGGCTCCAGGGCCAGAACGTGCGCACAAACGTCTGCCCCGCTCGCCGCAGCGTGAATCCCTGAGGATGCTCGACCGACCACCTCGGCACGCTGCGCGTCGGGTGCAGCACCTCGCCCCACGCAAACCTCAGCCCGCACTCGCTGCACACGCCAAAGACCGGAGAGACATCGCCCCACGAGCCAATCTCGCCCGAAAGGTCATAGCCGCAGCGTGGGCACTCGCGAGCAGACATCAATCACAACCTACGGCCAGCACTCCGATGCGGTTTCACACGCGCTGCGAGAGGCTCACCACATGGAACGGTGCCTCGCTCGCCGTGATGGGCGAGCCCGTGTCGATCGGCAGGTACACGCCCCGCTCATGATCGCTGTTCAGCACCACCGCGCACGGCGGCACAACACGCACACCATTCTCGGCATGCTCATGGCCAAGCAGAAACAACCGCACGCCCCAGCGCTCCACAAGATCCTCGAGTTGGTCCGCGTCATAGCCACGCCCCCACACCAGCATGTGCGCGCTGCCCGTCCGAGGCTCGTAGTCGGCCTCTGTCAGATCGCGCTCCAGAATCGTCATGTCAAAGCGACCCATGTGCGCAGGGCTTGGCAGGCTGTGGCTGCAGAGCAGATCACCCCGATCACCCGAGCATCGCAGCGCCAGAGGCAACGCGCGAATGAAGGTATTGACCGCCTCATCCACGCGTTCGGCCTGATCACCAAAGACATACTCAAGCCCGTCGCGGAATGCATCCACACACCGCACGCTGTTCTTCACAACACCCGCACCCACGATCTGTGCAAGCTCGTGATTGGCCAGCAGCACATGCACACGCTCCGGTGCGCTGCGCTTGTAGTCCGCTGCGCGCGCAAGCGCTCGGTAACTCATGTCGCAGCCCGCGATCAGGCGATCGGAGTGGATCAGCTCGTGCAGCGTCAGATGCGCAGGCTCGGCCATCTCGCCGTTCTCACCCGCGATGACGCCCGCTGCCTGCGCAACCAGCTTCAGATGTATCGGGTTGTCATGCAAATCGCCCGTGGCGATCAGCCGCGAGGGCTCTGCGATCAGGTCGATTGAACCCCGCCGGCACGACGCATCCCGGCACGCCTCGGCGCCCTCTTCGAACACGCGCACAACGGCCTCGGCGTCGTTCAGATCAAGCTGGTCCGGGCTGTGATCGATCAGCCGCCTCCACTCAAGCAACAAGAACACGCCCGCGCCATCACCGGCTGCGGCGTTCAGGCCGGGTATCAGTCGTCGAGATCAGCCGCTGCCGGCGCCGGGCTCGACTGCGCAGCGAGAATGCCCTGCACCAGGTTCAGGCCCGCGGCGACGTGCCGCATCGAGGGTGGCCGACGCGCCGGCTCCACCTCGACGCACTTCATGATCAGGTCACTCAGCCGCGGATGAATCCGCGCGTTGAGTTCGTTCGCGGGCTTGGGCCGCTCGATCAGCGCATCGTCCAGTGAGCCGACGAGCGAATCGCCCTTGCCCAACGCCGTCGGAATGTGCTGACGCGTCAGAACCCAGTAC
>CAZSBR010000078.1:0-10916 GCA_964605165.1 uncultured Phycisphaeraceae bacterium
AGGTGGCCGAGCGGCTGAAGGCACCGCTTTGCTAAAGCGGCGTACGTGTCAAAGCGTACCGCGGGTTCGAATCCCGCCCTGTCCGCTTCTTCCCGCTTCCCCTCTGCGTGCATGGGGGCGGCGCTGCTCTCGCAAAGAGCGATGTTGCGTCAACGCAACACCCATCCCGGCAGCGTTGATGAGTCGCAGCAGGACGCTTCCCGCGGCTGACCGAACAACACGCCAAGGCAGGCAAACGACCACTTTCCCGGACCACGCGCCTGGCACGCGGGTTGTCCCCTCCTGCACCATGGCTGATGCATCATTTGGCACATCGCTCGTGAAGCTCACACTGCTTGTGGGATCGCTTGCTGGCGCGGGCCTGCTCTCGGGCTGCACGGCAACGTCGACCACCCGAACTGCTGCACCCTCCAGCACGGGCAACTCCTGGGCCTCGGTGATGCCTCCTGAGCACGCCCTCGCGACGGTCGGCTCGCCCGGGCCGGAACAGGCCCGCAGGGATGAACACCTCCAGCCGCGCGAAGACCGCCTCGCCACCGCGACCGACCAGTGGCCGAGGCCCCTTCGCCCCTCGATCTATCACGATCGCTTCATCCGCGTCTCCAACCCGCGGTCCAACGGCTTCATCTTCCACGAGTCGCACATCGAGTCCCATCGCTCCTACGGCTCGTTCGAGTCGCACCGTCGGCAGTACTCGGATCACTACGGCTGGCGCTGAGCGAGCCGCGGTTGCCCCCCCCTCCCCGGGTGCCAAAGCGCACGCGCATGAAAACACGCTCGGCGGAGGTACTCTCGCCGAGCGCGCGTGGGTGGGGCTTGAGATGAAACAGCCGAACGACCGGGTCCCACACGCCCCGGTAAGCAGAATCAGTCGAAGACTGCAGCCGTGGTCGGCACATCCACCGATCGCAGCTTGAGCGTCGTCTCCACACGGAAGTTCGACTGCGTCGTGTGCCGCTCGGCGAAGAAGAAGTGCAGCGAATAGGTCTCGCCATCGTTGAGCCAGTTCAGGCGGTCGAGGTCGATGCGCTGGCTTTCTGCACCGTGCACGCCGCCCAGATCGATCACCAGCTTGCCATCGATGAAGACCCAGACGTCGTCATCACCGATGAACGTGAACTGCTGGCCCGAGTTTGCCTCATACACGAACTCGGTGTCGAGGCTGAACGTGAAGTGGAAGTTCTTGCCCGTGTTGCCGTAGTTGCCGTACAACTCACCATTGATCGGGAAGAAGCCGCCCTTGCCCGAGAACAGCGGGTCCGAGCGATCATCGAAGACATACTTGTTGGAGTTTGCCTCGCGCTTCAGCGTGATGGGCAGCGCCATCGAGACGTTCACGCCCGGCACATCGCGGAACCACTGGGCAAAGCTCTCAGCATCATGGATCGCCTGGCCCTCGCCCTCCATGCTGCCGCTCTGATCGCCCGGCTTGCTGTCGATGTACGACCTGGGCGAGATGATCGGCTGGCCGCTGGCATCCTTCCACTTGCTGTTGACGCGGTGCCCCTTTGAGCGGAAGACGGGCTTGCCCTCGTCATCCAGTTCGTCCTGCACCATGTGGCCATACAGGCCAAAGCCGCCCTTGCCGTTGGCTCGCCTGGGTTGCCACTGGAAATCCTTGTGACCGCCCTCGGCGTTGCGATCGCGGAAGTCCCGCACCACGCCGTCGAGCACAAGGGCATCGGGCAGGTCGAGATCGCCCGCTGTGAGCTGCCCGCCCTGGGCGCTTGCGGTCGTGGCAGTCGAGCCCACGGCGATCAACATCGCGGCGGCAAGCGGCTTCATCGTGAACTGAAATGCATTCATGGTCGTGTCCTCCCGGCTTGGTTTCATAAGCCCGAGAGCAACCCTCCAAACCCCGCAGCGAGCTTGCCAGCGGTTCAGGCCAAGAGCCCGGCTCAGCAGGTCCGTCTCGGGGGCCACGCCGACTTATCCGGACCGGCATGACACGCGAGATGCTCACACACGCTGCACACTCCGGGGCGCACCCCCGCAGCATGCCACCTCACCGGTTACGATCCAACAAGCACGACGACCCAAGGAGGGGACGCATGGACAGCTTTGTCATCGAAGGCGGCGCGCCACTCAACGGCCAGCTCCGCATCAACGGCTCCAAGAACGCCGCATTGCCGCTGCTCGCCGCCGCCATGCTCACCGATGACCGCGTGGTCCTCCGTGACTGCCCGGACCTGTCCGACATCCGCAACATGCTCGTGCTCCTCAACGAGATGGGCGTCGATCGGCTCAACGCCAGGCCGGCGGGCATCAGCGAGCAGGACGCCCCAGACCCCAACACCATCGAGCTCATCGCCGATCCCCACGGGCCGACCCACGCGCGCTACGACATCGTGCGCACCATGCGCGCCGGCATCTGTGTCCTCGGGCCCACATTGGCCCGCCGCGGAACCGCCCGCGTCTCGCTGCCCGGCGGCTGCGCCATCGGCGACCGACCCATCGATCTCCACCTCCGGGGCCTTCAAGCGCTCGGCGCCTCGATCGATCTGCAGGATGGAGACGTCATCGCAACCGCCCCCCGAGATGCACGAGGCAGGCCAAGGCTCCGCGGCGCCAAGCTCTTTCTCGGCGGTCCCAATGGCTCGACCGTGCTCGGCACAGCCAACGTCATGTCCGCCGCCACCCTCGCCCTGGGAACAACCGTCATCGAGGGCGCAGCGTGCGAGCCCGAGGTCGTCGACCTCGCCCGGATGCTCACCGACATGGGAGCGCACATCAGTGGGGCGGGTTCACCCCGCATCACCATCGAGGGCGTCGAGCGACTGCAGGGCTGCGACTACACCGTCATGCCCGACCGCATCGAGGCCGGCACGTTCATCGCCATGGCCGCCGCCACACGGGGCCGCCTCGAACTCACCAATTGCCCGCTCGATGCGCTGATGGCCTTTCAGGCCGTGCTCTCAGACGCCGGCATCGAACTCGGCGTTCTTGATGCAACCGATCCGCTGCGCGCCCACTGCGTCATCGACCAGCGTGACAGGCCCCGCTCAGCCATCGTCACCACCCAGCCGCACCCGGGCTTTGCCACCGATCTCCAGGCGCAGACCATGGCCCTGCTTGCCACCGCGGAGGGCAACTCGATCATCACCGAGCGCATCTTCCCCGAGCGCTTCCTGCACGTCGCCGAGTTGACGCGCATGGGCGCCCAGCTCTTCCGATCAGGCGCGACCGTCGTCGTCTCGGGCATCGAGCAGCTTCGCGGTGCGCCCGTGATGGCCAGCGACCTGAGAGCGTCCGCCGGCTTGGTCATCGCGGGGCTTGCAGCTCGCGGCACGACCCACGTCAGCCGCGTCTATCACCTCGACCGGGGCTATGAACGCCTCGAGGAGAGACTCGCGCCGCTCGGCGCGCGCATCGAGCGCGTCAACGAGCGCGTCGTCGCGGTCTGAGAGCCGCATTCAGTCTTCGTCAAACCCCGACTCGATCAGGGCCTTGAGCGCAGCGCACGCAGCATCCGCGTCGTCGCCATCGGCCTCGATGGTCAGCATCGTGTCCTTTGTCGCTGCGAGCATCATCATCTGCATGATGGACTTGCCATCCACACGCTCGGTGCCCTTGGCAACCATGATCGATGCCTTGTACCCGCTGGCCGTCTCCACGAACGACATCGCAGGCCGGGCGTGCAGGCCCAGCTTGTTGATGATCTTCGCGGTGACATGCACGGTGGGCACAGGTGAGCTTTCTTCCACGAGAACCATGACGCGGCTTCTCGCAGCAACTGATTCGTCTGTCTGTTCGCGCCTTCGCTCGTTGAACGCATCAACGCCCGCGAAGCTGCGATCTGACGCACACTTCTCCGCGGGCACGCCTTCCTCAGCAAACCATCGCCCGGCGAGAATCGACCGCGGGCACCGGCGTGCCGTCAGCCGGGCAGTTGATGGCTGTCGGCCTCGGCCAGCAACGCCTTCACTTCTGCCGCGTCGTTCGTCTGCCGCAGGAACCGCCTGAACGTGTCCTTGCTCAGGTTGCGGAAGATCACTTCCATCGCCTGCAGGTGCTCCTCGGGTCGCTCGGCCGGGCTCAACAGCAGGAACACCGAGTACACCGGCTGCTGGTCCAGTGCCGAGAAGTCGATGCCCGTGGGGCTCAGCCCGATCGCTGCGGACATCTTCTCAACACCCGGGAACTTCACGTGGGGCACCGCGACGCCCTTGCCAAAGCCCGTCGAGCCCTTGCGCTCGCGCTCGAGCACCGCCTCGATCAAGGCAGTGCGATGCTCCGCACCAATCGCGCCCGACGCGATCAACGCATCAATGAGATCGGCGATCATGCCGTCGCGATCGGTTGCCTCTGCCGGTGCCAGGATCGCGTTGTCGGCGACCAGTTCTGTCAGATTCATTCGTCAGATCCCTCGCTAGACGGCTGCCGTAGCGGCGTGCATGAGAGCCGGCCCAGTGTCAGGCCGAAGGCGATGGTAGGGGTGTTCCCGCCCCTCAGGCTCAGCCCCGCCCAGCAGGGCGCGCAAAGACCAGCAGCAGGCGGGACGGCCGGCCTCAGTCAGGGGTGCCATCGAGCTGCTTGGCAGCGGGCTTACCCACGAGCGGGGGCGTGTCGGGCTGCGGGTCATCCGGGGACAGCACACCAGCAGAGATCACAAACCGCAGCGCCTCCTCGACCGTCATCGAGAGCTTGCGGGCCTCCGACCGGGGCACGTTGATCACAAACCCCGTCATCGGCGTGGGGGAGGTGGGCACGAAGACGGACACCATCTCGTTCTCGGCCTGTGCCCGCAGCTCCTGGAAGCCGTTGCCCGTCACGAAGCCAACCGTCCAGATGCCCCTGCGCGGATACTCGACGAGCACCACCTCGGTAAACGCCTTGGTCGTCTGCTCACCAAAGATCATCTCGACGACGCGCTTGACGTGCGGATACAACTGCTTGAAGCCCGGGATGCGCGCAATCAACTGCTCGATGCGGAGGTACAGCTTGCGCCCGAGATACCCGCCCAGCAGCAGGCCCGCGAAGTAGATCGTGACGACCGCCACCACCAGGCCGATCAGGTTCATGCCCGGCGTGTTGTCCCACCACGTTGCAAACTGCCGGCGACGGATCGTGTCCTCAAGCTCGGCGTCCGTCACGCGCTCGGCGTTGGCGCCCGAAAGCAACTGCCGCTCACGCTGGATGTCCGACTCCGTCACTCGGAACATCGCGGGCAACTCGTCGTTGGGCCACACCCGCGGCGCGACCTCGATCACCACGATGCGAATGCCCGTGTTGATCGGAGCCCCGACGTTGTTGAGCACGAACAGAAAGAGCTGATACAGGATCCAGAGCGTCAGCACCGATGGCAGCAGAATCGCAAGCCCCCGGCCAAAGAACCGCCGGAAGTCGCCGCCAAACGTCTTCGGATGCTGTTCACTCATCGTGCCGCTTGCCCGTCACATTCGTCCAGAGCCCGTTTGCCGCCCCGCGTACCGACACCTCGGTCGCTCACGACCCTCGCTCTGGAATCCCACCTTCACAGATGGGGTTCAACGGGGCGGAATTTCGTTTGACCCATGCCAGGGTGTCTGCCCGGCCGTGCTGAGATACCAACACGCCAAAGCCGCCGGTCATCAATGGGCCTAACAGGACTCGAACCTGTGACCTCACCCTTATCAGGGGTGCGCTCTAGCCAGCTGAGCTATAGGCCCGCCGCCGAAACATTCCGCTCCGGCTCGGGTCAAGAGTATAGAACCCCGCCCGCCCGCGTCATCAACCCCGAGCCCTCCGAGCACGACTTTCTCACAAAGCCGCCCCCCCCCCCCCCGTCCCCTCTCCGCTCCTGCCCGCCTCTCAGCCGATGGCTCCCTCGCTCGGCCTGCCGCGGTAGTGCCGCCAGAGTCCAAGCGCGATCGCGCCCAGCCCCACCGGCTCAACGCCCTCCGCCCGCCGCGCGGCCCCAAGCTCGAACAGCACCCGCCAGAGCCTCACCATCGTCCGGTACCGCCACAGCAGCGGCATGTCCGGCGCATACATGTGCGTGGCCTCGCTTGTCGTCCCGTTGGCCTCGATCACCGAAAGCCCCCGTGCTGCTTGCAGCGAATCCCGGTCCGCACAACGGAGGTCAAAGCGGCCAAAGTCCATGCCGCCCGCAAACTTGCCCGCAAACGACGTCAGCGCTGCGCACAACGCGGGGCTCGCAAGGTCTGAGGCATCATCGAATCGGCACCCCTGCGCGTGATTGCCCGCTGAGCCGAGCGAGATGACCGTGCCTTCCTCGTCGATGGCGTCGCGCGTCGTTCCAAGACGGGCAAGCAGCACATCCGCCTGCAGCACCAGGCGGCGATCAGCCATCACCAGCGATTCGCGCGTGCGCACGCCATCCGCCGCGACCGTCGGGAGTGTCTTGGCCGTGATGCCGAAGATCGCGCCCGAGCCGTCACGCTTGCGATGCCACAGCACGCCGAACTCCGCCGGCCCCGGGTGATACCGCTGCACAACCAGCCTTCTGGGCATCGCTCTGCAGTAGCGCTCGGCCTGGCCCTGGTCCCGGACCAGGCGCACGCCGTAGCCCCGAAACCCAGAGTCCGGCTTGAGGATCACGGGCCATCCGCCCAGCGCAGCATCTTGCTCGACCAGATCGCTGATGTGCCTGGCGCGCTGTTCAGCGGTGGGACCCGCTTCGATCGTGCGCGCCGGCAGCGCTCCACCAAGGCCCGCCTCAAACGAGGCGCTTCCCGCTGTGCCCTCAAGCGTTTGCTGCACCAGCCCCTTGCTCTCGCCTATGACGCCGCCACCCATCGGCATGCCCGGGTTGGCGCAGGTCCAGGTCATCGCGCCGTGCCTGAGCGCCAGCGCCCCGAGCCAGGGGGAGATCGGCAGGTAATACGCCCAGCTCGGCCAGAACTCGTGCGTCCACACACGCCTGAGCTTCATCCACAGCCGCTGGCGCCCCCGATGCGTCAGCACCTGCACGATCAGCTTCGCGCCCAGCACCGCAGCCAGCACCATCGACAGATGGAGCACGAGATCCGGCACCGCGTTCGCGAGCCATCGTTCTGTGAACACCAGCGCGACAACTCCAGCGATCTGCGTGACGACCAGCCAAATCCCTGTGCCAAGCACGGACCCCAGCGCCCATCGCAGGCCCGGCGCAGCGCCGATTCGGCCGCCGACGAGTCCTTCCCGCCGCTGCCAGGGCATGAAGCGGAGCATCAGTGCCGTTCGCAGCGGTGTGCGCACGCCTCGGCGAATCCAGAGCGCCTGCGCGCTCGGCGCTGGCTTGGTGCACCTGCCGTGCAACTCGAGCACACCGATGAACATGCCCAGCAGCGCCACACCCACATCGATCCAAAGCCAGTACACGCACGCTGTGACCACGCCCGCTGCAACCTCCGGCCAGCGCGCCGTGAAGAGCGCAATGAGCACAACCAGCACCCACCACGGAGGGGCTCTCACCATGCGCGCCGCAGCGGCGTCGGTCGCCGACGGAGCAAGATCAACCACATCCGTGCGAGCCGCGCGCCATGGATCCTCATGCCGGTCGGCGTGCTCAATGATGAAGCCCGCCGCCTCATCCGCCTGCATGAAGGGGATGAAGTGGTTCGCATCCAGCATGACAAGCCGGCTCTCGCGCATGAGCCCGTGATGAAGCTCCGCGCCCCACGCGGGGGTCAGGAAGTCGTGCCGACCGTGCAGAATCAGCGTCGGCGTGCGCACCGCCTGCATCAGATCTCGCATCGGGCGAAGGTCGGTGTCCGCGAAGTTCCTGAGCCACGCGATGTCGTCAGGGCTCAGCAACCCAAAGTGAGGCGTCAGCCACCGCAGCCCGGCGTGCAACGCCAGGCCCAGGCGGTACTTGCCCTGCTCGAACCAGTAACTGCCCGAGCCCTCCGCCTCCATCACGCCCACCGATGCAAGCAGCGTCAGCGATGCGATCGAGCCCGGTTCAAGGTCGGCCATCCACAGACCCACCGCGCCGCCGTTGGACCATCCGACCACATGCGCGCGCTCGATGTTCTCTGCGCGCAGCAGCTCAAGCATCACCCGCGCCTGCGCCTTGGGACCAAGGTCCGGCAGGTCGCGCTGGCTTGATCCAAAGCCCGGCAGGTCCGGCGCAAGCACTTCATGGCCCGCGCGTGTCAGGGCCTGGGCAAGCTCGGTGAAGTTCGATCCAGCGCCCGGCGAGCCGTGCAGCAGCATGATGGGCAGGGCATCGCCATCGCTCGCCCATCGCTCGACATGCACGTGCGCCCGCTGATCATCGAGAGCTCCCTCCGCGGTCATCACGGGCAGCATGACACTGCCCGAGGGCGGTGGGGAGGCAGGTTGCAAAGCGATGAGCAAGTGCGAGGCTGCGAGCAGCAGCACGTAGATGAGAAGACCGACGCTCCAGAGAAGCCGGGCCCGGGGCATCAAGGTCAGCCGTCCTGCGCCGGGAAGGAAAGCTCAACGAACCGACGCCCGCGGATGTGCGCTGCGCCGAGCTGGCCGCACGCCGCCATGGCGGTCCTGCCCTTGGTGCGCCTGCGCTTGACGAACACGCCCTCAGCGATCATCCACTGGATGAACTCCTCCACAGCTTCCTCCTCAGGCGCAGGCCAAGGGGAGTTGCGGCGGGGGTTGTAGGGAATCACGTTCAGAAGGCCTCGCGGCACAGGGTCTTCACGGTTGCTGGCCCAGGGCCTCAGGAACTCTGCGAGCTGCCCCGCGTGCTCACGCTGATCGTTCACGCCGGGAATGAGCACGTACTCGAAACAGATCTTGCGGGTGCGCACCATGGGCAGTGCGAGCAGTGCCTCCCGGAGTTGTGCCATGGGCATGCCACGGTTGATGGGCATCAGCTCATCGCGGATCTCGTCGTTGGGGGCGTTGACGCTCACCGCAAGGCCGAGGCGCTTCCAGCCGGGGGTGTTGAGCCGCTCGGCGAGCCTGCGGAGGCCATCGATTCGGCCCACCGTTGAGATGGTGATCTTGCTCATCGGGATGGAAGCACCGTGATGGTCCGTCAGCACTTCGATCGCGCCAACGACCGCATCGAAGTTGTCCATGGGTTCGCCCATGCCCATGAACACGATGTTGCTGATCTCTTGGCCGATGACATGCCGCGCGTTGAACCACTGGCCCACGATCTCTTCGACACTTAGTGATCGGATCAGCCCCATCTGCGCGGTCTCGCAGAAGCCGCAGCCCATCGCGCATCCGACCTGACTGCTCACGCACAGCGTGAAGGTCGTGCGCCCGCTGCGGCTGAGCATCGGGATGATCACCGACTCGACCTCGAGCGTCCTGGCCTTGGGGTCATTCGCCAGCGGCCCCTTGTCGGCGCCCTGCACAACGGTCAGGAACTTGGTCGTCGGGCCCTCGGGCGTTTCTTCGCTGAGCCTCTGGCTGATGGGTTGGGGCGAGAGCGGCTCGGGCAGCACGCCCGAACGCATCGCCCGGTGGTAGGCGTTGCTGGCCTCCTGCGGCGGCACGCCACAGCTTCTGCACGCGCTGACGTACGCCTGGTGCGTCATGCCCAGCGGCGAGGGCAGCCCGCTCTGGGATTCCCCCGCCGTGCTGGTTTGGCTGGATTGGGCCTCGACTGCAGACATGGCCAGATGGTAGTCGCCGCTACAGGCAGGCCGGGCTGTGTCCGCGGCGTGTTCGGGCAGCTCGGTGTGTTCTCGGTCTGCCGGCCTGTGCCCGGCTGGCCACCTGTCGGCCCCGAGGTAGCCCGTGCTTTGAAGCGTGAGCGCCGCGTTCCCGGACGTTGTCAGCCGGAACGATGCACACGAAGGGTGCGCACGGCAGCAGCGCGTGCCGTATCTGCAGAACATGCGGGCATCAGCTCGCCTCGTATGTCGAAACTGGATGCGAGGTGTTGCTATGACCGTTCCAAACGATCCGACGGTGGATAACGCGCTGACCGATGATCTTGTCCAGGCCGCCGAGCCCGAAGGGCCCGACGTGACCGAGGTCGTCGATACGCTCGTTGACCGCCTCCGTGCTGTCCGCTCGACCTACGAGCGGCAGGTGCAGGCCGAGACCGCCCTGGCCAGCGAGCGCGACCAGATCGATACCGCGCGGGACGAGCTCCAGCAGCGGCAGGCGGAACTCGCTGCGCTTCGGCAGGAGATCGCCAACCAGGGCGAGGCCATCGAGCGCAACAGCGCCGAGGCCAAGCGTCGGCAGAGCGCGCTGGCCAAGCTCGAACAGGACATCCAGCAGCGCACGGCTGACGTCGCACGCCGCGAGCGCGAGGCGAGCAGCAAACAAGCAGCGCTGCGCGAGGAGCGCGAGCATCTCGAAGCGCTCAAGGCCGAGGTCGACGAGGACCGCAAGAATCTCGTGCTCCGTGCCTCAGAGCTCGAGAAGCGCGAGGCGGACCTGACCAAGCAGGCCGCCGAGGCCATCAGCGGCGAGGACCAGGCGCACCACCGCCAGTTGCTCGCGCGGTTTGAGGCCGAGCGCCAGGCGCTGGAGCCCAAGATCAAGGAGATCGAGGAGACCGCGCTCAAGACGCAGCGCGAACTCGAGGCCAAGCTTGAGACGCTGCTCGCCAAGAGCGCCGAGCGGGAGGGCGAACTCGCCGGCCGGCTCGAGGAGCAGGAGAAGGTCGCACGAGACCTTCGCAGCCAGCTTGAGATCACCAGCCGCAGGCACAAGCGGGAGATGGAAGAGAAACTCGCCGAGCAGGCCCGCTTCAGCAAGCCACGCCCGACATTCTCAGAGCGGGTGGATGGGCAGGCGGCTCGCCGCGTGGGCATCTGGATCGCCTGGGCTGCAGCGGTGGCCTTCCTCGGCTACGGCGGGTACCACCTCTGGAGCACGGGCGATGCCGGCCCCATGGCGGTGCTCTTCGGGCTTGCCTTTGCCTCGATCTACTTCGGCTCGCAGGCCCTGGGCCGACGGTTGACCTTCCCGCCCGCGATCGCGGTCGGCCTGCTGGGCCTGACCTCGGGCATCTGGCTGCCTGCATGGATTGAGACGTGCCA
>CAZSBR010000079.1:0-2556 GCA_964605165.1 uncultured Phycisphaeraceae bacterium
GCCCCCGCTTCGTGTGGGACATGGCAGCATTCGCGCCCAACGAGGGCACGCCGTTTGAAGACGACCCCAACGTCGTTCGCGTTGCGATCTTCCTCCGCCCGGTCGATACCAACATCCGCGATCGCGCTGACCGAGACGCCACCGCATGGGATCTGATCGATGCCGGGACGCGTGTGCCTGTGGCGATGGATGGCGATGGTGTGCCGACGCGAACGGGCGTGGGTGACTACGCCGACTTCATCAGCTTCGAGGTCGAGGACGTCTACGACTACCGGGCTGAGAAAGTGTGGGAAGAGGGCGACACCGCCGATGCGATTCTTGTCGGCGCAGTGGTCAACAGCTTCAGTGGATCCACTCGACAGGTTGAGGCGCTGCTCAACAAGCCCGGCCAGCGCTTCATCGATCGCCAAGGCAACGTCTACCGCATCACTTCGTCCAAGCGTGTGGGTACGGACACCCTGCTGCGCATCGATCCGCCGATCTCGCCGCGACTGGCAGAGCAGACCGGGTCTGCCGACAGCTTCGAGGCCGACGACCTCGGCCCGCTGCTGGCCTCACCGGTCGCGCCGGTTGCTGACCCCATCTTCCTGGAGATCAGGCCATGAATGCTGCTGCCAACCATCAGCAAGGCGGCGCGAGCGTGCTTCAGCGCGGCTTCTCCGTGATTGAGTTGATAGTGGCCATCGCTGCCATCGCGGTCATCACCGTGGGTGTCGCTCAGATCTTCCAGACCGTGGGCGACACGGTCTCGGGCGGTCGCCGCGTCAGCGGCTTCACGCAGGCCGCGAACACACTCGAGAGCCAGATGCGAGCCGATGTTGCGCGCATGACCCGCGATGGCTTCCTCATCATCCATCATCAAACCGTCAACGCGCCGCTTGCGCCGGGTGTTGCGGGCTCGCCGGCAAGACGTGTCGATGAACTCATGTTCTTCGGCCGGGGCGAGTTCGAGACCAACCGCCCCGCGGTCCGTCCTGACCCGGCATTTCCCGCCAGAGTCGCACGAGGCACCGAGGCTCGCTTCTACTACGGCCACGGCGTGAGCTACGAGAGCGAACCCGCGCGCGCCCGCTACCAGTTCCCCGCGTTTTACGATGGGCTGAGCAACCAGCCCATCAGTCCCATCACGCAGCTTGGCGCTGCCGGCGGTGCCAACGACTATGCGTCGGACTGGAACCTCATCCGGCTGCAGACGCTGCTCGCTCAGCCCATCAACGCGCCGGACGTGCCCGAGTATCTCCGCGACAGCGAATACCAGATCGCCTATCAGCCGGCGATGGGCAGCATCTTCAAGGCCCTCGCCGAGCGTGGCGAGAACGACCTGAACCCGGGCGAGATGCCCCTTGTCTACTACGATGTCAACGCCGACAACTCCTTCGCACCTCCGGGCGAAGCGATCCAGTCCACCCGCCGGCCGACGGCTGCGTCCGGCATCATCGATATCGCCACCACGAGCCTCGAAGAGATCCGCGCGATCGTCATGGATGTCGGCGGTACGCTCTCGGGCGCTGCCAACACGTCCACGCTCGGTCATCCCCGCGCCATCGTTGGCGGCAACGACGATCGGCTGCTCAGCGACGCTGTCGAAGCCGTCGGTCTTGCCGATGATGCTTCCAACGTCCTGCTCAATGGCAGCTTCGATCCCTGGACGCCCGGCGACCCGGGTGACCTGCCCTTCATGCACGCGTGGATGCGCGATGCCCTGCCCGCGTACTCAACGGGCCTGACAGGCGACCCGCAGACCAACCAGCGTGTTCGGGCCGAGCCGCTCGCGCCGGACCTCATCGAGACCGCCTTTGCGAGCGTCAGCGACTCGGCGTACTACTACGCCGACCAGATCGCCGTCACGGGCAACATCCTGCTGCCCCGCTGCACGGAGTTCAGGGTCGAGTGGACCTTCGGCCGTGTCGATGGCAACGGCGCACTCGTGTGGCACGACCTGGCCGACCGCTACAACGACAACGACGGCAACGAGGCGTTCTTGGTGACGACCCGCTCGGGCACGGGAGCGACCGTGACCGAGGTTGTGCCGGATGAGCTGATTCATCTGCCCACCGCTGACCAGGCATCAACAGAGCTCTTCAGCTACTTCGGCTACAGCGATCCGACGTACCAGCCGCCGTCGGCCGAGTTCCCGCCTTCGCGGGAGTGGCCCTGGCCCACAGCCCTGCGGATCACCGCGAGCTTTGGCGATGCGCTCGATCCGACCATCACCGAGAGCACCCAGTTCATCATCGAGGTGCCACAGCAGTAGACGAGAGCCGCCCATCGCGGCGGCCGGGGGAGACAGACATGCGCCGTTGATGCCTTGTGCATCACGGCAAAGGGGGGAAGCGTGGGCGACACCAGCCAGCGCATGAAGGAGCGTGAAGCAATGAACACAGGCATGCACACCAGCCCGGCCAGCCGCCGCGGTCTTGCGGTTTCACGCCGGGGTTCGTTCCTCGTCACCGTCGTGGCGATTCTGTCGCTGCTCGCGGTGCTCACCATCGTGTACGTCACGGTCGGCAGGACCGATGCGCAGCTCAGCGCCGCCGTCCAGCGGCAGAGTGATCG
>CAZSBR010000079.1:2656-10910 GCA_964605165.1 uncultured Phycisphaeraceae bacterium
ATCCGCGATCTGTCCTCCAAGGTCAATGTCAACACCGCGACCGACAGCACGCTCGCGCCATCAGCCTTTGAAGCTGCCGGTGCCACCCCTTCGCACATCGATGTGCGCCGCCTTCTGACGCTCAGCGATCAGGCTCGAAACGACGGTCTCGACGCCTCCTTGTTCAACACCGGCTACCAGCAACTCGATTCGGCAAGCGACAACTACGGCTCCTACACCGAGGCTGTCGCCTTTGAGGTCGGCGACCGTGCCTACGACGCGATGCGCCTTTCCATTGACAATGGCGTTGTGCCCAACATCCTGAGCACCGGCGCCACCAACCCCGGCTTTGAGGGCCTGCTCCGGGCCGTCGGTGATGACTTTACCGCTGTCAACCGCGAGTTCTTCTTCGCGGACGACCCGTCGTTCGTCCCCTCGCCGATCACCCGCTCTGATTACTTCCGTTTCATCGCCAACACCGACCCGCTCGCGGGCGGTTCTTGGGACAGCGCCTCAGGCTTCTATCGCTCTTCGCCGCTCTTCGGCCTCGATTCGCTCGAAGAACTGCTCACCTTTCACCGTATCAACAACCCGGACAAGTCCTCGCGGCTGGAGAAGGCCATGCACGGCCGGGGGCTCTACGCAGCGGGCGACGATGAAGCCACACTCGGCCCGCTGCGGTCCAACCGCCAGCGTGAGACGTCGAGCTTCTTCGTCGCGTCGGGAGGCGATGCTGCCGGCCGGACGGACCAGTTCCTCTCGCACTCACTTATGGATGTTCGTGGGCGTCTGACCACGCTCAGCGGCTACCGCCCTCTTCGCGGTGCCGACCTGCCAGCGACGCCAGCGTTCGTAGATCCGCAGCCCGCGGCGTGGGATCTGCTCGATCCGATCGATCTCAAGACACCCATCGACACCCTCCTCTTCGTCGATGCCCTCTCGCCGACCAACAACACGGCCGACACCGACGCACTCTTCCAGACCTACGCCAACAGCCTGCTGCCGTGGTCCGACCTGCCCGATGCCTGGGTCGATCCCGCGCTCGCACCACTTGCCTACGGCGGCAGCACGCACCGCACGTACGGCCCCGAGTTTGCACTGCGTGTCGCTGCGCACATGGCTGTCAACATGACGGACATCGTGGACACCGACAACACGCCCACCCGCCGCACGCTGCTCGTCGATGAGTCACGCCGGGCGGATCTTGGCGGCGGCAATCGGGAGCCGGGAACGCCCTACGACCTGCTTGATCTTGGTGCGCCTCGCTTGGCACAGGACGAGACGGTGCTCATCGAGGGAGGTTCTGACTTTGGACGCGTGGTCAACGTCTTTGGCATCGAGGCCCAGCCCTTCATCACCATGGCCGGTGCATTCACGGTCTATGCAGATGTGCCGGCGACCAACGGCGGCAACACAGAACCGCCGGATACGTCTATCCCTCCCACGGGAGCCCCGGGCAGCTTCATCCCGGATCTTGATACCGACTTCGATCCCGGCAACTCCGACCTGATCATGGAAGTCGTCGCGGTCGAACTGACCAACCCGTTCGATGTCGACATCGAGCTTGGCGACTCGGGCGTCGGCAACGGCGAGTTCTACTACCTGCAGCTTGGCGAGTTATACTTCCGGCTTGCCCAGCATGCGCTCGATGTGCCGCAGAACGCGCCCACCGTCGTGACGATCCCAGCGGGTGAGTCCATCGTGTTCTATTGCACGATGCAGGCACCCGACGATGTGCTCGGCTCTATCAAGAGCAAGGGCGGCGCCGCTGCAGCAACAACGCTCGACGCCTGGGCACAGGCACAGTTCGGGCCAAACGCCACGCTCATGTGGCCCATGGGCACCTTCAATGCGGGCACCGTGGACGAGGACCGCCAATCGGCAACGCCGCTCGCTCTCGCGGTCGGTCAGTACATCGATCTGCTCGGTCAGTGGACCGCGCTGGATCCGGACATCGTGAGGCTGTGGTATGCCGCCAAGCCTCAGCTCAATCTCCCCGGCGGCCCGTCGATCGCAACGCCCGTCACCGAGGACATCGCCAACAACGACCCGTCCACCGACATCCTCGTGGACAGGCTGCGTGTGCCCTCATCCGATCCGGGCGTGTTTGCTGACGTGCGTCGCACCGGCGGCAACCAGCAGATCTCCGGCGCCACCGCCACCACTGTTGGCGCAGGTGACGACTCCGGCTTCACCATCGCGCAGTGGGCGACCCTCCGTAGGTCCGGTGATCCCGAAGCCGCGGAGTTTGAGAGCGGCACGTATCGCGGTGCATTCCCGGCCTGGACGTTCGAACCAGTCGAAGAAGCCTCGACGCTGTTCAACAACCTCGTCGTGGAAGACGACCAGGCGACGGCAACCGCGGGCGATCCCTTCGACAAGGCCGACTTCACGGGCTCGGACTACGCCGCCGACAGCCTCGACCAGTGGTTCACAGAAACCGCTGCAGCAACCCCGACTTCAACGATCCTTCCGGGCATTCGCCAGCCATTCTCAGATCGGTATGACGGCGCGACTGAACTGATCACCGCCATCGTCGGCCCGCGGATCGAGCACCGCCTGACCAGCGATGGTCTCTCGACCCTCACCGCTGCACGCATCGCAGACCTGCTCTTGCCCATGGGCATCGGCCCGATGCACGATCCGGGCGCGGATCTCGCCGACCTGAGCGATGACCGCTGGATGACCCTCTCCGAGGCCATCACCTTCGCAACGGGTCTTGAGACAGCTGCTGGGCCGATGGCCATGGTCGGTGATGCCGATGCTGCATTTGCTGAGTTGGGTCTGCTGTATGAAGGAGTGGGGGTCGATGTCGCAGCAACGGCGGCTCCGGGCGACGCTCCGCTCTTCCTGGGCCAGCTTCGCGTCGAGGCGTACGTGCCCTTCGTCGATGGCAACGGCGATGGTCAGTACAACTCACCGATCCTTGATCCTGCAGCGGGCGATGTCCCCTGGGGGCTCCGAATCCCGCCGGCGCAGCGCCTGCTCGAGAGCGTCACCTTTGCCAATCGCGACGAGGGTTCGCTCGTCCGGCCCATCTTCGGCAAGCTCAACATCAACACAGCGCCGCTCGACACACTCCGCATGCTGCCCATGATCTCACCGCCCGACGGCATCGATGATGTGCTCGCTGCGGACCTCGGCGGCGCCGGCGAGATGTGGTGGTGGGATCGTGCTGGGCCTGCTCCCATCAACGCGAGCACCGACATCGCCTCGACCATCAAGGCCTACCGCGATCGTCAGCGGGTCGTCACACGCTCGCCAGCGAGCTCGGGTGGCTCGGGCAACGGCATCGAAGTCGATTTCCTCGATCCATCCGACGATCTCGTGGGCGATGGTCCACCCGGCTACGACACGGGCGACATCGGCCGAGGCGCAGCGAACGGGGTACTGGGAATCACCGAGCGCCCCGGCATCCGATCAGTCGGTGAGTTGCTCGGCGTCAACGAGCCCTCGTTCGTCCAGAGCATGACCCAACTCCTCGATGCCGGCGTCGAGGTCACCGTTCCGGGCGTTGCGTCAACCCTGTATGACGACGGCACGGGCTCGCTCGTTGCCGGCGATGGCGTCGTGACCGATCCGGTCACGGGCGCGCCCATCGCGGACTACGACCAGCAGCTTCCCATCGTCAACAGCGTCCTCAACACGGTCAGCGTCGGGTCCGACTACTACGCGGTCTGGCTCCTGCTCCACGGCTACTCGGAGGAGGACACACTCAATACCGACGTGCCGCTCACGCCGACGGTTGCTCGCCGGTTCCTGATGATCGTCGATCGCTCGGGCGTTCTCCAGCGTGGCGATGAGCCGGAGATTCTCCTGTTCCGGGAGGTCCCGGTCGCACTACCATGACAAGCACTTCCGCCGCCAGGGCGTGCAAGGCAGGGCGTAGCTCAGCTTGGTAGAGCGGCTGCTTTGGGAGCAGCAGGTCGTCGGTTCGAATCCGGCCGCCCTGATTCTTTGGCCTCTGCACGTCCGCGGCTCTCGCTGTATCGTCTGTTTCCATGGCCCAGCAGCCCCCAGCCGATCACAAAGCTCCAGACCAGGGCAGGACCATTCCTGCCATCATGGCCCCACGCATCGAGCGGGATAACCCGCTCACCCGTAGCCTCGCGGGCGTGCTGGGCGGCGGCGTGCTCATCCTCATGTTCGCAGCCTGCGTGCTTACGCTGCCCTGGACACTCTCCGAGGTCGATGGCATCCCGCGGTACAACGACGGCACGCCCCGCGCGGGCCGCATCGCCCCCATGTGGTGGACGCAGGATGAGCGCCAGCAACGAGCCCTCAACGCCCTCGTCGAGCCCGAAGTCCTCGCCGAGATCGCGCGAGAATCCGACCTGCCCCCAACAGCGGTCATCGATCAGACGGAGGGACCCGCTGCTGCGGCAATGCGTGACCACTGGCCACGCTGGCTCCTCGGCACAGACGTGCTCGGACGAAGTCTCTGGGTGCGTGTCCTCGCGGGCGGCGGGATCTCCATTGGCGTGGGCATCTCCGCTGCGCTTCTCAGCGTCTTCATAGGCACCGTCTACGGCTCGATATCCGGCTATCTCGGCGGCAAGGTCGATGCGGTGATGATGCGCATCGTCGACATCCTCTACGGCCTTCCCTACATCCTCCTCGTCGTGCTGCTCGCGGTCGCAGTCGACGGCTTCATCGACGACCGCGTCGCCAAGGGCCTTGTCCTGAGCGATACCCAGCGGACCACGCTGGACCTTGTCACGCTGCTGGTCGCCATCGGCGGCGTAAGCTGGCTGACCATGGCCCGCGTCATCCGTGGGCAGGTGCTGAGCCTCAAGAGCCAGCCCTTTGTCGAGGCCGCACGCGCGTCGGGCGCGGGTGTGCCCCGCATCTTCATCAAGCACCTCTTGCCCAACCTGCTCGGCCCGATCATCGTCTATGCGACGCTCACCGTGCCTCAGGCCATGCTCCAGGAGAGCTTCCTGAGCTTCCTGGGCATCGGTGTTCAGCCCCCGCTGCCAAGCTGGGGCAACCTCGCAGCCGATGGGCTGAGCGAGATCAACACCTACAAGAGCCACTGGTGGCTGCTGGTCTTCCCCTGTCTGTTGCTGGGCATCACGCTGCTGGCCCTCAACTTCGTGGGTGAAGGCCTTCGCGAGGCGTTCGACCCCAAGCGGGCTCGGCGATAGCCTTGCTTACTGTCATCGCCGGCATCGGCATCTGTTCGGCCCTGTCAGGAGACCCGCATGAGTCAAGGCACGCCCATCACACCATCTGGCCCGCAGAGCGTCGGCGGCGAGGGCAAGCCCATCGTCCGCGTCGATGACCTCGCCGTCTCCTTCGACAACGGCAGGGGGCCCCGCGTGCAAGCGGTCGATGGCGTGCGCATGGCGATCTATCCGCGGCAGACCCTCGCCGTCGTCGGTGAATCCGGCTGTGGCAAGAGCGTCAGCGCCATGAGCATGCTCCGACTCGTGCCCACGCCGCCCGGCCGCATCGATCGCGGCTCGATCTGGTTTGACTCCGCCACCGGGCCCGTCGATCTCACCAAGCTCAACGCCCGGCAGATGCGGGACATCCGCGGCAACGACATCGCGATGATCTTCCAGGAGCCCATGACGAGCCTCAATCCCGTCTACACGGTGGGCGACCAGATCACCGAGGCCATTCAACTCCATCGCGATATGTCGAACAAGCAGGCGTACGACGTGGCGATCGAGGCCATGGAGTCCGTGGGTATTCCCGATCCGCATCAACGCATCAAGGCGTACCCCCACCAGTTCTCCGGCGGTATGCGGCAGCGCGTCATGATCGCCATGGCACTGGCCTGCCAGCCCCGGCTTCTGCTGGCCGACGAGCCCACAACCGCGCTCGACGTCACCATCCAGGCCCAGATTCTCGAACTCCTCGAGGAACTCAAGTCCTCGCGTGGCATGGCGGTCATGCTCATCACCCACGACCTCGGCGTCGTGGCCGAGAATGCCGATGTCGTCTGCGTCATGTACGCGGGCCGTGTCGTCGAATATGCAACCGTCTACGACCTCTTCGATAACCCGACGCACCCGTACACCCGTGGACTGCTCGCAAGCATCCCCAAGCTGAGAGAACGCTCCGATCGTCTCGTCACCATCAAGGAAGTGGTGGACAACGAGGACGAGTTCCGCAAGCTTCCCGGCGCGGAGAACGGCATCCGCCCCTGGTGGCCATGGCACGATGCTCCGAGCGATCTCAAGCCGCAGCCCGGACCAGCGGGCGATTACACGCTTGTCGAGGTCAAGGACGGCCACTGGGTCGGTGTGTGGCGGACCGAGGCTGTTGCCGATGTGGCAACGCCATTCCCGGATCTTGATTTCATCAAGGCGCCGACCGCCGTAGCGGGGACCGCTTGAGCGCGAACCTCCCAACGGCGCCCGCCCGCCTGAGCGTGGGATGAACCCGCTGTGCGCGTACTCCTGATCGCCGATGAGGGCTTTGCTCTGCGGGAAGCACCGCTCATGATGCGGCTGGCTGTCGGGCTGGCCGATGAGGGCGTGCGCATTCTCCGGGCCGTGCCCTTTGGCAGCGACCTTGATGCCCCCGGACAACTCGGCGCGGCGGTTCTCGGCGAACCCATCGAGTACGCACCCAGGGGCCTGCCCGGATCAACTCCGGCCCGTGCGAGAGCATTGCTCAAGCAACTCAACGCGAGGCTCCCCGCGAACGATCGGTCCATCGACGTCGTCCACGTCTTCGGAGGCGCCGCGTGGGACATCTCGCTGGAGATCGCTCGACAGCTCGACGCATGGGTCATGCTCGAGTTCTGGCGCAGTGGGCTTGCCAGACGCGTGCGCCCCTTGATCGCCAGCCAGCGGCGATTGAGTGTCTGCGCGCCGGACTCGGCGCTGCTCGACGAACTGCCCGACCGCGGACAGGCCGGCGATGTGCGAGTAACCCCGTGGGGTGTCTACGCGAGGCGCGAGGCGGTCGAGAGTTCCGCCTCTCCGACCTCCCTTGTGCTCTGTGCATCGGGCATGGATCGCGCAGCGGTGACCATGGCATTCCAGGCTGCCGCGGAACTCATCAAGGACTTCCCAGATCTCCGCTACTTCGTGGATGCCCGCACCGCCCGCCGCACCGATCTCTGGTCACGCGCCACCGGACTGGGTGTGGTTGATCGGCTCTCGCTTGTCGACACCATCGAGTCGCATCGAGATCTCGTGCTCAAGTGCGATCTGCTCATGCTGCCCGAGGCGCTCGGCGAGCATCGGAGCATCACACTTGATGCCATGGCTCAGGGTGTAAGCGTGATCGCGTCCCGCGATCCCATGGTCAGGTATCTCAATTCTGGTGACGAGGTTCGACTGGTCGAGCAGTCATCGCTTGAAGAATGGAAGCGTTGTCTGTCGTCGCTTCTCTCGTCGCCCGTCGAGCGGGCCACACTTGCCAAGGCAGCGCAGGGCTATATCGCGCGGCATCACCGCGCCAGTGCGCACGTCGCTGCCGTCCTCGGTGCCTACGAAGCCGCGGTGCACGAGCAGCGGACATCCCCGCGCTGACCGCGGGTCGAACCGTCGGCCCTCCACCCATGACGCTCTCTCGCTCTCGTTGACGTCCGAGAACTCATGCCCGGCCCTGCAGACCGCCCTCCGCGGGGACCGGTCGAGGGTGCAGGCTGGCATTTGACTGGCCCCGGCCCATAGTGAATGGCAGGGCAGGCAGTTCCGCCGCCGACGCCCGAGAAAGCGAGAGATCAGACATGCACGCCGCCATCGGTTTGTTCGTGGGCCTGCTCGTGGGCCTCACCGCCGCTTCCGCCCAGGCCCAGCACCATATCGAAGGGCCGGTCGTCTTCGACCGTCAGTCCGGCAACGACAGCCGGCTGCTGGCAACGCCGCCGCTCTACCCCCCGAATCGCGCCGACGACAGCCGGCGCCCGGGCTTCAACGGCAGGCTCTGGATCGGAGAGACCTTCGACAACACCGTCCGCCATCCGGTCGCCTGGGGAGAGCCGGGTCCGAGCCGCTACGGCGAGAGTGACCGGCACGCCCCGCTCGCGTTCATTCGGGTCGGAACGCAGACCATCGCCCTCAGCCCCTGGGTCGAACTCGACGAAGAGTCCTTCCCCACTTTGGAGAGGGGACGCCAGGCCTGGCTGCGTGAGCGCAACTACACCGGGGGCGTGCGCACGCACGTTCACCCGAGCGTCCTGCGTTCCCTGAGGTCGCAGACGCCTCAGCGTGGTGCCATGGCGCCCGCTGCCTCGGCTCGTTCGGCGCCCGCTGCAATTGAACCGCGAGCGACGATCAAGCTCCGTTCGCCACGTCCGGCGCCGAGCCTC
>CAZSBR010000080.1:0-7543 GCA_964605165.1 uncultured Phycisphaeraceae bacterium
GTCGCAGGCTGCGGGACTACGGCCTGCGCCTCAATGAGAAGCAGAAGCTCCGCTTCCACTACCACGTCAGCGAGAAGCAGTTCCGGGCTGCGCTTGACCGCGCGACGAACCTCCGCGGCAACACGGGCGAATTGCTCCTGCAACTCCTCGACCGCCGCCTTGACAACCTCGTCCGTCGCACCGGTGTTGTGCGCACCATCTGGGCTGCTCGCCAGGTTGTCGCCCACGGCCATGTGCTGGTCAACGGCAGCAAGGTCGACCGCCCCTCCTACCAGGTGAACCCGGGCGATGTCATCACCTTCAAGACCAAGATCCAGAAGGTCCTACGGGAGACGATGGAGACCATGGCGGGGCACGAAGTGCCCGGCTGGATCGAGTTCAACCCCTCGGAGCTCTCGGCCCGGGTCGTCGCTCTGCCGACCGCGGACCAGATCCCGTTTGAGGTCAACACGAACCTCATCATCGAGTTCTACCGCTGATGTGTCATCGGGCTGGCACGCGGACGCTCGTGTTGGCGAGCGTTGCTGCGGGCCTGCCAGCGCGTCGGTTGTACCCCGTGGTTTCTCGGTGAGGGCTCAGCGTGCTCAAGTTCCTTCGCAAGTACAACACGATCATCCTGGTGATCGGCGGCGTGCTGCTCATGATCGCCTTCACCCTCCCGCAGGCGATTCAGCAGATTGGCAGCCGCGTCGGCGATCGGCCCGTGGCCATCCTCGACGGCCGCGAGATCAAGTCCAGCGAGCTCGGCCTTGCGGAGCGCGAGGTCGCTGTGCTCGAACAGATCGCCCGCATTCCGATGCAGGGCCAGATCGTGCCGCTCGTCAGCACCCTCGTGGACCGCGAGAACAAGGGCGAGCACTGGCTGCTGCTCACCGAGGCTGCGGATCGGGCGGGCTTCATCGGCGGGGAAGAGCACGGCCTTGGCTTCCTCGATGAGCTGGCACAGACCCAGCTCGTGCTTGCCTACCAGGCCCGCAATATGGCGCAGTTCGGTAACCCGGCGCTCGCCATGCAGATCGCCCAGCAGCAGTTCGAAAGCCCCGAAGGCCAGGAGCAGTACCGCGAACAGCGGGCCCAGCTCCTCCGCATCCGCCAGGAAGTGGCCAGCCGATCACGCATGCTGCCGACGGAGGTCGATCAGGCGCTGGCCAAGCTCCGGGGTGTGCAGCGGCTTCAGGCTTCGTACCTCGGTTCACTCCGCATGTCGGCTGTCGAAGCCCAGCGGGTCGCTGCGTTCTATACGGATGTGGTCGTCGCGGACGTCGTCCCGATTCGCGCCGATGACCTCGCCGACCCCATGCTCAACCCCACCGAGGAGCAGGTGCAGGCGCACTTCGAGAAGTACCGCGAGCTTGAGCCTGGCGAGGAGGGCCTCGGCTTCGGCTACAGGCTGCCCGACCGCGTCAAGCTTCAGTGGATCGAACTCAACCGTCAGGCAATCGCCGATGCGGTGAACATCAACGTCCTCGACATCGCCAAGGCGCATCAGGCCGATCGCTCGCGGTATCCCGGCGAACTCGCCCTTGAACGCTCGAGGGTCGAGAACGACCTCCGCAATGCCCGCGTGCGCACGCTGCTGGACACCGCCGAGTCTGCCATCCAGGCCCAGATCGGCAGCCTGACGCGCACGCTCGAGAGTGACGGCGGGTATCGGGTTCTTCCCGCGGACTGGCAGACGCCTGACCTCTTCGAGATCGCACAGAACGCGGCCCAGGCTGTCCGCACCAAGGAGGACATGCCCTCATTCCCGACGCCCCGCGTGGTGCGTCGTGATGCACAGTGGCTTGATGCTCGCAAGCTCACCGAGCTCGAGGGCATCGGGCGGGCAGCCATCCGGACCACCGACGCGGGCTCGCCAGCCCTGCCGGTGTTCGCTCTGGCATTGTCCGTCAAGGAGCTTGAGCCCGAGATCGATCGCGCCATTCAGGTCGGTGTGCCCTTCACGGATACGCGCGTCGAGGACGCACTGGGCAACAGATACATCCTCACGGTCACAGACGCTGCCGCGGCGGGTGTTCCAGAGGCCATCGGCGAACTGATCGACCCTCAGCGGGTTCGCGACGACTGGCGCACAGCCCAGGCGTACGCCTTCCTGCTCGCGCAACAGCCCACGCTCGAAGCAATCGCTGCAGAGCAAGGCCTCGATGCCGCCATCGATGTGCTCTTCCCGCCCGAGATCACCGAAGAAGGCGAGCGGCCGCAGATCCAGCGTGATGTGCAGTTCGGAGCCTCGCAGGTTCGCGTGGGCAACCGAAGGGCCATCTACGACGCGGAAGAGGTTCGCGACGCGGTGCGTGCCAAGGCGTCGGAACTGGATCCCATCGCTCCGATGGGTGATGTCCCGGCGGAGCAGCGCACACTGAGCGTTGCTGCAGAGCGAGCTCGCTCGCTTCTGCTCGTCCGAGTCATCGGGTTGTCGCCGCTGACCGTGGAGTCGTTCAGGCAGCTTCGCGATCAGGCTGTGCAGCGCGGCGTGCAGGACGACATCCGCGAGACCGACGTGCTCGCGACGCCCTTTGCTTACGACGAACTCCGCAAGACCTACAACTTCGAGCTCACCGAGCGCCGCAACGACGGCTAAATGCGCGCAGCGTCTTCGGTCTCAAGCCAGCTTTGCGATATCTTTGCGCATCTGCGCTTGACACACGCTGAACGCGAAGTATTGTCTCTCCGCAATGGCGTTCACCTCGCTCCATCCCGCCCGCGGCTTCATGCCCTGCTGTCGACGAATGCGTCGCCCGGGCGGCGAATCCGCGAAATGCGTGGAGCTTGTGAAACGCAGGCATAGCACGATGTGCTAACGAGCATTCGCGGCTTGGCAAGGGACTCTCTCACTCGTCAGTCTGCTGATGGGTGAATCGATGTCATCGTTCGCCGTTCCGGGCTCACCCCAACAACATGTCAGCCAAGCCTCACTCAGCGTTTCTGGCTGTGGTTGAGGCTCCTCGATCCAGCCCTGCTTTGAAACCTTGAGGCCAGCCCAAGCTCGGCCCATGCCCGCGGCATCTTTGCACCTTCAACTGGCGCACAGCGCGGGTCACTTCACAGCGCTGGAAATACATCGGGCTTGAACGCCCGGCTTCTCTGACCGCTGATCAGAGGCGCGATCACTGCGCGCCGTCAGCCGACCCTGCATGAAAGGAAATGTCACCATGACACGCACCCAGCACCTTTTTCTCGTCGCTGCAATCGCAGCGAACACTTCGACCGTTCTGGCCACCACGCCAGAGTTCACCTGGCTCACCATCGAGGGCACACTCACAGCGAGTGGGCCCGGTGGTTCTCTGATCCAGGGCACGCTTGGTCTCGATACGCCTGGGCGGACGGCGCAGGCAGAGATCGCCGGCGGCACCGGCAAAATCTCGGCGGCATCGGCCTCCTTCGACGAGACTTCGGCCAACGGGTTCTTCCTCGCTACAGCGCCGGATGGCCTCGTTTCGCTCGATCTCGCGCACGCGTTCGGCGTCACAGAGGATGGACAGGCACTGGTGAGTTGGGATTTCTCAGGTCTCACCGTCACCGAGGCGGCGGCACGAATCGCACTCTTTGATGTGACCAACAGCGTCTTGCTTCTGGAACAGGATCTGGATCTCGGGGCCGCATCCGGTGAAGCACGCTTCGATGTCTTTGCCGGCCACACCTACACCTGGGAGTTCAGCGGCGCGATCACGAATCGCAATGCCGGGCAGGCATCCGGGGCCATTCAACTGATTCCATCGCCCGCGAGCGCGGCCCTGCTGGGCATCTCGGGCGTGCTCGCAGCCGGACGCCGCCGCCATTGACACCGAGTCAGGGATGTGAGAGAGAACGCAAGGGTGATCATCCCCACCCTCTGCCCAACGCCTGATGCGTGTGCTCAGGCAGCGGGCCGGCTCGCCCAGCGGGACACCGCTGGGCGAAGCCTTTGAGATCGAACCATGCCCTGTCGTAACGGCCTCATCCGTGCCGTCATACAAAGGGAAGCATGAGCACAGCGACCGCCGAACGAACGATCGTGGCTGCGAGTGTGAAGAGCATTCCAAAGCCAAACAGCCACATCGCGATGAAGAGTCCAAGGCCGAGGTATTGGCCCTGAGGGCCGTCAAAGAGCCGGGCATAGCCGGGCGAGAAGTCGGCCACGATCCGCGAGCCATCCAGCGGCGGGATCGGGATCAGGTTGAAGAGAATCAGCACGACGTTGAGCAGCGCCCCCGCCCAGAACACGTCCTGCACATTGCCTCGCACGTGATCTGGAATGCTCGCCCCCATGGGTGAAGCGATGAGCACGTTCCAGCCGGCAAAGAGCACGACGCACGCCATTGCGATCAGCAGGTTCATCGCCGGACCTGCTGCGGCGACGTAGGCCTCTGCGTGTCGACCCCTGAGGCGCGAAGGATTGACCGGCATGGAACCCCACGCGATGCCGATGAGGGCAAAGGCGAGCAGGCTCATGCCGCCCATGTGGACGAGTGGGTTGTACGTCATTCGGCCCAGTTCAATGGGCGTGCGGTCGCCGCGGCGGATGGCGGCCCAGCCGTGGGCAAGTTCATGGAGCGTGATGCTGATGATGACCCAAGCGGCCCATGAAATCATGAGCACCGGACTGCGTTCCCAGAAATCAGCGACCCACCATCCGCTCATCGCAAGCTCCAATCACAGCAGCGGTCGCCAACCAGTTGGCCACGCCCAAAAGAAACACCCGGCCCATCGTAAGGCCGGGTGCGAAGGTGCTGAGATGGATTCATCCGACAATCGGAAGGAGGCGAAGGATCACGCCGCTGCGGGCTGCGCCTTCGAGGCCTTCACCGCGGTGTCGACAAGCTGATCGAAGAGCTTGGGATCCTCGATGGCGATCTGGCTGAGCATCTTGCGGTTCAGTGCGATGCCGGCGAGCTTGAGGCCGTTGATGAAGAGGCTGTAGCGTGTGCCACGCATGCGGCACGCTGCGGTGATACGGGTGATCCAGAGTGCACGGAACTCCCGCTTTCGCAGCCTGCGGTGTGCATAGGCGTACACGCCGGCACGGCGGACAGCGTCACGCGCGAGGTAGTAGTGGTTCTTGCGGGCGCCGTAGTAGCCACGGGCCTGGCGGAAGATGCGCTTCTTGGCTTGGTTGCGGGCAGCGCCCTTGCGTACGCGGGGCATATCGAATCTCCTTCGTACCCGCCGGAGCAGCCTCGCATGGGCTGACTTGATGATCCCGGCGCGCTTCGAGTTGTTTGGACGGGTCGTGGCGTCAGACGCACTTGCCCGAAGGAATCAGGGCGATGATCAGTTGCTCGCAGCCTCGGCAGCTGCGCGCTTCTCGGCCTGCATCGCGCGGCGCTCGGCCGGGTTGGGCGAGCGCTTGCGAGCGGTGAGGGGCTGCGTCCGACCGCGAAGGCGGCGGAAGAGCAGCTTCTCGAGACGCTTGGCATCCGAGTTCGCAAGGAATCGATCCTTGCGGAGCTGGCGAAGACGCTTGCCGCTCTTGTGCGAGCTCAGGTGCTTGTGGAAGGCGGACCGGTGTCTGGCCTTGCCCGTCTTGCTGATGCGAACCCGCTTGAGCAGGCCCTTGTGGATCTTGTTCTTCGGCATCGTGCCACTCCGTCGTGAAAGGCGCGGTCTTCCGCGAGCGGGGATGTTAGGCCGCAAGGCTGCGGCGGACCAACGAGCGGCAGATACGCTTTGGACCTTCGCCGGGGGGGGCTCGCGGCTGGAGAGGACACCCGGCTTCAGGGCCCCAGGAAGTTATCCGTCTCCCGAGCCGGCAGTTCCGTCCCCCGCAGGGGCTCGACGCTGCCAAACCGCTCGATGGCGTCAATCACGGCTTCCACGGGCTGCGGCAGGAAGATGTGGTCCCCCGACGGGAGAACCGGCCCCGAGGCCCATTCCACCGAGCCATCCGACCAGAGCACCTGCTGGCCCCGGCCGCCGTGGTTCAGACTGCTCTCGCGAGGGAGCACGGCTTCACCGCGGGCGGCTCTGACGACCACCGGCGATCGGTCCGCCAAGACCACGAACCGAACATCTGATCCGAGCCTCGGGTTTCTAGAACGCGTGATGATGCGGTAGCTGTAGCTCACATCGTCAAAGGATCGCCAATCGTCTTCTGCGACCTCGTGGGCATCCGTCACCGCGTGGTCATTCCCGCTGCAGGCAAGCTTGTCGATTGGCGCGTAACCGGCCCTGGTGAGCGTGAAGAGATTGGCGGAATTGGACTGCTCGGCGCCCCGGCCGACGTTCCACCACGTCTGCCCACCGCCGAAGCCCGCCGTCGCCGCCGGCAGTTGCTCGCGGTAGTCACCGCCGTAGAGCCCCACCGCCGAAGCAACGGCGCGCAGGTTGGACGCACAGTCAGCCCGCATGGCAGCCGCTCTCCAGGCATCGACCGCCGGCCAGCCAATCGAGAAGGCCAGCACGAGCATGGCGGCTACGGACACGAGATCGGCCATACGCCAGCGCGAGCCCGTGCTCAGCGGCAGCGGCTCGGGGAATTGATCGGCTGCTGCAATGGTGCCGAGCGTGCGCTCGACCAGACCATCCGGTGCCGCAGGGCCACCCTGCGTGAGGTGTCGCCCCATCTTGAGAAGCGGTCCGGCTTCGCGGCGAAGCGACCTCGGCACGCGATCAAGCTCAAAGCCAGCAGCCACACACGCGTCGACTACCTCGCCCTGGCGCGAACTGAGCGTGTCGGTCACGCCGTCGCTCCGGCGGACTCGCAGCAGCGTCACATCTACAAGCGAGGCTGCATCGCTCGCACTCAGTTCGTGGTGTGCAGGCAACTCCAGGCCGCTCATGAGCGTCTCAAGACGGCCGACAGGGCCATTCGCCGCGGCTTGCCCGTGCGCGGCATCGAACGCTTCCCGCAACTCGCACAAGAGGTCATCCAACGCGGGCTGCTCGACCTGGCGTGCATCTGATGGCGTCATACGAGGTGTCGTCACGAATCATCCCCCGTGTCTGCTGAGTGCCCTCGAACTGAGCCGGCCTGCTCTCGCTGGATCGCATGCCAGTGCTTGGCAAAGCCAGCCACAGCCGCGTGCAATCTGGACTTCACAGTTCCCAAAGGAATGCCAAGGTCCTCGGCGATCTGGGCGTAACTGAGCCTTTGGAAGTAGGCCAACAACAGAATCTCCCGGAGCGACCACGGAAGACGCTCGATCGCTCGCTGAACAGTCCGGTCCCGCTCCTCATCCGACAGCGCCGCCTCGGGCCCGGGCTCATCGAGCGCCATGAGGTCCGCGAAGGTGACCCTGCCGTCTTCGCCGCCTGCCGGTGCCGAGAGAGGCAGTTCCGACCGACGGACCTTCTTACGAAGCAGGTCCCGGGCCTTGTTCGCTGCAATCGTGAACAACCATGGTCGAAATCGGCGCGTGACGTCAAAGCGGTCCGCCGACAGGTGAACCTGCAAGAAGGCCTCCTGAAAGGCATCCTCAGCGATCTGGCGGTCGCCCGAGAGCCGGAACAGGAAGCGGAAGAGATCCTGCTGATGCCGCTCGATCAGCGTCCGCAGCGCGTTCTCGTCGCCGTTACGGTGGGCTTCAAAGAGTTGCTCATCGGCGATTTCGCCCACCCGAACCCC
>CAZSBR010000080.1:7643-10729 GCA_964605165.1 uncultured Phycisphaeraceae bacterium
CCCATCGGCGACCGTGGCCCTGAACCCCGCTACGCCCCCCGCTGGCAGGATGTTTGCCCTTGAGGCACACCGATCTCCAGACTAGCGGGCAACCGTCCACCGCGCGGTGGATCCCCGCCGCGGAATGGACCGATAGCTCCACCGTGGCCCGTTGCGCAGCACCATCGCCTCAAACTTGCAATCCCGGCCACGGACGGGCGTTGTGCACATGATGGCCCGATCCGAGCAAGACGTGCCGTCGGGTCCAGCACTCGGCCGTGGGCGGGCTGCCTCCCTCGCGGAGGAGTCGTTTGGGGCACTCGATCCCCAAACGCTCGCACGCGCGATCTCTGGTGATGAGTCCGCCTGGCGGGTGCTGGTCGAAACCTACACGCGGAGGCTGTACGCACTGGCGTTCAGCCGGCTCCGCAGCCGGGACACCGCAGAGGAGGTCGTGCAGTCCGTGTTCGCAACCGTCGCCATCAAGCTCAGCAGCGGCAAATACACGGAGCAGGGGCAGTTTGAGGCCTGGCTTTTCCGGATCGCCATCAACAGGATCCGCGACCAGATCCGCCGGGCCAAGCGCTCGCCCGCGACCGATCACATCGAATCGATCGACCGCACCCCAGCCCGCGAACCGCCGGACACGCCTTACAGCCGTGAAGAAATCGCAGCACTCCGCACGCATCTCGATTCGCTCTCCGATCGTGACCGAGAGATCATCGAGCTCCGCCATCACGGGCAGATGAGCTTCAAACAGATTGCAGCCACACTCGATGAACCCGTCGGCACGCTTCTGGCCCGTCACCATCGAGCGCTCGCCAAACTGAGAACACTCCTGACCACTCAAGCCTCGGCCCACGCACCCAAAGAGACCGAAGCAACGCAACGGATCAGCCAGCCATGACCAGCCGCGACCAACGACATGACACGACCCGCGACGATCTTGAGTGCCGCCTTGATGCACTCGCGGCTGAAGATGCGGCGACCATGCCCGAGGGTATCGAACAGCGCGTGCTTCTCCGGACGCCCTCTGCACTGCCGGCAAAGCCCAATCGCGTGGATCAGCCCCTGCGTCTGCCAAACTGGCTGACCATGCCCTGGCTTGTTGGAGGCCTCGCCGCTGCAGCAGCGGTCGCTCTCGTGGGCTTGCCGGCACTTGTGAGCATGACCTCGCCTCCGCCCAACGATTACGTTGTGGTGACCGCGACCGACTCGCTGCAAGCCGAGGCCGAGTTGTTCGAGGTGGTGACCGCATCACTCTCGCTCGATGTGACCGCTGACTTCCGCGACCTCGCCGATCAAGCCGCTACCTTCGATGTGTCCATCGAGCCGGATACGACTTGGCTCGAAGAGGTGGATTCCATATGACACCTCGGAACACGCTGAGAAGCGAGCCACGCCCCGTGATCGCCTCGGAGCCACCGATGACCGTCCCCACACCACGCCCTGCCCTGCTCGTTGTGCTCCTCTCGGTGCTGATGGTGTCCATGCAGGCACCCGCATCGGGCCAGAGTGACCCCGATGCACCGGTGGCAGCCGAGCGCGCGGAAGCACTGATCGACCGCGCCATCCGCGACACCGAGCGCCGACTTGAGCTGCTCCAGCAAGCTCGCCAGCGCTTGCAGGATGGCGAGGCAGTTTCCCGTGAAGAGTTGAGCGAGTTGGTTGATCGCCCACCCAATGCCACCGGCCGCGGCGCCGAGGGCCGGGTGTTTGATGGCCGCCTTGCCGACCGCCTCCGAAGGAGACAAGCCGGCGACGCTTTGCCCGGTCTCGAATCGATGGACGGTTCGCGGCAGCCAGATCAGGTGGACGACCGGTGGAACAGGCCGTGGTCGGAACTCGCTGAGGAAGATCGCACGCGCGTGCTGGATTTCCTCCGTGAGCATGCACCTGCCGCTTCACAGCGCCTCACCGACAACCCCGGCCCGATGGCCGAGCGTCTGCTCGGACGGACGCTTGCCCCCCGCGCGATCAAGGTTCTCCGCGCTCAGGACGCAGACCCTCGCTGGGGCGAGCTGGCGCTCGAGGAGTTCAAGGCCGGTGCCGGCCTGTTCGACGCGGGCAGACGTCTTCGCCAGGCCTTCATCGAGGGCGGAGAGTCGAGCGACGCGTTTGCGGAAGCGAGGCAGGCATTTCGCCAGGCCATGGGCCGCGAGCTCGATGCCAAGCTGGCGATGCGGCACTTCGAGTTCGAGCAGCTCGAAGCGCAGCTTGCCGATCAGCGGCAAGCCTTGGAGCGTGAGACGAGCCGCCGCGATCAGCGTCTTGATGCTTCGCTCGAGGAGGTCGTGCTGAGGCTGAGGGCAAGCCAGAGCGAGGATCGTGGCCGGCGACGCGAGCCGCGCTAGCGCCAGGGCATCGCCCAAGCTGTGTTCAATGCCTGTTCGATGCGGTTGACCACGGGACGCACGAGATGCTCCCGTGGCGGTGCGCATACGATTTCGCACGTCTCGGAACCCTTCGCACGCCGAGGCCTGAAAGGAACCCCCGCATGGCACTGCGTATTGGCATCAACGGCTTTGGCCGGATCGGACGACTCGTCTACCGCATCGCTGCTCAGGACCCCAACATCGAGGTCGTTGCTGTCAACGACCTTGTGCCCTCGGACAACCTCGCCTACCTGCTGAGCTACGACACGATGCACGGTCGATTCCGCATCAACGGCGAGCTTGCCAAGGTTGAGGCGCCGAGCGAGACGTCCTTCACAGTCAACGGCAAGACCACGCAGACCAAGGCCGAGCGGGATCCCACCAACCTTCCATGGGGCGACTGGGGCGTCGATTACGTGCTGGAGTCCACGGGCATCTTCACCGACCACGAGGGTGCTCACAAGCACATCGACAACAACGGCTGCAAGCGCGTCCTGATCAGCGCGCCAACCAAGAGCCCGGACACCGTCAAGACCATGGCCTTCAAGGTCAACCACGAGCAGTATGACCCCGCAGCCGACACCATTGTGTCCAACGCAAGCTGCACCACCAACTGCCTCGCGCCCGTGGCCAAGGTCATCAACGATGAGTTCGGGCTCGAAGAAGGCCTCATGACCACCGTGCATGCGGCCACCGCCACCCAGCCGACTCAGGACGGCCCGTCCAAGAAGG
>CAZSBR010000081.1:0-10667 GCA_964605165.1 uncultured Phycisphaeraceae bacterium
GCTCGTCGACGATGTTCTTGATGCGGCTGCCGCGGACGCCGACGCAGGCGCCGACGGCGTCGACCTTGTTGTCGATGGAACTGACGGCGATCTTGGTTCGATGGCCGGCCTCGCGGGCCATGGCCTTGACCTCGATGACGCGTTCGGCGACCTCGGGGACTTCGACCTCGAAGAGTCGCTTGATGAAGTCCGGGTGGGAACGGCT
This sequence comes from uncultured Phycisphaeraceae bacterium, assembly GCA_964605165.1. Taxonomy (GTDB): domain Bacteria; phylum Planctomycetota; class Phycisphaerae; order Phycisphaerales; family UBA1924; genus OFTM382. The sequence goes on from CAZSBR010000081.1 coordinate 206, forward strand.
CAGGACGATCTTGACCTGGTGGCCTGCCTCGCGGACGTCGAGGATGAAGCAGCGGACGCGTTCGCCTGCTTCGAAGTACTCGCCGGGGATTTGCTCGCTGCGGGGCATGAATGCCTCGGCGCGATCGATGGTGACGACGAGCGCGCCGCCTTCGTAGCGTTGAGCGACGCCGTTGACGATCTCGCCGACGCGCTTGGAGAATTCGCCGAGGATGCTGTCGCGTTCGTCTTCGCGGAAGCGTTGGATCATGACCTGCTTGAAGGTCTGTGCAGCGATTCTGCCGAACTCTTCAGCGGTGAAGGGCATCTCCTCGCCGTGGCGTGTGAGGGAGATCTCGCCGGACATGGGATCGATCGCGCACTTGAATTCTTCGACATCAAGCGTGTTGAAATGGCGGCGTGCAGCGGAGACCATCGCCTGCTCAAGGTCCTGGATGAGCAGCGAACGATCAATGTTGCGATCGCGGGCGATCGAATCCAGAATCCGCATCATCTCGGCGGTGTTCACGCTTGGCTCCACGGGGTGCGGCAGGGCCACACCCGAACTGCTGCGACTTCGCAAAACCCCACAGAGGGGTGTTCGCGGCGGCGGAGCCTACTGAACAACGATCTAGGCCATGGGATGACCCCCATGGACGCCGATCGCACCAGCCGCTCCGACTTCGGGACGACTAGCAGGCATGTCGAGAGACCGTCTGCATGCGATGCAACTCCCAACTCGACCGGGTGAACGCTCACCCGCCGCATCATGGAGTGTAGAAAGGCCGCTTGGTGAGGGTCAAACCAAAGTCTGGACCAGAGTGCAAACAAACGTCCGGGCGGCGGAAGGGGGCGGCGGGAGCCGGTGGGGGTGGTTTGGCGGGTGAGCCGGGCCCGAAGTGTTCAGGCGGAGCTCGGGGCGACGGGCCTTGATCGCTCGGTGGCGGTCATGGGCCTGATGACGCGGAGGGCTCTGTGGCGTTTGAGTTGGCCCAGCTCTGCCAGGAACTTGCGCTCGCCTCCGACGCTGAGGACGGCGGGTGCCGTGGCGGGTGTTTCGGTGACGATGAGGTCCCCCGGCTGCATGGTGGCGAGGTCGCGGAGGGTGATGGTGGTCTCGGCGAGGACGCCGCTGAGCTCGACGGTGGCGCTGGAGACACCGCTTCGGAGTCGATCGACGAGTTCGGGGGTTGCTTTTTTGACCGAGGCGTTGAACCAGCTCTGGGCGCTGAGTTCGTCCATGAGGGGTTCGATGGCGTTGTAGGGGATGCAGAGGCTCATGGTGCCGGCGCGGCTGGCGAGCTTGATCTCGAAACTGATGACCACGACGACTTCGTTGGGCGGGACGATCTGCACGAGCTGGGGGTTGGACTCGGTCGAGGTGATCTCGAACTGCATCTCTCGGACGCCGCTCCAGGCCTCGCCGAGGGTGGCAAGGCCCCGGTTGGTGACGTTGGAGATGAGCCTCATCTCGATGAGGGTCATGGGCCGCTGGGGGATGAAGAGGTCGTGGCTCGTGCCTCCGAGGAGGCGATCGATGATGGGATAGATGATGAGGGGGCTGAGCTCGAGGCAGATCTGGCCGTCGAGTTGGTCAGACTCGATGAGGTTGAAGCTGGTGGGGTTGGGGAGGCTTGCGATGAACTCGGAGTACGTCATTTGTTCGCATGACGCCACTCGGCACTCGACGATGGTGCGGAGGAAGCCTGACAGGGACGCGCCGAAATTTCGTGCAAAGCCCTCGTGGAGGGTTTGCAGTGCGAGCATCTGGTCCTTGCTGACGCGTTCGGGGCGTTTGAAGTCGTAGGGGCGGACTTCGGGGGGCACCTCGTGCACTCGGCGGCTGAAGATTTCGCCCGCTGTGGACTCTTCTTCCATTTCCCCGGACTCGGCGGATGCGAGCAGGGCATCGATCTCTGCCTGATCCATCATGTCCATGGGGTCACTCCGAGCCGAACATTGCCGCGAGCAGGGAGTATCGGCCCTTGGTGGTGCGGCGCTTGAGCGGCGGAGTCACGGGGTGGTAGGGGCGTGCTGGAGGGGTAGGCTCTGCATCGACCGGCGACCGTTGGAGCGAATAGTGCGCGGCGGTGTGGGGTATGGCACGGGCAGCGTCGGGGCTGGGTTGGAATCTTCGTCTGGAGAACAGATGCGTCAGATCACAGATGGCATCACGCGGGTGATGGCTGCCTTGCTTGCGGTGGCGCTTGTGAGCCACTCGGCGGTGGCCCAGCCGGGCATGGGCGAGCAGGTGACGGTTTCGGCCTTTGCCGAGCGGACGGAGGTTGCTCCCGGCTCGACGCTGGCCATCGCGGTGGTGCTCGACCACGCGGAGAAGTTGCACACATGGCCCGCGTTGGCTCAGGACGTGTTGCCCGAGGAGATCGCGGAGTTTGCGCTGCGGACGAGCATCACGCCGAGCGTGCCGGCGAGTGTTGCGGTGGGTCGGATTCAATGGCCCGAGCCGACGCTCAACCCCGTGCCGGCGCTGAGTGGGCCGGAGCCGACGGTCGATGTTTTCAGCTATGCGGGGCGTGCGATTGCGTATGTGCCCATTCGGGTGGCGGGTGATGCGCCAGCTGGCGAAGTGACGCTCAGCTTTGATGTGTTCTACCAGGCGTGCGATGAGTCACAGTGCTACGCGCCGATGACGGACACGGTGGAGGTGACGCTGACGGTGGGGGCGGATGGCGCTGCCGAGGTTGTGGATGATTTCGCGGGCTTTGATGCGACGGTGTTTGCGGACGAGAGCGCGTGGGGCGAGCCGTTGGTTGCTGCTGAATCTGGGGCGGGTGGGCGGACGTTCTTTGGGATCCCGATACCGGCGGGCGCGCTGGGTTTGGCGGTTCTGGGTGCTTTGGGTGGCTTCATTCTGAACCTGACACCGTGCGTGTTGCCGGTGATTCCGCTGAAGGTGATGGCCATCAGCAAGCACTCCGGCACGCCGAGCAAGACGCTGTACCTGGGCCTTTGCATGGCGTTGGGGGTGGTTGGGTTCTGGGCTGCGCTGGGTGCATTGGCGGCATCGGTGACGGCGTTTGCGGATCCGTCGCGCCTGTTTGGCATCTGGTGGATCACGCTTGGCATTGGGCTGGTGATTGCGTTGATGGGCGTTGGCATCATGGGGGCGTTTCAGATCACCCTGCCGCAGAAGGTGTATGCGGTCAATCCGAAGGCGGACTCGGGCGTGGGCTCGGTGCTCTTTGGTGTGATGACGGCGGTGCTCGGTCTGCCGTGTTTTGGATTTGTCGCTGGAGCACTGCTTGCGGGCGCGGCGACGATGCCCACGAGCACGGTGATGGCGATTTTCGTAGGTATCGGCGTGGGGATGGCGTCGCCTTATCTCGTGCTGAGCTTGAAGCCGTCGCTGTTGAACTTCCTGCCCAAGGCCGGGCCTGCGAGCGATCTCGTCAAGCAGGTGATGGGGCTGTTGCTACTCGCAGCAGCGGCGTACTTCATGGGCGCGGGTGTGCTGGCCTTCATTGCGGGCAACGAGTCGTGGGCAGCGTCGTCGCCCTGGTGGACGAAGGTCGTGCACTGGTGGGTGGTGGCGGCGCTGGCCGTTGCAGCCAGCGTGTGGCTCGTCTGGCGGACGCTCGCGATCAGCGGCAAGGCGATGCCTGTGGTGGGCATGGCGTTGGTTGGTCTGATGCTGGCTGGGGGTGGTCTCGCGGCTGCGGGCACGCAGACGGCCAAGGCCCGGGATAATTTCTGGGTGCCCTACTCCGAGGTTCTCTTGGCTGAGGCGATTGGCCGGGGTGATGTGGTTGTGCTGGACTTCACAGCCGAGTGGTGCCTGAACTGCAAGACGCTGGAGGCGGCGGTGCTCGATCCGGACCCCGTGGGCGAGCTGCTCAGGGGCGGCAATGGGGTTGTGCCGTTGAAGGCGGACCTGACGAGCACGAAGGCTGCGGGGTGGGACAAACTCAGCGAACTGGGCCAGACGGGCATACCCCTGCTGGTCATTTATGGGCCGGGCCTGGATGAACCGTGGCTGGCCAACGCGTACACGGCCGAGCAGGTGGTGGCGGCGATCGAGCGGGCCCGATAGCCAGCCGGGTGTCGTCGGGCTCGCCCGCACAGATGGATCTTTCCTTCCAGCCTGACCGGCCTGCATGGCGGAGGTGCCCGGAGGTGTTGTTGGTTGTGCTGGGGGAGTTGATTTGTGGGCGAATGCGATCTATCTTCGGCGTGCAAGTCATTCGGCTGGCTCCGGCCAGCGATGCGGGTGTAGCTCAGTGGTAGAGCGTCACGTTGCCAACGTGAATGTCGCCGGTTCAAATCCGGTCACCCGCTTTAAGACAGGTGCTCTCCGGAGCGTCTTCCTTCCCACCTCATTCTTTGGCGATTCGGGCGAAGCTCGGCGGCTGGCGCGCTCCCACTGGGAGGGTCTCGGCGGCGGTGTTGCTGCGCGGCGTTCATCGACGGCGGAACGCTCGGAAAGTGATGCGGTGACGAGCGATGCGCGGGGTTGAAACGCTGCGGGTCGATCGCGTGCCGGGGGATCCGTCTGAGAGCGGCTTTGCGCATGGACGCCTGATCGGCGATCTTCTTGAACCCGCGTTCGTGAGCCGGTATCTCGACGTGCTGGGTGAGGCGATCGGCTTTGGTCGCGGCGCTCTGCGCGAGCAGGCGGTGGGCTGGTTTGAACGGTTGCCCGCGCACTTTCAGGAAGAGATCACAGCGATGGGACAGGGCGCTGGCTGTGGTCGGTGGCCTGTGCTGCAGTTGCTCTTTGCAGACATTGCTCGGGCATCTTCCAGCGTTGACGCGAGATCGGTTGTTGCTGGCCCGATGTGCTCATCGATCGTGGGAAGGCTTGGCGGAGGGTCGCACTGGGTTGCTCGGAACTGCGACTGGCTGACGCCGACGCTTTTGCGTGGGACCTCGGCGGTGGTTCACGCGGTGCCGCATCGGATTCCTGTGATGGCGGTGGGGATCCGCGGGGACATCGATGTGGATACGGGGTGCAACGCCGAGGGTCTTTGGCTGCACCTGCACACGCTGTTCAGCCGGGATGCTCCCGATCCTGAGCGGCCGTGCATCAGTTGGCTGTTCTGGGCGCGCGAGGCGCTTGAGACGTGCGCATCGCTCGATGAGCTCGAGACGTTTATTGCGGGGACTTGCCGGGATCGCGGCGTGTTCGCGATTGCGAGCGAGGGGCGGACGGGTCAGAGCGCGGTTTTCGAGTGCTCGTGCGCGTCGTATGTTCGTCACGATGTGGATGGCGGGCTGCCGATGTGCGTGACCAACCACACGCTCAACCGAGCGGATGATGGTCGCCCACGGCCGATGGCTTCGGCCAGCGGGACGATCTCGCGTCGGCGCGCGTTGCTTGGCGAGGTGCAGAGCCGTCCGCCTGAGCGGGGGCCTGATGACCTGATGGCGCAGCTTGCTGCGGAGGGCGTGGAGATGCGCACGCCGCGCTGGCTGCGGACGATCTACTCGGCGGTGGTGGATCCGGCGTCTCAGAGGATCTGGTTTGCATCGGGCACAGCGTCGGGCGTGCCGGCGGCGAGCCGGGGGCGGTGGGCGTGTGTGCGGCCGCCTTGGGTGCGCCGCTCGTGAAGATGCGCGTCGGGTGCGTCAGAGTGACTTGAGGTACTCGAGGAGGGCGGCGCGGTCTTCCTCGCTCAGATCGTCTGAGTAGTTGTGTCCTGCATTGCTGTAGCCACGGCGGGTTGTGTCGTAGACGGAGCGGTCGTTGTGGGTTGGGGCGCCGGCTGGCAGTGGTTCGTGCTTCCAGCCGAGGGTGTTGAGGTCGTAGTCATGGGGGTCAAAGGACCGCCGCCATTTGGCGGGCCTCAGCGCGGAGTTGAGCACGGCTTCGACGGTGGGCACCGAGCCGTTGTGGAAGTAGGGGGCCGAGGCCCAGATGCCATCGAGCGGCGGGGCGATGTAGCCAACGGTGGGGTCGGCGTAGGTCGCGTTGTCTTGCGCGAACCAGCTCTTGTTGAACCAGGTGTGGATGCCGCTGTCCTTGATGGTTTGGGCGTAGACGGGGTCTGTCCCGACTTCACTGGCCGGGATGACTTTGTTGGGATAGGTCTCGACGTCGCCGTAGGTGCCATGGCAATCGCTGCAGCGATGGGCGAAGATCTCGGCACCGCGCGCTGCGAGTAGCTCGTCGATGGGATTCGGATAGGTGGGCGGTTCGATGGTCTCGATGTAGGCGATGAGGTCGCGCATGGGTTTGAGCGTGCGCTCGGTGTGCGCAGCATCATCGATCATGACGACGGAGATCTGCTGGATGAGGCGTGCGAAATCGCCGTGACCCATGCCGTTGTAGTAGAGGGAGCGTTTCTTCTTGACATTCCACCATGGTGGAATGTCTGAGGCGATGGTTTCCGTGCCATAGGGGTAGACGGGCTGGTCTGACCAGGAGAGGTCGGTCGGGTTGCGGTGGGCCGCGGCGATTTCTTCGAAGCGAAAGGCGGGGTTGACGCCTCGGAATGGCGTTGCAGCAGTGCCGTTGAGCACGCGTGCGCCCCGGAGGAAGGTGCGGAAGGTATTGGCCTGTGGTGATTGATCGGGGAAGGTGAGTGCTGCGAGTGTTGCGAGGGGTGTGTAGTTGACGGGCGCGGGCGGCCAGTCGCGGAGGGAGTTGCCCATGCCGATGACGAACTCGCCGCGGAACTCCGATGCATGGCAGCCGATGCAGTTGACACCCGAGACGACCTCGACGCCATTGGGCAGTGTGTACTGGTTCATGTCGTCCGGGACGGTGGGGAGGATGCCCTCACGGTCGAGACGCTGGAGCGGTGTTGAGAGCGGAGCGCTGACGCGCTTCCAGAGTTCGATGGGTATGCCCGCGCCGATGTAGTCGCCCTTGAAGAGGAAGTCGCGGCCTCGCTCGGCGGCAGCCGGATCGGAGAGGGTTTCGCTCGGCCAAGTGAGCCATGCGGCGGCACCTGCGGCGCAGGTGATGATGGCAAGGGCCTGAACGGTGCGGGATGGCATGGACGGAGGGTATGGTTTCTTGCGCGGGCACCGAACGTGGTCCTTGCATCCGCGATGAGAAAGGAGTCGAAACCCTTGGGCATGGGCGCTCACGTTGTCTGGCTCAAGCGGGACCTCCGCGTGCATGACCACCGCCCGTTGAACGCGGCAGCGGATGCGGCGCGAGAGGACCGCGTGCCGCTGGTGGTGGCGTATGTCTACGAGCGGGGCCTTCGGTCGACGCCGGAGTGGGACGAGCGGCACAGCGGGTTCATCGAGGACTGTCTCGATGAGGTGGATGCGTCGTTGGTGAAGATGGGGACGCGGTTGACGCGGCTGCACGCGGAGGATGCTGGGACGGCATTCGACGAACTGGCGTTTCGGCTGGGCGTGACGGGCTTTGCGGGTTTGTGGTCGCACGAGGAGACGGGCGGGGGGTGGACGTTTGCGCGCGACGACCGCGTTGCGAAGTGGTGTGCAGACACGAAGACGCGTTGGCACGAGGTTGCTCAGCACGGGGTGTTTCGTCGTTTGAGCAGCCGCGACGGCTGGGCTCGCCAGTGGGAGCGGCGGATGGCCGAGCCACCTGTGAGGCCTCCCCGGAGGCTGCCTTGTGTTACGACGCTGAAAAGCCGATGGTCGTTTGGCGTGGCGCCATCGGGGCTTGGCGATGCATCGCGGCGGTGGACGAACGGCGGAACCCAGGCGGGGCCTGCGGGTCGGCAGCGCGGCGGCGAGAGCCTTGCACAAGAGGCGCTCGATGGCTTTCTGAATGAGCGGGGCGTGAACTATCGCGCGGACATGGCCAGCCCGGTGACGGCATTTGAGGGGTGCAGCAGATTGAGCCCGCATCTGGCGTGGGGCAGCGTCTCCATGCGCACGGTGTACCACGCGGTGCGCGATCGTCAGGCTGAACTGAGGGACATGCCCCGCCAGGATCGTGATCCACGATGGCTCCAGAGCCTCGAGAGTTTTCAGGGGCGGCTCAGGTGGCATTGCCATTTCATGCAGAAACTCGAGTCCGAGCCCGCGGTGGAGTTTCGCAACATGCACCGCTCGTACGACGGGCTGCGGCAGGAGGATGAATCGGCGTGGACGGCGGACGAACGCGTTCGCTTCGACGCATGGCGCAACGGCATGACGGGTTATCCGTTCATAGATGCGTGCATGCGCTGTCTGAACGAGACGGGTTGGATGAACTTCCGCATGCGATCGATGCTGGTGAGCTTTGCGAGTCATCATCTCTGGCTTCATTGGAGACCCACCGGGGTTCATCTCGCCCGACTGTTCACGGACTTTGAGCCGGGCATCCACTACTGCCAGATGCAGATGCAAAGCGCGACGACGGGCATCAACACGGTGCGGATCTACAACCCGGTCAAGCAGGGCCAGGAGCAGGATCCGCAGGGGCGCTTCATTCGCAGGTGGGTGCCGGAACTGCAAGACGTGCCTGATGCGCAGCTGCAGACGCCCTGGAAGTACCTGTGGCCCGACGAGTCGGATCTGTTTCAGCAAGCAGAGCGGCCGGCGGGATTGATCTATCCCAAGCCGATTGTCGATCACGTGCGGGCGTATCGAGAGGCTCAACAGCGGATCTTTGCTGTGCGGAAGACGGATGCGGCTCGGCAGGAGGCGCGGCGTGTCTACGTGAAGCACGGCAGCCGGCGTGGGTCGATGGATATCTCGTATCGCGGCGGACCCGAGGATCGCGGGATGGGTGCGTAGAACGGAGAGGATCGTGAGCCAGGTATGGTCTGAGAAGATCGAGCAGTTGCCCGAGCGGATTGCTGAGCGTGTGCGCGTGGTGAGCGATGCGCCGGCAGAAGCAGCATGCTCGGGCACGCACATCGTGTACTGGATGCACCACGCGGTGCGGGGGCATGAGAATCCGGCGCTGGATGCGGCGATGCTCATGGCGTCCGAGGCGGGGCTGCCGCTGGTCGTGTACCAGGGGCTTGGCGGCCGGCACCGGTTCAACAGCGACCGGCATCACGCGTTCATTCTGCAGGGGGCGCGTGATGCTGCGGCGGAGCTTGCCGAGCGGGGCGTGCAGCATGTGATGTGGGTGCCGAGGTCTACGTCGGAGTCTTCACCTCTGGTTGATCTTGCGCGGCGAGCGGCGTTGGTCGTGACAGAGGAGTTCCCCGTGCCGCCGTTTGCCGCGTGGACACGTTTACTCGCAGAGCGGAGTGGCCGGCCCGTGTGGGCGGTGGACTGCGCGTGCATTGTGCCGATGCGGATGGTGCCGGGCGAGCACGACCGAGCGTTTCGCTTTCGCGATAAGACGGCCAAGTTGTTCAAGCAGCGGGTTGGGGCGGGCTGGAGCGATGCGGCGGCGGCTTCGGGGAAAGCGATCGAGCTTGGCTTTGAGCCGCTCGATCTGGCTTCGATGGACATCTCCGAGGTGTGCGCTTCCTGCGACATCGATCACTCGCTGCCGCCGGTTGCGCACACGCCGGGCGGCAGCCGGGCGGGCTACGAGCGGTGGGAAGCGTTCGTGGCCGACTCGATCGGGCGGTATCACAAGCGGCGGAACACGGCCGAGATCGAGCGTGATGAGCTTGCGGTGAGCCGGCTCAGTGCCTATTTGCACCACGGTCACATCAGCCCGCTGCGGATCATGCGAGAGGCATATGAGCTCAAGCGGGATGGAAGCGAGGGCGCGGAGAAGTTCATCGATGAGCTGTGGGTCTGGCGGGAGCTTGCGCACCACCTGTGCTACCACCGGGCGGATGACATCGAGTCCACGCGTGTGCTGCCGGAGTGGGCGCGGCAGACGCTCATCAAGCATCGGCACGATCGCAGGGAGCGTTTGGATTGGGAAACGCTGACCTCGGCCCGGACGGGTGACCGGTTGTGGGATGCGGCCCAGCGATCGCTCCTGGTGCACGGCGAGTTGCATAACAACGTGCGGATGACGTGGGGCAAGGCGATGCTCGGCTGGTCCGCGAGTGCTGCTGAGGCGTTGGAGCGGCTCATCGATCTGAATCATCGGTATGCGCTGGATGGCAACGATCCGAACAGCTATGGCGGGCTGCTGTGGTGTCTTGGCGTGTTCGACCGGGCATTCGAGCCCGAGCAGCCGGTGTATGGCACGCTGCGTCCGAGGTCGACATCGCAGCATGCATCGCGGATGAAGCTGGATGTGTATGAGCGGCAGCAGCGGCGGCCCAGCTACGGGGAGGTGCTTCGCGTGCTGGTGGTGGGCGGCGGGATTGCAGGGTTGGCCGCTGCTCGCACGCTCGCGGACCAGAACGTGGAGGTGATGCTCGTGGATCGTGGCCAGCGGGTGGGAGGCCGAGCGGTTTCCAAGCTTGCCGATGGCGATGCGTTCCACCATCAGTTCGATCACGGTGCGCAGTACTTCAAGGCCGAGGACGAGCGCTTCGCGCGGCATGTGCGATCGTGGAGTGATGCTGGGGTTGTGCAGCCATGGCAGGGTGTTGTGCAGAAGCTAGAAGGCGGCGGGTCGCTTGCGGATTCGTCCTCATCAGAGCATCTCTGGGTCGGAACGCCGAGCATGGCTGCGGTGAGCGCCCACCTTC
>CAZSBR010000082.1:0-10501 GCA_964605165.1 uncultured Phycisphaeraceae bacterium
AATTGGAACGGCGGGCTTGGCTGCGGAGCACGATGTGCCCGTGTTCAGGGACCCTGTTCTGCTGACGCTGCTGATACTCAGCGCCGCAGCCCATCTCGCCCTCATTCCGGCTCTGCTCAACTTGCCGACCGGAACACCGCCCCAGACCCGCCCGAGTGCCGAGGCCGCCGTTACCGGCCTTGAGCCCCCGCGTGTGCGCGCCGGCATCGACCAGAGCGCACATCGAACGCTGACGTGGCTGGGCTTTGCCGAGCCAACGCCCCATGAGGCGCGGCAGGCGGAGGTCGAGCAGGCTGCATTGAGTCCGTCTGAGGCGCAGGGACAGCCCGAAAGACCCAGCCAGCCCGCGCCCGGCGAGCAACAGCCGACCGAGGCTGTCGCATCGTCGGCCCAGCCCAACGCACCCGATGCTCGGCCGGCGCTCGAGCAGCCTCTCGCCGAGAGCATGGATGCAGCCGCAGCGGAGATGGCCGACCGCATCGCCAGAGCGATGGATGTGGCGGCGACGGTGAGGGAGCGAGCGCTCATCGCTGCAGCGATGGCAAGGCGGCAGGCGGCTCTTCAGCAGCCGCCAGTAACCGAGCGAGAGCAAGCAGACGAGAGCACTCCGCTCGAAGCTGAAGCGGAGGAGGTGGCTGCGGCCGGGCTGGAACCCGATGCTGAGGGGGAGGATCGCACCCCGCGGTCGGGTCAGCCCACGCCGGCAGAGGCCGCGGTGGCCTCGGTCAAGGAGTCGCCGGCGACATCGCTTGAGAAGCCCATGCGCATCCGGCCGGGACGACCCGCTGCGGCGGAGGGCGTGGATATCACCACGGTTCGGCCTCAGTGGACCTATGTGACGCGGCTGAGCGCCCTGCCGAGGGACCCCGTTGTACAGGTGGACTTTGCAAGCTCTGGCCGAGTCTCACGGGCAGCGTTCGCTCCCGGGCGGAGCACGGGCGACCACCGTGTCGATGGCCCGCTCATCGATGCCATCTACAACTGGACCGCGAAGGGACAGGCCATCGACGAACTGGCCCCCGGGCAGACGCTGCGGTTCACCTTCGCCATTGATCTGGGGGCGCGATGAACCGCTGCCAATTCCATCGCGGCCTGCAAGATCGCTTCGAGTGTCACGGCCGATCCGCCGATCATCATCTGGTGAACATCTCTCCTGCTGACCGCACGATCCGACCGCAGAGGCTTCTGGTGGCGCTTGCTGCGCTGGCGTGCGCTCTGGGACCGCACGCTGCGGGGCAGGAGTTGCAGCGGGTCGAGGAGGTCTGGGGCGATGCGGGGCCCCTGAACACCAGCCTGCGGTCACTCGATATCGACATGCGCCAGCCGAGCAACTTTGAGCACGTGTATCGCGTGCCCGGCTCGGGTGATCTGCTGACCCGCATGGATGGCAGCCTGGCAGCGGTGTTCCCGCGGTCGGTGTACGCCTCGCGGCGTCGTGGCGGCGTGGTTCCGGTCATTCCGCCGGGCACGGTCTTCTACATCGGGGGCGTGCCCACGGACGATGGCGGCCAGCTTTGGGGCTGGGAAGCGACACGGGCTGCGGGGGCTGGCGGCCGAAGCGGCCTGTTCACGCCTCAGCCGGTTCGACAGAGCATCGCACGTTCCTTCACAGCCGGGCGGTCGTTCACAACACCGATCTCGCGACGGCTGTCAAACGCGGCGATCGAGCACGCGCCCGCCTCGGGGACGGCGGCCCCGACCGAGGCCCGCGCTGCACAGCCGCAGTCCATCTGGACAGATGATTTCTACCGCAGGGACGTCATCTCAAAGCTGCTCAGAGCCTCGGCGTCCGGGCAGGGCGGTAGTGACTTCCCCGGTCGAGACTGAATCAGTTCTCGCGGTCGTCGGGGTTGGCGATGGAGGCTCGCATGTCGGTATCGGCGACGACGTTCTTCATGCGGTAGTAGTCCATGATGCCCATGTTGCCGCTGCGGAACGCCTCGGCCATGGCCTTGGGAACTTCCGCTTCGGCGAGCACGACCAATGCCCGGTTCTTCTGCTCTTCGGACTTGAACTCTTGCTCCTGGGCGACGGCCATCGCACGGCGCTGCTCGGCCTGGGCCTGGAAGCGGCGCTTGTCGGCCTCGGCCTGATCAGCCTGGAGCGCTGCACCGATGTTCTCGCCGACGTCGATGTCCGCGATGTCGATCGACAGGATCTCGAACGCTGTGCCTGAATCCAGCCCTCGGCTCATCACGGCCTTGGAAATGCGGTCAGGGTTCTCAAGCACTTCCTTGTGGCTTGTGGCAGAGCCGATCGCGGAGACGATGCCTTCACCGACGCGCGCCACGACCGTGTCCTCGGTCGCACCACCGACAAGCCGCGGCAGGTTCGTGCGGACGGTCACGCGAGCACGAGCCTTGAGCTGGATGCCATCCTTTGCAACGGCATCGATGGTGCGTCGGCCCTGCTCGGGATTCGGACAGTCGATGACCTTGGGGTTCACGCTTGTGTTGACCGCGTCGAAGATGTCACGGCCGGCCAGGTCGATGGCGGTGGCGGTGTCCCAGTCGAGTTCGATGCGGGCCTTTTGAGCAGCGATGAGCGCCGAGACGACGTTGGGGACGCGGCCGCCGGCGAGGTAGTGCGTTTCGAGGCTGTTGGTCGAGACATCGATGCCGGACTTGACCGCGCGGATGCGGCTGAGCACGACGGTGCGGATATCGACCTTGCGAAGGCGCATCCCGACGAGATCGAGGAAGGTGACTCGAGCGTTGGAGAGCAGGGCCTGGATGTAGAGGTTGATGAACTGCCCGACCACGAAGATCAGGATCACCGCAATGAAGAAGATGACGATGCCGACGACCACCCAGACACCGGTGGGCAGTCCGAGCAGGCCACCGCCGCCGCCTCCGCCCTGTTGAGCGCTGGCGGAGGCCGTCGTGAGAGCGAGTGCCGCGAGCGAAAGTACCGAGGAACGATGCATCGAGAAACTCCAGAGGCCCATCATCTGGGGCCGCGATGACAGAATCGAGGCGCAGCGATCCGCGCGCTGGCTGGGGAGTATACGGGTGCTCAAGAGGCTGGCCGAACCTTGAGCGTCCCGAAACCTGCCGAACTCACGAGGATGGGCTGGCCGGCATCAATCGCGACTGTCTCTGCAAGCGCGTCGTAGCGTTTGCCCTCGATCTCCACGACGCCCGAGGGGCGAAGATCGGTGACAGCGCGGCCTGAGGACCCGATGAGCGCATCGAGCGTGCGCATGGCTTCCGACTGCGCAGCGGAGGTGATCTTGTCGCGATCGACGCTGCCCTCGCCATGGATGAGTCGCCGGCCAAGCGCCGTGTCCGGCCATATCTTGAGCATGAAGCCCCCCGTCAGGGGCCCGAGCACAACCACCACCATCATGCCGATGACGCCCCAGGCGGGGTTGCCGCTGGTAAACAGGACGACGATGCCCGCGACAGCGGTTGCGGTTGCGACGAGCGCGAGCACGCCGTGAGACGGGATGAACATCTCCGCGATCAGGAGCAGAAAGCCCGCGGCGATGAGCCCAAAGCCGATGAGCAGCACGTTCTCCAAGGTCTTCTACTCTCCCAAGGCCGGACGCCTCGCACAGGTGGATGGTGGGCACCAGAGCGTCAGGCTTCGACGTCGTCGATCGGTTCCACGACGACTTTGAAGCCGTCGGCTGCGGTGACCCTCACGCGGGTGTTGGCATCAATGTAGCCAGAAGCGCTGACGACGTCGATCACAGCACCGGGACGGGGGCCGCTGGCGGGCGCCACGGCGGGATCGGGCGTGTCGATCTGCATGGTGCCCGAGGGCCGGAGCACGGTGAGGGTGAAGCCCTCGGTGCCCACAGCGATGGTTTCGCGCTTGGCCATAGCAGACAGCAGGGTGGGCTGGTCTGGGTCGTTCTCGCTCTTGAGGATGAGCCGGTTGACGATCGGCAGGCTGCCGAAATTCTTGGCGATGATGAACATTCCGCCGATGGAGACGCCCCCGCTGAGCAGCAGGGTCGCGATGGAATAGAGCACGCCCGAGGAGTCCCGCTCGATGCCTGGGAACGTCGGCTGACCAGCATCGAGGAACACGCCGAGCAGGCCCGCAAAGAGTGCGAGCAGACCGATCGCGCCCGGGAAGCCAAAGCCGGGAAAGACGAACAACTCGAGCAGGATGAGCAGGATGCCGGCGAGGATCGCAGCGAGCATCCACCAGCCCGAGGCGCCGATGATGAAGGGTGGGATCACCAGGCAGATGAGGGCCACGAAAGCCACGATCCCCGGCGCTACAAGGCCCGGGCTGGTCATCTCGAGGAACAGACCGAGCAGGAAGACCACCACCAGCAGCCCCTTGACGGGAAGGCTGCTCATGAAGCGCACGAGCGACTCGGACCAACTTGCATCCATGCGCTGGAGGTGGTCCGCGAGGAAGAACGCCTTGAGCTGCTCGTCATTGGTGATCGGAACGGCTCGCGTGCCATCGACGTTGCTGTTGGCAGCAAAGCCGTAGCGCACCATGTCGTCTGAGCCAATCACGACCGCTCCGCGCCCTCCAAGAAGCTTGTCGACCAGTTCGTATCGACCCGGGTCGTTGAAGTCGATGCGAGGGCGGCGGCTGGTGCGAGGGTCACTGATCCCGATCTGATCGGTGATGGCGTCCTCGAAGCGGCTGACTTCGGGCGAAGCAGGTCGGAAGTCACCCTCGCCGGCAGGCGGCTCCTGTTCTTCGCCTGCGGGGTCTGCGGCCTTCTCCTCGTCGGCATCATCGGCTGCATCGCTGCTCGACCGCGTGCCGCTGCCCACGGTCGCATCGGCCAGCACTGGCTGGAGGATGGGCTCGTCCGGGAAGAGTCTCTCGTACTCGGCGCGGTCGATTGAAAACTGGACGCCGGTCTTCGTGTCCCGAACCCACCAGAGCTCGGCATCGTCTGCGATGATGGCCTGGCTCAGCAGCTCATCGCGTGCGTAGCGTCCAAGGGCTTCGTTGTGCCGCTTGGTGAAGGCGTCGATGCGCTCGAAGAGCACCGGGTAGATCTTCTCTTTCTGCACATCGTCCGGCTCGATCATGCCCTCGACGGGCGAGAAGCCGACGACCTTCGCATCCCCGAAGCTCGCGCTTCGGCTCACCACGATCTCGCGGCAGGCCATGGCGATGATGGCGCCGCCTGAGTAGGCCGAGTCGTTGATCCACGCGACCGTGTTGTCGATCGACGAATTCTCGATCGCCGAGCAGATCTCGAGGACCGCTCCGACCTCGCCGCCGGGGGTGTCGAGCTCAATGACGATGGCGTCTGCGCCAGCCTGCTCAGCGGCTCGTATGCGCCTTTCGACGCTCATCGACGTGATGGCGTCGATCGGTCCCTCGATCGTGATGACAGCGATGCGAGAAGCGGCTCGGTAGGCGGGGACAGACCGGATGGCCTGTTGATCGGCAAGAGAGCCGGACGCAGATGGATCCCCAAAGCCGGACGCAGCATCCTGTGAAACGCTCGCCGCGACTGCCCCGACTGCCAGGGCGGACCACAGGCAGACAAGGAGTACGCGGAAGCGCAGGTAGATCGTGCTGACTGACCGCATGGCTCTGTTCATCTTCTGTTACAAGATTCGCATGGTGGGCGATGCTTGGTTTCGATATCGGCTCGTCTTCTTGCGTTCTGATCCCTAGGTCCGGGACATCATGGGTCGCTGCCTCTCCGGTCCTGCTGCGAGAAGCTGGTCCACCGTCCAGACCAGCGAGTCTCCCCGGCAGTCGATGTGAGCACTGAAGAAGCCGGGGCGTTCGTCGGTTCCGGGCGCTGGCTCGCACGCTCGAATCAGCGGCCAGATGACCTCCCGGTCGGTTTCCGGCAGGGGCAGGCTGTCCAGCTCTTCGGGCGAATGCCAGCGGAGGGTTCCTTCTTCCATCTCCCGTTCTTCCACGCTCACGGCTCCGAGCACCCGGAAGTAGAACATGAGCCAGTGGCCCCGTCCCTCGAAGGCACGCTCGCTGATGATGCCGCCGAAATGGAGGCGTTCCAACGGCACGTGGATCCGGGCCTCCTCGAAGATCTCGCGCTGGGCACACTCTGCGGGCGATTCTCCGCCGGCGGTGTCCAGCTTGCCCCCGATGGGCGAACTCAGCCCCTGGTTGGGGCTCTTGACGCGGTCGAGCATGAGGATTCGCCCTTGCTCGTCGCGCAGGTCACAGAGGCACGCGAGGCGGTAGGGCATCTCGGGTGGCTGAGAGGGGTCGATCGGCTGTGTCGCATGGCCTCGCATCGTGCTAGAGCGTACCCCGCGAGGCGAGCGGGGTTGATTTCGAGACCGGATCGCTCCTCACGCGTGCTGGAGTTCGCCTCGTGGGGCGGCGGCCGGCGAGAAATGGCGCAGAATCCGCCTGCTGCCCGATACTCTGAAGCATGCATGCGGGCGATATCTCCACCATGACCGGAAACAGGGCAAGACACCTTCAGCATCAAGCGGGAGACCGCTTTGGCGTGCGCGGCCGGCATGTCTACTGCATCGGGATCGGTGGCTGCGGCGTGTCAGCGCTCGCACGGATGCTCCGCTCGGGCGGGGCCGAGGTCTCGGGCTCGGACCGCGATGCCTCACCCGTGGTCGGCGAGCTCAGAGCCGATGGCTACAAGGTGTTCCTGAACCAACAGGCGGGCCGCCTGCCCGAAGTGTGCGACCTCGTCGTGTGCTCGGCAGCGGTCGGTCCAGACCACCCAGAGGTGCTGGAGGCCCAGCGCCGGGGCATCGAGGTGCTGAGCTACGCGGAGACCCTTGGTCGCTGCATGGCGGCATCGACGGGCGTGGCGCTCGCCGGCACCCACGGCAAGAGCACGACGACAGGCATGCTGGGGGCGTTGCTTGTGGACGCGGGTCTTGATCCTTCCGTCATCGTCGGCGCTGGTTGCCGCCAACTCGCCGAGGGAGCCCTGGGAGGTCTCGGCAGGCCAGAGGGATCTCGACTCGGGGCCAGCGAGATTCCCCGAGGAGCGCTTGCGGGTCGTTCGGGGCTGTTGCTCGCTGAAGCGTGTGAGTTCAACCGGTCGTTCCACAACCTTCATCCGACGATCGCCTCTATCTCTGCGGTGGAAGCGGACCACCTTGATATCTACGGCTCACTTGACGCGGTCGTGCAGGCGTTTGCCGAGTTTGCGCAGTTGATTCCACCCGCTGAGCAGGGTGGCTTGCTGCTGATCGCCGAGCAGGGTGCGCATCGGCGAGAGATCACCGCGGGTCTTACCTGTGAGGTGCAGACGATCGGATGGAACCCGGCGAGCGACTGGGTCGTGGCGTTCGATCAGGCCACGCGAACCGTGCAACTTGCTGGGGGCAGAGAGCGCCTGACGTGGCAGATGCGCATTCCGGGAGCGCACAACGCGATGAACGCGGCGACCGCAGCAGCCCTGGCTTTGCGGCTTGGGGCAGAGCCCGCGGTGGTGGAGAAGTCACTCGGTGCCTTCGAGGGGGTCGAACGGCGCACGCAGTTCCTGGGTGTGCGGCGCGGCGTGCGGGTATGGGATGACTATGGCCACCATCCCACGGAGGTCGATGCGACGCTCGATGCACTGCGGACCTTTGAGGGGCTTGGAACAGAGCGCACAGAAGGCAAACTGGTCTGCGTGTTTCAGCCGCACCAGCACTCTCGGACGCGCTTCCTGCTCGACGAGTTTGCGTCGGCGTTCGAGCATGCTGACGTGGTCATCGTCCCGACGATCTATTTCGTACGCGACACAGAGGCGGAGAAGCAGAAAGTCAGTTCAGCGGATTTGGTTGATCGGCTGCGGGCGAGAGGTCAGCGAGCGATGCACCTGCATCCGTTCGAGGCGATCGTCGAGCAGCTTGAGAACGTCTGCAACGAGGGTGACACGCTCGTCGTCATGGGCGCTGGCCCAGTCTGGAAGGTCGCGCACGACTTCCTCCGGGGCGGTCCGGCAGAGGACACCCCAGAGGCGTGCGCACCGTGATCGTCATGGCGATTGACGACCTGCCGCTGCACGAGAATGCCCCCATCCCGACGTGGTTCAGAGTCGGGGGGCGGGCCGATCGCTTGGCGCGGCCGGCGAGCATCGATCAGCTTCGGCGATGTCTCGAATCGGCGCCGGACCTGCTGGTGTTGGGTGATGGCGCCAACTTGCTCGTCGCTGATGAAGGCGTGGGCAACCTCGTGGTCGAACTCTCGGCCGAGGCATTCTGCCAGCGGGGAGAGGCCGCTGAAGATGAGGACTCGCCGGGGACCGTGCTTGTGCGCGTGGGAGCCGGAGTGCGCCTGCCTCGTCTGATCAATCAGACGATTGCTGCTGGGCTTTCGGGTCTGGAGGGCCTTGCTGGCGTTCCCGCATCGCTGGGGGGAGCGGTGGTGATGAATGCGGGTGGTCGCTTCGGCGACATGAGCGAGGTGGTGGAATCGATCACGGGTGTGACGCGGCAGGGAGAGGTGGTCACGCTGAGCCGTGATGCGATCGGCTTCGGCTATCGCCATACCGGTCTTGAGGGCTTGATCGTGACGGACGTCCGACTGCGTTTGAAGCCGGGCAGAACAGCTGATCTGAAGCGGACGCGGGACGAAGTCATGCGGCTCAAAGTTGCTTCCCAGCCGCTCTCGGCCAAGTCCGCCGGATGCTGCTTCAAGAACCCCGTGCTGACGGTGAGCATCGATGGCGTCGGTGAAGCAGGGCAGCGTGTTTCCGCGGGGCTTCTGATTGATCGGGCTGGGTGCAAGGGACTGACGCTTGGCCGAGCCTCGGTCAGCGAGCGTCACGCAAACTTCATTGTCGCTGAGCCGGAGGCGCCGGCAGCAGACGTGCTCGCCTTGATGGACGAGATTGCCGGGCACGTGGATGCAGCCTTTGGTGTGCGTCTTGAGCGCGAGGTCGTGGTGTGGGGCCGCGATGGCGCTCGTTCACGTTTGCGTGCAGCAGCGGACGGAACCATGTCATGACCAGCGAGCGTCTTCCATCGGTGTTGGTGCTTGGCGGCGGGCCAGACGCCGAGCATGCTGTGAGCCTCGAGAGCGCGGCCAGTGTCGCGGCGGCGCTGCGGAAGGCGGGGCACGAGGTCCACAGCGTCACGATCCAGTCTCTCACGCCCAGCGAATTGGAGGAACTTCCCGGGGAGGTCATCTTTCCGGTGCTGCACGGGCGATGGGGCGAGGGTGGTGGGCTTCAGCGATTGCTCGAGGCTACGGCCAGGCCCTTCGTCGGCTGCGGAGCCCTCGCGGGCGGGCTTGCCATGGACAAGATGGCGACCAAGCTGCTGGCCTCGATGGCGGGCGTGCCAACGGCTGAGGCGTGTCTTGTCAGGCCGGAGCAGGGCTGGCTGCCGCTGCGCCCGCCGGTGGTTATCAAGCCGGTGCTCGAGGGTTCGAGTGTCGGGCTGCATGTGTGCCAATCCGAGTCTGAGGCGGACGCGGCGCTGGTGACGATCGATCCGGCGTGCGGGCCCTGGATGGCCGAGCGGTTCATCCGGGGGCGGGAACTGACCGTTGGCCTGCTGGCATCGGAGCAGGGTGAGCTCGAGTCGCTGCCGATCGTGGAGATTGTCAGCGCGAGTTCAACGTACGACTACGCGGCCAAGTACGAGCGTGACGACACGCGCTATGTGGTCGCGCCTGAGTTCGCTCCGGGCGTCGAGGCGATGGCTCGTGAGCGAGCGCTGCGCATCGCTGCGGCTTTGGGGGTTCGGCATCTGGCCCGTGTTGACTTTCTGCTCGATGCGGAAAGCGCCCTGTGGCTGCTCGAGGTCAACACGATGCCCGGTTTCACGTCGCACTCGCTGCTTCCCATGGCTGCTTCGGCGGCGGGGCTGACCTTGCCCGAGGTGGTGTCACGGCTGGCGATGCAGGCCCTGTTGAGCCGACATGAAGACAGCGTCAGCATGCAAGTGAGAGGGAGGGTTTGAGATGGCCGGTCGTGGGCGAGCAAAGGCAACCAGCAAGAAGGGCTCCAAGGGCAAGGCATCTGCCCGCTCGGCGGAGCCTTGGAGTGAGCGGCGCTGGGTTCGGACGAGCGGCCTTGTGCTCGCATGCGTTGTGGGCGCTGCCATGCTGGGAGGCGCTGGGTACGCAGTGGTTGCGGCAGACCGCGCTGGTGAAGGGCGACTTGCCGAGGCGACGGTCGAGATTGACATCGAGTGGCCCGTTACACGCATGGGCCCTGATCAGCAGTTGGTCTACGTTCATGACCGGATCGTTCGTAGCGAGATCGAGGCCCAGGTCCGGGCGCTGGCTCTGAGCAAGCCCTCGCCGTTTGATGCCTCGGGCCTTGCTGACATCGGCACGTTTCTCTGGCAGTCCGGCTGGTTTGACGCTGCGCCGACTGTCGAGCGTTCCAGCCCGGCAACGATCAGGATTCGAGGCGAGTGGCGCCGCCCGGTTGCCATTGTTCGCTTTGGCCGGGGCGATCTGGAGCGGGACTACCTGATCGATGCGCAGCTACGCCTGCTGCCCAAGGTCTACGCGCCCGGCGAGCGGACGGGTCGCTTCATCTCGGGCGTGACGCACGCGCCCTTCGGTCAGGCGCCGTGGCGACTCGACTTTGAGGAGCCCTGGCCCGATGGCAGCCTGCGGG
>CAZSBR010000083.1:0-10348 GCA_964605165.1 uncultured Phycisphaeraceae bacterium
TCAAGGACTCCAGCTTCATTGCTGATCACCGGCTGGTCGAAGAGATTGAGCAGCTCGCGATCAAGCACGGCATCCCATACCAGCGCTGCATCCTTGCTGCGGGCGGGCAGGACGGCGCCGCAGCCCAGCAGGCTGCCGCCGGCGCGAGGGCGATCGGCATCACCGTCGGTACGAGGTACATCCACACCGTCACAGAGATGATCGACCTGACGGATCTTCGTGCAGCCAGAGACGTGCTCACGCATTACATCGCCTCCGTATAAGCCGGCCTGAACCATCGGGACGCCAAGGCAATCGGTAGCGACGACCTAGCATCTCGGCATGGCCCACCCAAGCCCGCTTTCTGATCGTTATCGAGCCGGTGACCCCCCGATGATGCCATACGCGCTCAGCGAGCAGACGGACGCCTCCGGCGTGCCGGTGCTTGTGGCTGCGCATGCACCTGTTGCATTCGAGTATGCGTCGCTGCGACGGTCCGCGGGCCTCATCGATCTCGCCCATCGCGCAACCATCGAGATCACCGGATCGGATCGCATCGGGTTCCTCCAGCGGATGCTGACCCAGGATCTGGTCGGGGTTCGCCAGCCGCTGCCGCCCCTGGCGTGCGTCGACTCATTCTGGTGCAACCGCAAAGGCCGAATCGATGCCGATCTGCGCCTGACGCTGCTGGAAGATCGAGTGCTCGTCGACGTCGACTTCCATGCCCGTCAGCGATTCATCGAGACACTCGATGCCTTCCTGATCGCTGACGATTGTGAACTGGTCGATGTGACCGATCGGTGGCATCGCTTGGGTTTACATGGACCCGCTTCGCGGTCAGTCCTCGAGCAGGCAGCCCAACTGATCTCTGGCGATCCATCGGCCCCCAACACCGCAAGCGTCTGGCGTTTTAGCGCGCCGGGCGACGAACGCGAGCCGCCGCTCGTGATCGCTGACCACCGGCCAGTGCTGGGCACGCTCGGCTATGAGTTGAGTGTGGAGGCAACGCAGGTGGAAGCGGTCGTCAACGCGCTCTTCGCTGCCACCGGGTGGGAGGATCGCGATCCGTTTGCAGCGATTGATCCGGCCGCAATTGATGAAACGCCCGGCGCAGACGTTGCGGCGGCTCGCCTGAGGCCCGTGGGCTGGCACGCGTACAACGCCGCTCGCATCGAGGCCGGCACGCCCCTCTACAACCTCGATTTCGGACCCACAAGCCTGCCGCACGAGACGAGCGTCGTTGCTGACCGGGTGCGTTTCGACAAGGGCTGCTATCTCGGGCAGGAAGTCGTCGCCCGGATGCAGTCGCTCGGCCATCCCAAGCAGCGGCTTGTCGGGCTCGAGATCGGAACCGATGCCGCCGTTGGCGACGATATCCCCCAGCCAATCGAGGGGGCCGCGGTCCTCGCGGAGACGGATGGCAGCCGCGAGACCGTGGGCGTGGTGACCAGTTCAACGATCTCGCCCATGCTTGGCGGCAAGCCGATCGCCTTCGCCATGGTCAAATGGGCTCACAGCGATCCGGGATCGTCGGTGGAAGTCACCGCCGAGGGGCAGGTGCTCAAGGCAACGGTCCGAGAGAGCCTCGTGTACTGGAAGTCGCCGTAAACCGCGACCAGCCACCTGAGGCGGCCACCTCTATTCGCCGAGAATAATCGGCATCAGGCGATCTGTCGGCAGGCCAAGCGCTCCCGCAAGGGCAGCAGCCGCTGTCCCCTCATCACCCGCAGCGGTGGAGACCAAGCCGACGAGGCGATCAATCTGCCTTGGCTCAAGCCTGCCGCCAAACCGACGCACGCTCTCGGTGGTCAGGTCGAGCAGCATCACGCGGTCCTGACCCGAGGCCGCCACAGCCTCGTCCATCAGCGCGATCTGCGCCTGGGGGTTGTCCAGCGTGCTCAGCACGCGAGCGACGTCCATGGGGTCAGCCGCCGATCCGCCGGTCATCGCCGCGACGAGCGATGGTGTCGCCGCGGCTGGGTCCAGCGCGCTGTTGCCATTGATGGCAAGATCACGGAGCACAGCGAGTGAACGGGCTGCGAAGTCCGCAGCCTCCTGATCGGTGATCGGGCCTCCGCTTGCTCCATGAACGAGCGTGCGCACCGCGGCTTCGAGTTCTGCGACTCGCAGGCCAATGGGCCGCACGTTCGTCAGGGCATCGCGCTCGAAGCGCCCGGACAACGCTGTGGCTTCCACCCGGCTGACCAGCGCCAGCAGGGGCGTGGCCGCGAGTTCGGGCGTGCCGCGAACCTCGTCTGAGAGGGCCTCGACGCGCGGTCCGGTGGTCGCTGCCACGATGACGTCCAGCCCGGGCGTTTCCGCGATGTCATCGCGGGCGTCGGCCAGCGTCGCCGATCGGGCGAGCACCTCGTAGCCGGCTCCTTCAAGCACGGAGCGGAGGCTCTGGTAGATCTCCTGATCTGCTGCGAGGACCAGCGCGTAGCGATCTTCCGCATCGCGGACGGCGCTCGCCAGCAGCGGGATGACCCGCTCGTAGCCCGGGAAGGTCTCGACGGGCAGGGCGCCGCCGATGGCCAGCGCCGAGCCGTACTGCACGCGGCGGTTGGGGTAGGTCATGACCTGCACAAGCGGCCGGCTGTCGCCGAGGCCGGTCCAGAGCGTGCTGCCGCCCGCGACGCGTTCCACGCCGTTGATGGCCCGAAGCGCCAGGCGGGTGTCACGATCGCTGAGGCTCCGGGCCAGCACCCGCTGGTTGATCGCGTTGCCGCTGGCCAGCGCGAAGTAGTCGGCGTCACGGCCGAGGTCCTCGCTGAAGGGGTCGACGTAGCCATTGGGGCTCTCGATCTCTCGACGAAGGTTGGCCGCGATCCACAACGCCAGCGCGTCGGGGCTCTGCGGTGCGAGCCGCAGGGACTCCGCAGCAAGCCGCATCGCCATCACCTCGTGGAACACCTCGGTGCGCACGGCCCGAGGCGAAAGGCTCAGTTCGGGAGCCTCCGGGTTGAAGGTCCACACAAGCTGGAACGCCTCGCCGGGGAAGCTCGTGACATCCAGCCGCTCGTCGTAATAGGCCTCGCCGAGCGAAGCGAACATCCAGGCCGCATCTCCCGGCTGCTGGGCCGTCGAGGCGTTGAGCATCGACAGGGCCTGATCCGCCGCCGACCGCACGCGGTCGACGGTGGTCGTCGCACGCAGCTTGGCGATGAAGGGCACGGACTGGCGGTAGGGGATCTGGCCAAGAATCTTGAGCACCAACTCCTGGTGCTGGGGCGACAGGCCCTCAAGGGCCACGGACAGCGGCATGACGGCCTGCTGGCCGAGCTTGGTCAGCACAGCGCCAGTCGCGACCTGAAGGGACCGGTTGTCGGCGTACAGATAGGCGTTGAGCAGCCGCGGCACGGCGTACTCGCCGGCAGCCAGCAGCCGATCCTCGGCAAGCACACGCCCGCGGGCGTTGCCGCCGAGCAGTTCGATGTTCCGGGCAATCTCGGCATCGTTACGAGCCCGGGCAAGCTTGCCCGCGCTGAACAGCGCATCCAGTGCCGCAGCCGTTTCTTCCAGCTCCTGCTGGCCCTCGGCCCGCTGGGCGAGCCCCATCGCGTTGCGGAAACGCTCGACCTCCTCGGTCGCCTCGACCACATCGGCGAACTCCTGCGGGTCGAGATCCATCGCCAGGATCTCCTGGCCCCGGAGAACCGCAGCATCAAACCGAGCGATCCGAACGAAGTGCACGAAGTCCTGCAGCGCCTGGGCGGCGTCCTCGTTGACATCGTTGTTCTGAGCACGGGCGGGGCCGACAAGGCCGGCCAGAAGCACCGTCAGCAAGAGCAATCGAAGCACGAAACTCTCCTTCTTGTCTTGCCGCAGAGCAGGGCACTGGCGGCAGAAGGGATTCCCCGGTCGTGACCATCGAGGCCCCGAGCGCAAGGGATGGAGGGCGGTGACGCTGCCGAGAAACCCCTCCGGGGGCTCCGAAGCTGCGCCGAAGTGCGGAATCTAGCCCCAGCGGCGCGCCACTGTCAACGCAGCGGGGCATCTCAAGGGCTCTTTCCACTTCCAGCCCCCGTCCGCCGAGAGCCCCAACCACCGACCGCTCTGTATCGACCACCGGGGGTTTTCAGTGTGCTCAGGTCCGAGTTGTGCTGGCTCCGCCCGCGTCTTCGGCTCGGCCGTCACAGGCTTCACACCCGACTGCGGTGTTCTTGCCGCAGCGTGTCGCATGCCCCGCGTGTTTCCGATGTTCATGGTGGCCCGGTCGGCCAGGGCATCGGAGGAGATGCCTTGGCTGGATCGGTCCGCATCGAACCCCGCGGTTCGGTGTGTCCGCCCGCCCGTACAGGCCCCTGAAGCAAGGTCAGGGGAAATCACATGTGGTTTGCAAGGAGACCCAGTATGCAACGCAGTCGAACCAAGAAGGCCTTCACCCTCGTCGAAATCCTGATCGTCGTCGTCATTCTCGGCATTCTCGCCGCGATCGTCGTTCCCCAGTTCACCAACGCGGCCAATGACGCCCGCGGCGGCAACCTGAGCAGCCAGCTCAAGACGCTGCAGAACCAGATCGAGCTCTACGCCGCCCAGAACAACGGCGCGTACCCCGATCTCTCAGCCAACTGGGACGACCTGACCACCAACAACTACGTCAAGGACGCCCCGTCCAACCCGGCATGGCCCACCGCCGCCACCCGTACCAGCGTGTCGGAAGGCACCGGTGCGACCACCACCGGTTCGGCCACCACCGCCTGGCTGTTCAACACCACGGACAACCGCATCTACGCCTCGCACTTCATCGAGTCGTGGGTTGATCCCACCAACACCGGTCCCACCCAGACGGCGACCGACTGATTCGGCTTGACAAGCCTCGCCTTCACCGCCGCGGTGCTGAAACATGCGCCGCGGCGATTTGCCAGCCAAAGCCAGACCTCGGGAGATCGCCCATGAACGAATCAAACAACCCCGGTCACGATCAGCCTCCCGCCACGCGTTCCATCGCCGGGCCAGAGCGCCGTCAGCAGGCCCACCCGATGCGCCTCGCCGTCCAGGGTCTCATGCTCGCGGCGGCCGTGGTCCTGGTGGTGGTCGCGGTCAGGGTCCCGCCGCAGTCCGCAGATGCCCGGGACGATCGCCGCGACACGGTCACCTCGGGGCTCGCAAACCCCATCGACCAACGCAACGCCATGATCGCTGAGCTTCGTCTCATCAACCTCCGCCTTGAACGCCTCGAGGCTCGTCTGGGCACCGATCCGGCCGGCGACTGACTTCCCGTGGATGCACGACGCCCGCATGGAGCCAACGTCAGGAGCAAGGTGATGCCCACACGCAAGCGACCGCAGCACCGCGGCTACACGCTCATCGAGATCCTCATCGTCGTCGTCATTCTCGGCATCTCCGCCGCCGTGCTGATTCCATCCCTGGGCGATGCGCATGTCCTCAGGGTGCAGGCAGCGGTGCGCACGGTTGTCTCGGACATCGCCTTTGCACAGACCGACGCCCTGAGTTATCAGCAGCGGCGAGCCATCGTCTTCGACGAAGCAACCAACTCGTACTCCGTCTGCGAGGTGCAGGTCACCGGCGGCGGGGGAAGTCCCACGGTCGTCTACGAGCCGCTCTTCGTGCCCATCGGCGCCAACGGCAGGTACGTCCAGGATCTCACCGCCGCAGGATTCTCCGGCGCGGAGATCTACGACGTCGACTTCGGTGTGACCGACAACATCCTGATCTTCGATGAACTCGGCACGCCCGTCGCGGGCGGAGCAAGCACGAGCGCATCCTCCGGCGGCACGCTCTACGTCCGAGGCAGCGGCTCCAACTTCCGAATCGATATCGCCCCGTACACCGCAAAGATCAGCGTCCAGCGCGTCGCGGCCCCGGCTCCATAAGCCCCGCCGACGTGGCAGGAACTGTCCGTTATGAGGCACCCATGACCAGGCACGAAACCCACCAGGGCGCGTCGACATTCAAGGCGGTTCGTCGCCGTCGGTTTGGTCAACAAGCGCAGGTGCTGGTGCTCGGCGCGAGCGCTCTGGCAGGGCTCTTGCTGTGGTCGAGGCTCAAGATCGTGACCGACTCGCCGCGGACTGCCTACGCCGTTCCCCGCGAGCAGGCAGCCACGCAAGCGACCCCGCCCCAGGCCGTCTCGGACCTTGCTGAGGCCGAGCAAAAGCGGGCGCGCGATCCCGAGTCGTCCGAGAAGACGCAGGCCCCAGAAGGACCGTGAATACTGGGGTTTTTTGAGTCTCCTTTCGGACGGTCAGAGCAAAGTTCCCGCTCCCGCCCGTCGAAACAACCGTCAACGGCTGAATGGTCCCCGTCGGCAACGAGTGTTGCCGAGGGGTGTGTGAGTCCGGCCGTGACGGGATGAACGATGCCCAAGGCACCAATCGCAGAGAAGAACAACGCCCGCTGGCTCATGGCCCTTGTGGCGGCTGCCGGCACGACGCTTGCACCGTCAGCGAACGCCCAGAATGACGACCCCATCAGCAGCATGCTGCAGAGCATCGCAAGCGGCGGGGACGCAGGCGATCTCGCACGTCCGGGACAGAACCAGCCCGCCGACCAGCGAACCAACGACGAGATCATGCAGGCCCTCGCCGACGATGTGAACGTCGACGAGAACATGATCGTCGAACTCCACGTGCAGGAGGAGGACCTCGCCAACGTGCTCCAGATGCTCAGCATCCAGAGCCAGCGCAACATCGTCTCCAGCCGGAACGTCTCGGCGACTGTGACGGCCAATCTCTACGGCGTCACCTTCTACGAGGCACTCGATGCCATTCTGCACGTCAACGGCTACGGCTACGTCGAGCAGGGCAACTTCATCTACGTCTACACCTTGGAAGAGATGGCCACCATCGAGCAGGCCGCACGCCAGCGCGTCGCCAAGGCCATCACGCTCGACTTCCTCAACGCCATCGATGCAGCCGAGTTCGTCACCCCGCTTCTGAGCGAAGGCGGCTTCATCAAGACCAACGGCCGGACCGAGGACTTCAGCGTCGGAGGCGATGCCCCCGTCGGTGCCGACGACTACGCCAACACCGCGATGCTCGTCGTCTTCGACTACGAGGAGAACATCGCGGAGATCGAACGCCTCATCGCCGAGATCGATACGCGCCCCGCGCAGGTGCTCGTCGAGGCCACCATCGTCCAGACCTCGCTCAACGAAGCCAATGCCTTCGG
Organism: uncultured Phycisphaeraceae bacterium; assembly: GCA_964605165.1. Lineage (GTDB taxonomy): Bacteria > Planctomycetota > Phycisphaerae > Phycisphaerales > UBA1924 > OFTM382. The sequence goes on from CAZSBR010000083.1 coordinate 7,114, forward strand.
TGTGGACTTCTCCATCGTGAGCGATCTGAACATCGAAAACTTTCTGAACACCGGAGGTCCGCTCGGACCCGTCGATGGTCTGCTCGGCGGTGTCGGCCAGGGCTTCTCTGACGGCTCGGCTGCGCAGGTCGGCATCCCGGGTGACGGTGTCGGTCGTGCGCTGCAGGCCACGCCCGGCAACGTCGCGGGCGGTCCCGCCACCCTCAAGCTCGGCATCATCCAGGATGACATCTCGGTCTTCGTCCGCATGCTCGATGAAGTCAGCGACACCACCATCCTGTCGAGCCCCAAGATCCTGGCGCTCAACCGTCAGCCGTCTCGCGTGCTCGTCGGTCGCAAGGTTGGCTACCTCAGCACCACCTCGACCGAAACTTCAACGACCCAGACCGTCGAGTTCCTCGATACCGGTACGCAGCTCTACTTCCGGCCCTTCGTGTCGGATGACAACATGATCCGCATGGAGCTCAAGCCACAGGTCTCAGAGGCCATCATCCGCAACCAGACCGATGCCACCGGTGCCGCGGTGACGATCCCCGACGAGATCACCAACGAGATCGTGACCAACGTCATCGTGCCCGATGGACACACCATCGTGCTGGGCGGTCTGTTCCGCGAATCCACCAGCGCAGCCCGTCGTCAGGTCCCGATTCTGGGCGATCTGCCCCTCATCGGCGGCGCTTTCCGTGGCCACGATGACGAGACCGATCGCCAAGAAATCATCTTCATGATCAAGCCCTCCATCCTGGCGGATGACGTGCTCATCGCCCAGGGCGAACGCAGTCAGGACTACGTCCGCCGCGTCCGCGCCGGTTCGCGTGAGGGCCTCCTGCCGTGGAGCCGCGAGCGTCAGGCCAGCCAGCTTCTGGTCGAGGCCGAGCGTCTGGCCGCCGAGGGCAAGATCGATCAGGCGCTGCACTGCGTCCGTCGAGCCCTCGAGCACAACCCGTTCCAGGCCGACGCCATCGCGATGCGCGAGCGTCTGACGAACGACCAGGCCAACTGGCCGCACCGCAGCCTCCTGCAGAACATCGTCTCTGACGAGCTCTTCGAGGCTCCGGTCGACGCTGCTCCCGCTGGCACGATGGGCTTCGAGTTCACGCCCGCTCCGCAGCATCAAGCCGCACCGACCTACTCAATGCCTCGCTCGCAGGCCGAGCCAGTCTCGACTTCCAACGCAGCTTCGCCGGCGATTGCCGCGCCGCAGCCTGTGGTCCAGAACGAGACGTTCATCGCTGCCGAGCCTGCAGCGACACAGTTCGTCGTTGCTCCGCCATCGGCATCGCCCGCTGCTTCGGCGTCCGAGGGCTTCGCGCATGACACGGCCGTCGCATCGAGCACCCCGTCGGCGCCCAATGCTTCGCTGGCCTCCGAGTCATCAGCTTCCGACACGCTCGTGCCGACAGGCGGCAACACCGCCGTAGCAGCCAGCTTCTCAGCGTCGTCATCTCACAACGCTGCCCCGGTCAGCGCCGGCCTCCAGCCCACACCCCTGGCGTCCGCGCCGGTCGCAGCACAGCAGCAGAGTGCATCCACTGCGGCCCAGCAGCCGGCACCCTCGAGCTTCGTCGCGCCGGCTTCACAGCCTGCCCGCGCACACGTCAACCCCATGGTGAGCATGCTGCCGCCCCGGCAGGATGACCGCTTCGGATCCGCTCCGAGCATGTTCAACGACGGCTCGCTTCGGCCCACGGCCTCCGCTTCGGTGAACGCATCCGCGTTCAGCCAGCCGATCGAGGCCGCTACGCCGGCGATGCCCGCGACGTCAGAGACGACCAACACGCAGGCCGCAGCGACGCCGGCCGAGCAGGTCCAGCCCGCCATTGCATCAGCACAGCCGAGCACCTCCGCACCGGTGACGCAGCCATCGGCAGAAGCCCCTGCCAAGCCGAGCGTGGTCACCCAGGCCTCCGAGTTCGGGCTGTCCGATGCCGAGATGCAGATGCTCGTTCTCACCGAGTTCTTCAGATCGTTCGATTCAGTCTCCAAGTCATCGGGCCCCTTCACAGAGGTGCCGCTGCAGGGCGACAGCCCCGAGTAACAGGCACCCGCTCAACAACAACCCGACCGAGGGAAGAAGGAGTTTCCATGCACAAGAATGCCAGAACCACAGCCGTGTGCCTCGTCATGACCGCGGGTCTTCTCGGACTCACTGCTTGCGGCGGTGGCTCCAATCGAGGCAAGTACACCCAGGAGCATCTGTCGGCCGCCAAGGTCAAGCTCGACGTCATGAAGAGCGCCACCGAGCACGACATGGCTCGCCAGTCATTCCTCGCAGGCAACCTCACCAAGGGCCTCGAACGCATCGAACGCTCGCTCGCGCTGAACCCCGAGGTCCCCGAGAGCCATGTGCTTCACGGACGAATCCTCAACGAGATGGGTGAAGCCGATCAGGCCATCGATGCCTTCACCCGCGCCCTGCAATACGACCCTACCAGTGTCGACGCTCATTACTACCTGGGCATCGTCTACGAGCGAATCGTCAACCGCGAGAAGGCCGCCGAGCACTTCATCAAGGCTCACGAACTCGACCCCACGGACCCTCAGTACCTGATCGCTGCCACCGAGCAACTCATGGACATGGGCCAGCTTGATCGAGCCCAGCATTTCATCGATGCATCGGGTGATCGCTTCAAGCACAATGGCGGCGTCCGTCAGACACTCGGACACCTCGCCATGATCCGCGGTGACCATGCCAAGGCAGTAGCGCTCTTCAACCAGGCTCGCCTCCTCACGCCCGATGACAACGGCATCATCGAGGATCTTGCCGCAGCACAGATCGCGCTGGGTCAGGTCGGGCCCGCCGAGGCCAACATCGCAAGGCTGCTGAGCGATCGCGAGTACGCCGGGAGACGAGACCTTCAGCACATCCGGGCCCGTGCCCTTGTCGAGCTCAATCGTCTCGTTGAGGCGCGCACTGCATACCTCGATCTCATCGAGGGTTCACAGGGTGCAGCCGACCTCGAGGCGTGGGTGGCGCTCGGCAGCGTCGCCATGGCGCTCAACGATCAGCTCCGCATTCGTGAATCCGCCCAGCGGGTCATCGCACTGGCACCCAACCGCCCCGAGGGCTACCTCTACCGTGCCGGCTGGTTCCGTGATCGCGATAACCCCGAGCCCGCGCTCCGCTGGCTCGATATGGCCGCCCAGCGCGGCGGCGATCCCGTGGTCATCCACCAGATGCGTGCGATCGTCTACAAGAACCTCGGGCGGCACGCTCAAGCACGGCAGGAGATCC
>CAZSBR010000084.1:0-10310 GCA_964605165.1 uncultured Phycisphaeraceae bacterium
GACCTCGAGTTGCGGCTCGTTGCGAAAGAAGCTCGTCTCATTGATCGTGATGCGGTTGAACATCTCCTGGAACTCGTCCTGCTGGTACGGTCCCATCGTCAGGAATGACGCATACTGATCGAACGAGCTCATCTCAAGCTCTTCCAGCCTGCGGCCGAGCCTGCTCTCGATGACGTACTTCTTGCCATCGGCGAACCAAATCCCGCTCCGCTCATACACGATCTTGCGGAAACGCTCGAACTCGGTGTCCGACATCTGGATGGTTGTGGTCGTGGCCATAGTGATTCAGACACCTCCCTCTAGGCTGAACGCTGCAGCGCGCCAACCGATGCCAGAGCCTCGTCGCTGAAGAGTCGCCCGAGGTCAAGAAGAATGAGGAGGCGATCGTCCAGCATGCCAACCCCACTGATGTATTCGTTCTGTACTTTGCCGTTGATGAGATCCGGTGCCGGCTCGACGATGTCGCGCGAGATTCTCAGCACCTCGTTGACGCGGTCGACAATGAACCCGATCGTCCGCTCTCCAACTTCGATGACGACAATCCGCTGATCGCTGGACCGCTCAACGTCCTGCAGACCGAATCGATGCCGAAGGTTCACGACCGTGATGATGCGACCCCGAAGATTGATCACGCCTTCGATCCAGTCCGGCGCCTCCGGCACGGACGTGATCTGCAGCATGCGATTGATCTCCTGAACCGCAAGGATCTCGACAGCAAACTCCTCCCCATCGATCTCAAACGTGACAAGCTGCAACTGGTCCGTTTCGACATGGTCCTGACCCGGACCCGGCCGCGACGCCTGCTTTGTGTTGCTCATGATGACTTGCTCCACTTCTGGCTGTGATGCGAACGCATTGAGAGCGGCGCGCCTGTTCAGCGACGACCAACCAGGCTCTGATCAACCTTGAACTGGGCGACAAGCGCCTGCAACTGCTCGGACTTGCGACTCAGGTCCGTCGCCGCGGCAGAGGCCTGCTGCACACCTTCGGTCGTCTGACGTGTGACCGCGGAGATGCCCTCTACGTTCCGGCTGACTTCCTCCGCCGCAGCCGACTGCTCCTCGGCGGCCGCAGCAATCGAAGTGATCATGGAGCACACCTCGCGGCTCGAAGCAACGATCAGCTCAAGGCTGCTGCCCGCTTCACTGGCCAGGTCCATCCCGCGACGCACCTCGTCCGTGCCCGAGTTCATCCGGCTCACGGCCTCGTCCGTCTCACGCTGAATCGACTGGATCGACTCGGCAATCTCGTCCGTCGCCTTCGTGGTTCGGTCGGCGAGCTTGCGGACCTCGTCGGCCACCACCGCGAATCCTCGGCCGTGCTCACCAGCCCTAGCCGCCTCGATGGCCGCGTTGAGAGCAAGCAGATTGGTCTGATCGGCGATGTCGTTGATGACGTCGATGATCTCGCCGATCTGCTCGCCGCGCTTGCCCAACTCGATGACCGAGGCAGCGCTGGATTCCACAGCCTCCGTGATGCCGCGCATCCCTTCGATGGTCTGCGAAACGACCCCACTGCCATCTTCAGCAGACTTGCCCGAACTGTTGGCGGTCTCGGCAGCCTGTCCACTCTTGCGGGCGACTTCCACGACCGACGCACTCATCTCCTCGATGGCAGCGGACACCTGCTGAATCTGAGAGTGCTGCTCCTGTGCACCCGCCGAGATCTGCTCACTTGAAGCGGCGATCTGCGTTGCAGCCGACGCCACCTCGTGTGTCGAGCCCGCCACCTCACAGATCGTGTCGTGGATACGCGTCACAAACGTGTCGAACCAGTGTCCAAGCTGACCGATCTCGTCCTTGCGGTTGATGTTCAGACGCTTGGTAAGGTCACCCTCGCCGGTCGCGATGTCCTTGAGCATGGCCACGACCTGGCCCACCGGACGGGTCAGCAGCAACCTGAGTGCAAAGATGAAGATGCCGACACCGACGATGACCAGCGGAACCGTCGCCATCATGCCGCCCTTGATGACGCCCGCGATCTGGGCGTCCATCGTGTCCAGCGGCATCACGACCTCGTAGGCACCGTGCATGTCACCAATATCCCAACCCTCCATCGCGTAGCCGAGGATGTCCTTGCCGTCCCCATCGGCGTCATACTTCACCGGATCGCCGTGGCACGACATGCAGCTCTCATTGAGCCGAATCGCCCGCATGTAGTGCAGCGTGTTGGTCTGCTCATTGATGCGCCCCATGGCATCGGCGCCGCCAGCCAGAACCTGCGCTCGAAGGTCTTCAAGCATGTCCTCCTGGAACGAGCCACGCTCGGGGAGATTGTCGGGATTGCGAGCTTCCAGCGCCGGTACGCGCACGATCATGCCCTCTCGCTCGGCCGCAGCGCCCGCTGCCTCCCAACCCGCGACGATCGGGATCGTGCTGAAGACCTTGGCGTCGCGGTAGTCGCCGCCTTCGGCAAGCACGCGCTCCAGATCTTCAGTCAGCATCTCCGTGGCAAATACGCCGTCGTTACCAATCTTGCTGACGTGCGACTTGATCTCGTCGGCAAGAGCGGTGAAGCGGGACGCCTGCTCCATCTTCGAGTCTTTCATCGCCTCGGTGTGACGAGAGATGAAGATGCTGTAGTTCACGGCAACAACAACAACCAGGATGCCCACCGTGACAGCGATGATCTTGGCTGAGAGTCCGATGTTCAGTCCCAACTTCGGCATGACCAATCTCCGAAAGCGTGCTGCGGATAGCGAGCATGGATGCCCGACTCGACGCGTCTGATCGGCCCTCTCAATTCAGTGCTTCAGAGGCAACAGAAATTTGGGAACTGTTTCCAGTCTTCCAAACCGCACAAACCAATCCGAATTTGGCACGAAGATTGGGGGATGCCACCGCGCTGAGAAGGCGCAACGGGCATGACCAATTCATTCAGCCACGGAACTGAGTTAGCCAGCCTGCCGAGCCGCACGAATGTGCTTGCTGAGGCATTGGCCGATTTCTTCGGGTGTCATGCTCGCATCGGCAACACCTGCCTCAGAAACTGCCCGGGGCATGCCGTAGACCACGCATGATTCAAAGCACTGCGCAAGCACCACCGAACCGGCATCGTGCATGAGCCGAGCACCCTTGGCGCCGTCGTCACCCATGCCCGTCAGAACCACCGCGGCAGCATTGGCGCCCGCCGCTGTTGCCACCGACTCGAACAACACATTCACACAGGGCTTGTAGAGTTCGCCGGCCGGCTCCGTCCCGACCTCGATGCGATAGCCCGCCGCAGCGCGACGCACGCGCATCTGCTTTCCACCCGGCGCCACGTAGACGAACCCGGGACGCACCGGCATCCTGTGCTCTGCATGCACCACACGCAGTTCACACATCTCGTGCAGCCGCTCGGCGAGAGACGCCGTGAAGGCCGCGGGCATGTGTTGAGCGATCAAGATGCTCGGCGTGAAGTTCGAAGAGAGTTGAGCGAGCATCTTCTCAAGCGCCGGAGGCCCGCCGGTGCTTGAGCCCACAGCGATCAGATCGCATCCGGCAAGCCGGCTCGAAAGGGTTGGGCAGATTGACGTCGACGCTGACTTGGTTGACCTCACGCCTGAAGGCTGGCGACGCTTGGAGCCAAGAGCCGCAACCTTGCGGCCAAGCTCTTCCCCGAGGCTATCGACGTCCACCGCAAACTGTGAGTGGCTCTTGGCGACCACATCGCTGGCACCGGCGTTCAGGGCCCGCAAGGCTTCGCGAGACCCCGCAGCCGTCAGGCTCGAAACCATGATGACATGGGCCTCGCACTGGCTGAGAATCCTGGGCAGAGCGGTCAGCCCATCCATCTCCGGCATCTCGATGTCCAGGGTGACGATGTCGGGCTTGAGCTTGGCCGCGAGATCAACTCCCTCGCGCCCATTGCGAGCCCGGCCCACCACCTCATGCCCGAGTCTTTCGAGCACATCGGTGATGGCACGCCTCATGAAGGCCGAGTCATCCACGACCAGAATTCGAGACCCCATAACCACTCCTTGACGCGATGTGAACACCCGGGTATCGACGCCCTGTCGACCGCTCTTCAGTCCGCTTCCCCACCCGGACCAATACCACGGGAACAGATGCCGCGGCATATGCTCTGAGCCTCCAAACGTCCTCAAAGGGACCGCCGCACCGAACTCCATCGCACCGGGACGCTCGCCCGATGAAAGCCTCACCCCGCTACCGAGCCGTCTTCATCAGCGATGCCCATCTCGGAAGCAGCGGATGCAGAGCGGCGGAACTCGCGTCCTTCCTCAAACGCGTCCGCACAGACAACCTCTACCTCGTGGGCGACATCATCGACATGTGGCGGCTTCGCCAGAGGTGGTTCTGGCCCGAGAAGCACAACCGCGTCATCACCAGGCTGCTCAAGCACGCCCGTCGCGGCACCCGCGTCCTCTACATCCCGGGGAACCATGACGAGTACGCGAGGCGATACAAAGACCTCGAGTTCGGCGGCATCAGGATCGTGCTCGAAGCTGAGCACACCACGGCCCGCGGCGAACGTCTGCTCGTCACGCACGGCGACCAGTTCGACCTCATCATCAAGCACGCCCGCATGCTCTCGGTCATCGGTGCATGGGGCTACGACACCCTCGTCGTCATCAACAACCGACTCAACTGGGTCCGAAAGCGGCTTGGCCTTGATCACTGGTCACTGAGCATGTTCGTCAAGTCACGCGTCAAGACGGCGTGCCAGTACATCGGCAAGTTCGAGGACGTCCTCAGCGAAGAGGCGAATCGCCGCGGATTCGACGGCGTCGTGTGCGGCCACATCCATCATGCGGAGATCAGATCGACACACCAGCAAGTGCTCTACGTGAACTGTGGCGACTGGGTCGAATCCTGCACCGCCGTCGCTGAGCATCTCGACGGCCGACTCGAACTCATCAACGTCGTCGATTGGCTCGCGAACGAAAAGGAACACAAGCGAAAGAGGCGAAGGCTTCGTTCGTTGAACTCCGACGAAGTCATCTTGCCCGGCGGGCCCCCACGACCCGCAATCTCGCAGCCCGCGGCCCACCCGTGATCCGCCAGTGATCCGCCAGTAACATCGCTTCAGGTTCAGCCGCTCGAACAAAGCCGGTGTCTGCGGAACATGGGCGACTTGAGGCATCCACGCCACCGAACGCGTCAATCGAAGCGCCAGTCCCAATCCGGCTTGTCTTCTGATGCAGCACGGTTGGCCCAGAGCCGTCGATCCTGAAGTTCGTCGGCACGCACGAGCTCGGCGTGACCATCCATGAACGATGCCGAGGCCGCTCCGCCGAAACGAGGGTCGACATGGCCAAATCGCTCTGAGGGATCCGTCTCCTCGAACGCAGTGCCGTAGATCGGAGCATGGCTCACCCAGAGATGCCCGGGCTCCTCGAAGGTTGAGCTCTTGAGCCTGGAAGAGGCGAACACGATCAGTGAATCCGGGCGATGCGCATCGCCGAGCCTGCGGACGGCCTTGCGCTTGGCCGCGACATGCGCCGGCACCGCAGCATTGCCGCCGACATAATCCTGATTCAAACCAAAGGAGGGCACCGCCGAGACCCGGTACGCCCATTCCAGCCAGCCGTTGGGCTGCGACAGAATCTCCGGCTTCTGTTCAGAAAGAGTCTCGGCTTCGTTGACGTGCGTCGTGCCGTCCCACTGATAGTCAAACCACGGCCCGAGACGGTATGGCCACCTCTGAGCGATCAGCGGGTCGCCAATGGTCTCACCGCGTTCATCGACGAACGCCCCGCGGGCGATACGCACATCACTCCGGGCAAGAAATCCTTCGAGCACCCAGTCCTGATGGTCGTTCGCATACAGCACCCACGCGGCCTGAAGGCTCCGGGTAGCCGCCAAGGAGCGGACCGACTGGGCAGCAGCTCGAGCCTTGCCCAACGCCGGCAGCAGGATGCCAATCAGAAGGGCAATGATCGCGATCACGACGAGCAACTCAATCAGCGTAAAGCCGGCGCCGCGACACCTCTCGGCCTCATGAACCCGGTCACAGGGGCTGATTCCGTTCGCCATCCGCTCGTCTCCGCTCTGCCTTGTCGCAAGCGAGCCTGATCGACCATCCCGCCGTGCCTTCCAACAGACATCGGCCTCCGCAAGAGCGTAGTTGAGAATCGTTCTCAGGTCCAGTCAGGTTCGCTGCAGAGCAGCCCCGAGATGCGGGCACATTCCACGTCGGCGGAAGTACGCCCCCGGGTTGCACCCATCGCCACCCGCTCGGGCTACTCGGTCCGGGTCGCGGCTTCGTCGAAGATGACTTCTTCCCGCTCAAGCCCAAACTCTCGCGACGCGACATCCGCTGGCACGGCCTCGAACTCGAGGTGGAAGTTGTAGGGCTCGAAGAACGTGCCCGGCAGGTCGAGCCTGGACGGATCACCCCGGTGGCGAAGGAGTTGATAGGGCAGCGACGCCCAAAGACTCACCGAGCCATCGGGCTGGAATCCGAGCACAGCAAGCGCGGCCTGGCGAGAGTCGACTTCCTCTCCCTCAAAGTCACGCGGGTCGACACGGATGACACCGGCGCGACCACGGTTGCCGATGGCCCGGTCGTTGAGCGTGTCCTCGTCGCTCGCGAGGTTGTACATGTTGACGTACTCCTTCGTGAGGCCGCAAGCGACCACATCATCGATGGAGTACGAGAGATGCTGAACGATGCTCTCCGGCCTCGGAACGCCCTCCGTGCGGAAACGCACCCCGTCCAGCCGAAGCGTGATGGGCGTCGCCGGATCCAAGGCGCCAAACATCGGCACAAGCGTGTCAATCTTGTAGAGCCCCACGCGAACGATCACGCCCTGAGGATGCCCCGCCCCGACTTCAAGCCGGGTGCCACCAACGCCGACATACGCCTCCAGGTTGCTTGCCATCGCCTTGCGGTCGACCGCTTCGGTGTAGGGCAGTTGCATCGAGCGGGTGTGCTCCCGGCCGCGGGCATCCTGCCAACTGACGGTCAGCGTGGGCTTCGCCTCGACATCGACCCAGACGCGGCCCTCTTCGAAGGTCGCTGCAACTCCATCCGGCACCGTCTGGGCGACCGCCCCCGACGCGCACAGAAGCGATGCCCCCAAGGTGAGGGCACCCGCCAGACGACAGATACAACGTGTGCAGTGGTCCATACGCATGTATACGGGCTCCAGCGTTGAAGGCTTCCGTTTCCTCGGGGCTCTGGTGCCAGATGGTACACCAAAAATGAACCTATCACAAATTCTTTGCTCAACGATTGGCCATCGAAGCGGTACGCTATCGCACCCAGACGCACCCATGGCCGGAGTTTTACATGCCTGAATATCGCTTGGATCTGTCACTGGTTGCCCGCCGCGCTGCCCTCCCCGCAGCCCTCATCGCCCTCATCGGCTCGTCCAGCGCCGCTCTGGGCCAAGAGACCGCGCAGGCCCGCGAAGAGGACCGGCAGGCCCCGGTCAAGGCCGAGGCCGGTGACGGCGAGGACGCCGCGCTCGACCTCGACCAGTTCCCCCGCAACAACATCGAGCCGCTCGCCTGGCTGCCCCTGGATCGCTTTGAGGGCGATCACTCCGCGGGCAACGACTGCTGGGGCTACGTCTCGCCCTCTGGCCGCGAGTACGCGATCATGGGCCTCGAGAAGGGCTTCGGCTTCGTCGAGGTCACCGACCCGATGAACCCCGTCATCCTTGAGGTCATCGAGGGTCCCGCCAGCACGTGGCACGACGTCAAGGTCATCGGCGACTTCGCCTACGGCGTCTCCGAGGGAGGTGCCGGCATTCAGGTCATGGACATGACCCGGATCGATGACGGCATCGTCACGCTCATTCAGAACGCCGAGATCAACGGCCACTCCACCACCCACAACATCGTCTCCAACACCGACAGCGGCTACCTGTACCTCGTCGGCGCGAACATCGCCAACGGCGGCCTCGTCGCAGTTGATGTCTCCGATCCGAAGCAGCCCGAACTCGTCGGCTCGTGGAGCCAGATGTACATCCACGACGCGCAGGTCATCACCTACAAGGAAGGCCCCTACGCCGGACGTGAGGTCGCCTTCGTCCTCGCAGGCTTTGCCGGCGGTTCCGACCAGACAGGGCTGCGCATCGTCGACGTCACCGACAAGGACAACATGTTCACGATCTCGACCGCTCTTTGGTCGAGAGCTCGCTACGCCCACCAAGGCTGGCTCAGCACCGACAACAAGTACTTCTACATCAACGATGAACTCGACGAGGGCAACTCCGTCGGCGAAACAACCACCCGCATCTTCAACGTCGAGGATCTTGAGAACCCGACCTACGTCGGCACCGTCTCGACCGGTCTCGAAGCGATCGATCACAACCTCTACACGACCGATCGCCTCATGTTCCAGAGCAACTACCGCTCGGGGCTTCGTGTCTTTGACATCACCAACCGCGAAGAGCCCTATGAGATCGCCTACTTCGATACGTACCCCGAGGACGACGCCGCGTCATTCAACGGCTCGTGGAGCAACTACCCCTACCTGCCCAGCGGGACCATCATCATCAGCGATATCGAGCGGGGCCTCTTCCTGGTGAGGCTCTCGGGCGAGGCGGCCGAGATCGGGCGTTAACCCCTCGATACCGCATCCTGTTCAACAACATAAAGCGGCCCCGTTCAATCTGAGCGGGGCCGCCTTTCTGCGTTGGTATGGCAATCCGGCAGGACCGCGCAAGCGGCCCAAGGAGATCTGATCACTCGAAGCCGAGAATCTCGAACTGCTTGACGCCGCGCGGCGCACGCACACTGATGGTCTCGCCCACACGAGACTTCATGAGCGCTTCGCCCATCGGGCTGGTGACGGTGACCTCGACGTAGTCGAGCATCGGGTCGCCGCTGGCCTCACCCACGAGGCAGAAGATGTCCTCATCGCCCGTGTCAACCTCGCGGAGGCGGACCTTGGAGCCGAGGAACACCACGTCGCCCTGCTGGTCGCTGTCCACAACCTGCGCGGTCTTGAGCCGGTCTTCGAGGCGGCGGATCTCCGCCTCTTCAAGGCCTTGCTGCTCGCGCGCCGCGTGGTACTCGGCGTTCTCCTTGAGATCGCCAAGTTCGCGGGCCTCTGCGATTCGTTCGGAAATGACCGCACGGTTATCGAGCAGCACCTTGAGCCGCTCTTTGATCCGCGCCATTTCCTCGGGGGTTACCAGATCCATCGCATCGCTCCTCGACGCTTCTGTACGTCGTCCATGTCATATTTCTGAATCAGAATTCTTAGGCGCTCGGCCCGCGAGCGGCCAGCACAGATGCCATGGCCAAGCCCGCCCACACCAACCCGCCCGCGACGAGCACAATCAGCGCCGCCACGATGTGCTCGGGCAGAAAGGCAAGTTCCGCCCCCACCCAGGGTCTGGGCCGCGTGATCTCCAGCCCAGCGGTCGCGGGCGACATGAGCCACCACCACTCAACAAGCGCGGGCTCCTCGAGCGAACGCCCGGTTGCACCCGCACCGAGGATGACAATCTCACCCATCGGCGCTGCAAAAACGATTGCAAAGAACCCAAGCATCCACACCCAGGCTCGATCACCCGCAGGACGCCCAGCGTGCCTCACGCGGCTCAGTGCAACAGCCAACACACCTGCAATCAGCAGCGACCACGCAAACGACTGAAAGGCCAGCGACAGCACCACACCCAGCGGCCAGCGCGCAAGCGCCACCAACGGCAGAACAACCGCCTGCACAGGCACCTGCACCACCACCAGGTCCATCAGCAGGCTGCTCGCCGATCCCCGAACGCCTCCCTCGGGCGGCTGCTGGCTGAGGCGCGTCGCGGGCCAGAGCAGAGCGACGCCGCAGCCCAGCGCGAGCATCAGCACGCGTAGCGCCGGCTGATAGCTCTCGAACGAGCCGCCCAGCGGCCCGCCCGCAGACGTCATCGCAATCATCGCCGAGGCGAGTACAAAAGTCGTCCACCACAGCGCAAACCACCTGGGCTCGCCGCGACGATGCGACCAGTCACGGGTCTTCGTCGGCGCGCGACCGAAGATGTCGAGATCTTGCTCAGGCTGCGTCACGCCGACTCCCAACGCGCCGCGTCCGACACGGACCGGCTCCTCGTGAGTCTACACGGCCGCGCCCGGTATCAACGCGTCCGATCAATGACGACCTGGCGATCGAACACCTCGAGTCGATCCAGCCCCGCATCAATCCTTCGTCCATACGCCGGATCGCTGTAGAACTGAAGCAGATGCGTGAGCTTCTGCTGCGTGGTCGCTTCGCCCGGGACAAACTCGCCGACCGGCCCGCCCCACACGACCCGCGAGCCCCGATCCGTGATGATCGCAAGCTTGTTCTCGACAAAGTAGTCGCGCGCATCAACGCCAACGACCTGAGATGCAAACGGCTGCTGCGACAGCAACATCAGC
>CAZSBR010000085.1:0-10235 GCA_964605165.1 uncultured Phycisphaeraceae bacterium
CGGAGCCCTTGCGATAGCCCGGAAAGCAAAAGGCCATGGGCAGGATCGCCACGCCTCGCCTGCGCGCCTCGGGCACGACAATCGCGCCGGCAGCGACGAGCGTCTCCTTGTTGGCCAGCGCCACCGTCATACCACGCTCGACCGCAGCGAGCGTCGCGCTGATGCCCGCTGCGCCGACGACCGCTGCGACGACCATGTCCGCATCTACCTCGCGCACGAGGTGCTCTGCTGCATCTGGACCGCGACGGGCCTTGACGCCCAGCGGCACATCCTCATCCGCCAGCGCCAAATCTGCCACACCAAGCCGCTGAGCCTGCTCGGCCAGGCATTGCGCATTGCGGCCCGCAGCGAGACCGACCACCTCAAACATGCCGGGCGAAGACGCGTTGAGCGCTTCGACCACTTCGAGCGTCTGCGTGCCGATGGAGCCCGTCGAGCCCAGGATGATCAGTCGCTTCGGGCGGCGGTCTGCACCAGGCACAACCTACTCCTTGCGCTTGGCTGCGAGAGCGATCTCGGCTGGACTGAGCTTGCGACGAACCGAGCCGTAGAGCGTCCGGCGCTTGGGCTTGACCTCCGTCTGCACGGGCTCGGAGGAGCCGGACTCGCCGGACCCTGCCTTGCGCGACGGCGTCTCGGCCGGCTGCTCTGCCTGCTTGCCCGAAGCGTCGCCCGCACCTTCATCGGATGACTTCTTGCCGCGACGGCGCCGGCGACGCTTCTTCTTGCCGCCCTCGCCGCCGGACTCGTCCTCCCCGCTGTCGGCGTCCTTGGAACTGGCTTCCTCATCGGGCGCTGTCTCACCCTGCTCGTCACGCTCGGCCTGCTCCCCAGCGTCCTGGGCATCGGTCGTTTCGCCCTCACCAGAGCGCCCCTTGCCGCGACCGCGCCTCCGCCGGCGACGCTTCTTCTTGCCGCCGGCAGCACCATCCTCGTCCTGCTCGTCACGCTCGCCAGCACCATCGGCCGATTCGCCCTGCGATTCGGCCACGTCGTCCGCTTCTTGCGGGCTGTCGCTCTTGGCCTTGCCTTCATCGCTGGGATTGGCCTCGCCGTCGCTGTCGCTGCCGCCCTTGCGCTTGCCGCCGCGACGCCGGCGACGCTTCTTCTTGCCGGTGCCTTCTGCCTGTTCGTCATCCGGCGCGTTGCGCAGTGCTTCCTCCTGCTCGGCCAGCGGATCAACGACCTCTTCGACGATCTCCTCTTCCTCGATCATCTCGGTCCAGTCCGCATCGCCCGCGGGGTCCGTCCACGCCTCGAGCCACTGCTCGGGGTTCTTGGCCAGAGGCAGCCGCTCGATGTTCACATCGATGTTGTTGGGGCCGTAGGCGTAGAAGACAGTGCGGTCAGGCTCTGGCATGTCCATGACGCGCACATCGACGTGCTTGCCCGTGCGATGCTCGAGCCGCGCAAGCGCCTTGCGCTTCTTGCTAAGCAGTTCGCCAGCGACCCGTGGCCCGACGACGAGTTCGACCTTCTCGACCTTGTCGTGGCTCAGAAGCGAGGCGATGCGGCGGAGTGACTCCGATGCGACGGATGATGGCCGCTTGACCGAGCCCCTGCCGTGGCACGTCGGGCAATCGGTGAAGACTTGGCTGTGCAGGCTGCCCCGCATGCGCTGGCGTGTCATCTCGAGGATGCCGAAGGTGCTGATCGGCGCCACGCTCGAGCGCGCTCGGTCCCGCTTGAGGCGATCCTTAAAACGGTTCTCGACGAGCTTGCGGTTCTTGGATTGCCGCATGTCGATCATGTCATTAATGACGATGCCGCCCATGTCGCGCAGGCGGAGCTGGCGGCAGATCGCGTCCACCGCCTCGAGGTTGGTCGTCAGTGCATTGGTCTCGCTGTCCTTGGCGCTGCGCATCTTGCCGCTGTTGACATCGATGGCGACCACCGCCTCGGTCTGATCAATCACAAGCCGGCCGCCACTGGGCAGCGGCACCTCGCGGCTCTGCATCTGCATGAGCTGCTCTTCGACGCCGAACGCCTCGAACACCGGAGCGCCGCCCGTGTACTTGCGGAGCCTCACCGATGAACGCGGCGCAGCGATCTTCAGGAACTGGCTCGCGCGCCGAAGTGCGTGCTCATCATCGATCACGATCTCGTCGACCTCGGGCGTCAGGAAGTCCCGAAGCGCACGCAGAAGCAGATCAGACTCCGAGTACAACAGCCTCGGCGCACGCCCGCTCCGCTGCCGCCTCTCGAGGTCCTTCCACAACCGCTGAAGATACGCAAGGTCCCGCTTGAGCTCGGTCTTGGTGCGCCCGATGCCGGCGGTCCTGAGAATGAAGCCGAAGTTCTCGGGCAGATCAAGCCCATCGAGGATCTTGCGCATGTCCTTGCGAACCTGCTCATCCTCGACCTTGCGGCTCACGCCGACCTGGTCCATCTGTGGCATCATCACGAGGTAACGACCGGGAATGGACAGGTAGCTCGTCAGCGTCGGGCCCTTGGTGCCAACGCCCTCCTTGAGCACCTGCACCACGACCTCCTGGCCGCGCTTCAGCGCCTGCTCAATCGGCGGCCGCTCGCGGCGGGGGGTCTTGCGACCCACGCGCTCCGAGTCATCGTCGTCAGCGCCGGGGAAGTACCGCGGGTGCAGATCCGTGACATGCAGAAAGCCGCTCTCGCCGATGCCGAAGTCGATGAACGCTGCCTGGATGCCACGCTCCACGTTGGCGACGCGGCCGACATAGATGTTGTTCACCCGGCTGATCGCATCCATGCGCTCGGCATGAAACTCTTCGAGCATGCCGTTCTCGACCTCGGCGATGCGGCACTCCTCGCCCGGCACGTAGTTGACGATCATCCGCGTCGCGCCGGTCTTGGCTGCAGCAGCCCCCTCCTTGGAGCCCGAAGCGCTCTTGGCGCCACCCGCCCCGGACGCGCTCGAACCGGATCCGCTGGACCTGGAGGATGACTTCTTCGACGACTTCTTCCGGCCCGACGGCGCCTTCTTCTCAGCGGTCTTGCCCCCGTCATCTTCTGAGGGCGTGTCTGCCTCATCGCTCTCGTCCTGATCGCGTTCAGCGCCCGGGGCCACAGCCTCGTCCACCTGGTACGCATCATCGGGTTCGGGCTCGGCCTCGTGGGCCTGCTCGACGACCTCGGCATGCTCGAGCACGCCCGCCTCGGTGTCCGGCGCGTGCTCGGTGGCCATCAGGTCCGCAGCCTGATCCAGCGTTGGTTCCTGCTCCGCCTCGGCGCTGGCCGGCTTCTTGCGGGATTTGGCCTTCTTACCGACCTTGCGGGAGGTCTTCTTCTTCACGCTCTTGGGCGCTGTGTCCGCAGATTCCGAGGCTGTGGGCGCATCGTCGCGTCCCTGCTCTGCCTGGTCTGAAGTGTGGTCTTGATCCGGATCACGTGTGCTGTCGGTGGTCATGTCGCCGCTCCCTGGTGGGCGGGTCATCACGCGAGGCTGACATTGATCCATCTCCCGCAGCGTGTGTGGCCCGGAACTCGGGCCCGGTTCGCCGGGGGCCGGCGCGCGGTCCGCGCTCCAGCCACATGTGCCTGCCTCTTCCGGCGGCCGTCATGCATGACGGGGCCGAGCAGGGTGCTCCCTGTCGTGGGCTGCCTGCTCACCGCTCACGCGGGGCTCGAGAAGAGCCCGCGGGCATCGAGAGCAAGGCCGGTGCCCCAAACGGACAGCAGCGGAGAGTCTCTTCGTCAGCGGCCGCTGGTGCGCCCGCCCATTGCTTCTAGCCCTCAGCGGCGAGGGCACGACCCTCAAACGCCTCGGGCACGATCTTGCGTGCTCGGTCGCGGAGATACGCCGCGACTTCTGCATCCGAATCGAACGTGAGCACCTTTCGGGCCACCCGTTCGCATTGACCGACCGTTACCGACCGGATCAGCCGCTTGATCCGGGGGATCGAGCCGCTGGTCACCGATAGCGTACGCACACCCATGCCGATCAACAACAGGGCATATTCGACCTCGCCCGCGGACTCGCCGCAGCAGGACACGCCGATCTTGGCGTTCCGCGCTGCACGAACCACCTGGCGGATCAGCTTGAGCACCGCCGGATGGCAGGGCTGATACAGCGTCGCCACCCGCTCATTGGTCCTATCGACCGCCAGCGTGTACTGCACGAGGTCATTGGTCCCGATCGAGAAGAAATCCACCTCCCGGGCAAACGACTCGGCCAAAAGCGCAGACGACGGCACCTCCACCATCATCCCGATCGGGATGTTCGCGTCATACGCCACGCCCTCGTCGTCCAGATCCTCCATCACATCACGCAGCAGCATCTTGGCGTGCTTGAGCTCGGCAAGCGTCGTCACCAGCGGGAACATCACCCGGATCGGTCCGAGAGCACTCGCCCGAAGCACCGCCCGAAGCTGCCGCTTGAACATCGCCGGATTCGCCAGGCAATACCGGATCGAACGCTGACCCAGGAACGGATTGCGCTCCGGGATCATCGCGCGAGACTGCGTGTACTTGTCCGCGCCCAGGTCAACCGTCCGCAGCGTCAGGGGCTGGCCCTTCAGCTCCCGCACACACTCTGCGTAGGCCTCGTAGTGGTCCTCCTCGGTCGGCTCGGTGTCCGAAGCGAGAAAGAGAAACTCCGTGCGATACAGGCCCACGCCCTCGCCACCCAGCCGCTGCAGCCGCTCGATCTCATGCGGAAACTCGATGTTGCCCACGAGGCTGATCGACACCCCATCGCGGGTGACGCCCGGCTCTCGGCCGATCTCCTCGCTCGAGAGCTGGAAGACCCGCCGCTGCTCAACGAGCCCGTGGTAGTGCTCAAGCGTCTCCTCATCAGGATCCAGGATCAGCACGCCCCGGATGCCATCGAGAATGGCGAGTTGGTCGTGCCGAACGAGGCTCGAGGCATCGGCAGCACCGACCATCGCCGGCAGGCCCAGCGCGTTGGCCACGATCGCTGTGTGGCTCGTCCGCCCGCCCAGCTCGGTCACGAATCCGATGACGTGGTCGCGATCAAAGCCCGCCGTCTGGCTGGGCGTCAGGTCCTGGGCCACGACGATGGTGGGGCTCGTCAGGTGCTCCAGCGGCGAACCCTGCTCTCCCTGCAACTGCGCCAGCAGGCGGTCGGCCAGATCGTTGATGTCGTCCGTCTTGGTGCTGAAGGCCGTGTCTTCCTTGGCGCCGAACATCGCAGCCAGATCGCTCAGCACCTGCTGCACCGCGTACTCGACATTGACCCGCTGCTCGCGGATCAGGGCCTGAATCGGATCGATCAGCGAGCGATCGTTGAGCATCCCAATGTGGAACAGGAAGACCTTGGCCGTCTCGTGGCCCATCTCCTGGGCCGCCTCAGCGTGGACCCGCTCCAGATCCGCGAGCGAGGCCAGCCGGGCCTCTTCCAACCGGGCGATGTGCCTTTCGACCTCGGTCTCGTCGATCGTCGTGGGCCGCACCCGCCGCCGCTGATCATCGAGCACGACGACGCGACCGACCGAGATGCCGGGCGAAACCGCTATCCCCTCAACCGTGACCATGCCGGTGTCCATGCCCGCGCCCGCGCTCCCTCGACCACAGCGCCCGCTGAAGCCGCCAACCCAAGTGTTTCACCCACTGCCAAGGCCGCCCAAGGACCTGAGTCTGACCACCGCCGGGCCTTCCCCGGCATCCTATCAAGCCCCACACACTCGGCCTCCGCCTTGCGGGGCGACGCCCCGGAAGTGCTGCAGCGTGTTAGGCACCAACTGTTTACGACCTCGCGGCCGGGCCTTGATCGCGGCCATCCTCACCGATGCAGCCGGGCTGACGGGGCCCACAGCCCGCCAAAGCACCGGACAGCCACAATAGCGCTCCGCCCGCCCGCCGACGATGCCCAGCACCAACGCCCCGTGGGCCGGGGTTGACTCGGCCCGCCAGCGGGGCTCTCATTGTGCGGTTCATTCGGGCGCGTCCGCGTCATGACACCGTCCCCTTGCATCTGTGCCTGAAGGCCGGACTCGGCGCGAGAAGTTGCTCTCAGAGCGTGGCCCCAGTGGGGGGTCGACGAGCCGGCGACAGCAGCGGGACATCCAGCGGGCCGCCTCACCTGGCAAGAAAAGGAACCTCGCCGCATGGCGACGCTGACGGGCATTCTTGAGTGGCCCCAGCGCTCCGAAGGCCGTGTCCGCCGATTCGGCGGTCAGGCACTCGTCGAGCACGAAGCCGACCCCTTCGTTCCCCTCCACTGGGGCGAAGAGTTGCCGCTGCGCAACAACCTCGAGGTCACCGTCAACGTCGAGATGCGTAAGCCCCGCCGCCGCCGCCGCAGCGGCAACCGCGACGCCAGGCCCACCGTCGAGTCCTTCGTGAGCATCGAGGGCCTTCCCCCCGAGGAGTTCCGCAAACTCCCACCCTTCGAAGAACTCGTCAGCATCGACCCAGAGCCCCGCCTCACCCTCGAGTACCCAGGTTGCCCCCCGGCATGCCGACTCGTCGACCTCTTCTGCCCCATCGGGCGAGGCCAGCGCGGCCTCATCGTCAGCCCGCCCAAGGCAGGCAAGACCACCCTCCTCAAAGACATCGCCACCGCCATCCTCACCAACCACCAGGACATCTACATGGTCATGCTCCTGGTTGACGAGCGGCCTGAAGAAGTCACGGACTTCAAGCGCACCTTCTACGGCAAGAGCCTGCCCCGAGGCGAGACAAGCCAGGGCCCCCCGCACATCAACGCAGACCTCACCGACCGCACCCTCACCCCATGGGCCGACCGCGTCTGGATCATCGCCTCGAGCAACGACCACGACACCGCACGCCACGTCGCTGTTAGCGAGATGGCCATCGACCGCTGCAAGCGCATGGTCGAGGCGGGCAAGCACGTCGTTGTCGTCCTCGATTCCCTGACGCGCCTGGGCCGAGCCTTCAACCGCTCGGGCAAACACTCCAACAGCGGGCGCACCCTCTCCGGCGGCATCGATTCCAAGGCACTGGAAGTGCCCAAGCAACTCTTCGGCGCGGCACGCAATGTCGAGCACGGCGGCAGCCTCACCATCCTCGCAACCTGCCTCGTCGATACCGGCAGCCAGGGCGATCAGGTCATCTTCGAAGAGTTCAAGGGCACCGGCAACATGGAGCTTGTGCTCGATCGCAAGATCGCCGAGCGACGGCTCTTCCCCGCCATGCACCTCGCTGCCAGCGGCACGCGCAAAGAAAACCTGCTCATGGGCGAGCAGGAATACGCCACCATCACAGCACTCCGCCGCCGGCTCCTCAACATGCCCCCGCACCAGCAGATCGAGCAACTCCTCGCTGCGCTCAAGCGCTTCGAGACCAACCAGCAACTCGTCGGCTCGGCCAGCGGCTGAGAGCCGGCCTCTCAGGCTGCGCGCCTCAGTAGTTTGCGCTTGCCGCGGCCTGCTGCCTCGCTCGAAGCCAACCGCGCCACGCCCTCATCCACATCGCTGAACGCGACAAAGCGGCTGGCAAGCCCCGCCTGCTTGGCCGCCTTGAGCGTCGCATCGCCCACGCCCACCACGCCGAGCGACCCCTGCTCGCTCGCGCACCGGTCTGCCAGTCGCGACAACGCCCACAACGATGTGCAGCAAAGCTCCGTGCCGGGCGTAAACGCCATCAACACCTTCCGCGCACGCTGGCTCGGATGCCGCTCGAGCACCTCGACCAGCAGCGAGGCTCGCCGCTCGGCAGCGATGCCGGCCTGCACGTGCAGCACCACGATCCCGCCATGGCGAAACTCCTCCTGCACCAGAGGCGTCACGCC
This sequence comes from uncultured Phycisphaeraceae bacterium, assembly GCA_964605165.1. Taxonomy (GTDB): domain Bacteria; phylum Planctomycetota; class Phycisphaerae; order Phycisphaerales; family UBA1924; genus OFTM382. Next base: position 7,688 of record CAZSBR010000085.1, read on the forward strand.
GGTCTGTTCGTTGGTCAGCGTTGTCGTCATTCGTCGCGGCTCCTTCACTCGGGCACCCCTGGCGTTCGCGCCTTGCCCGCAGGCAAGAGGTGCAAACCACCACGCCGTCATGCAAGAGCTCTCAAGACCCGGGTTTGTTCGAGGTCCATCTGCGACGTCTGGACGGAACCGGCCCGGTCCGATCCGCACCCGGGCCAGACGCCAGGACCCAAAAAACAACGACGGCCGCGTGTTTCCACGCAGCCGCCCGGAGGGAGAAAGAGAGAGATCGTCAAGCGCTGGCCCCGGGGGCCAAACGCTCAGTGTTCGTATCAGCCGAGGATCTGCTGGGCTTCTTCCAGCTCCTGCGGCAGGCGTGCGCGAATGTCCTCGAGCTGCTCAGCCGTCAGCCCGATCGCCTTGCAGACCTCGGGGTTGATCTCGAGATCCAGCAAGTGAGCGCGGAACGACTTGTCAAGCTGGGCGACCAGGCGGTCCGCGATGTACACCACGCAGGGCAGCACGCGCGAATCGCTCGGCGCGCTCAGCGGGTGCATGTAGAACCGCGTCACCATCTGGAACGACGCCGGGAACTTCCACTTCTCGCAAAGCCCCGCACCAAAGTCCAGGTGCGTGGCCTCGAAGAACTCGAGCTCCTTGGCCAGCATGTCGTTGCACGGCACGCCATCGCGATCGATGCCGACCTCCTGGATCACATCAATCAGCTTGGCGCGGTCGAACTGCAACTCGACCATCAGGCCGATCTTGTGCATCAGGCCAGCGAGAAACGCTTCGTCGGGCATGCCGATCTTCAGCGTGTCCGCGATGAGCTTGGTCGCCACCGCCACCGAGCCCGAATGGTTCCACACATCGCGGGCGCTGAAGCCCGGGCAAAGCTCGCCGCCGCGGTACAGCTTGGCAAGGCTCGCCGCGATGGCGATGTTCTTCACAGCGTTGAGGCCCAGCAGCACGATCGCACGGTTGATCGAGCCGATCTGTCCCGGCAGGCCGTAGAACGAGCTGTTCACCACCTTGAGGATGCGGCTGCACAGCGCAGGGTCCTGGCTGATGACCTCGTGGAGTTCCTGGGCAGAGCTCGATGGATTCTCCACCAGCTCGATGATCTTCACGGTCACCTCGGGCAGCGTTGCGATATGGCTGATCTCGCGGATCGCCGAAGCCACCACTCGGTCACGTTGTTCAACAGTCGTGCTCATGCCTTACTCCCGGTCAAGGTGTACCCAAGTGCATCGGCCCACCCGTGCCGGGACTTTGCCTCGAGCCATCGCCTGAACCGCTTCGGCCCGGAAAAAGCAAACGGGCGCGCCCTTCTCGGACGCGCCCGCTCCATCGCCGTTGGATTCCGGCCACTCTGTGCGCTCGACCGCTGAGCCCGATTATCCGGTCTTGCCGCCGGCTTCGGGCTTGCCCGATCCCGGCTTGGACTCTTCATCCTGCGCTGACGCCTTCTCGGCAGCAGGCTTGCGCGCCGGCTGCGCATCCACCACGCGCCCGAGCGCACCGGGCAGCTCGACGCCCGCCTGCTCGGCAAGCTCGTGCACCTGCGGCAAGGAGCCGATCAGCCCGCTCAGGAAGCCGGCCGTCGCGCCCTTGGCGCCGTCCTTGCCCTCGCCGATGCGGCCCGAATCCCACACCGTGATCTTGTCGATCTTCAGGTTCTGCACCGCCTTGACCTGCTGGGCAATCAGCTCTGGCATCTGCTCGATCAACAACAGCGTCGGCGCGATCTGCGGGTTGGCGGCACACGCCTCGATCAAGCGCTGATAGCCCTCGCCCTTGGCTTCGAGCACCTTGCGAACACCCTCGGCCTCGGCTTCATACTTGGCCAGGATCGCATCGGCCTCACCGCGCGCTTCACGCCGGCGCTTCTCGGCCTCGGCCTCGGCCGCGATCTCGATGCGCTGCTTCTCGATCTCCTGCGGCGCCAGCTCGTCCTTGGCAAGACGCGCCAGCTCCTGCTCACGCTCAGCCCGGTACACCGCCTCGGCCGACGCCGCCGCTGCCGTCTCGGCCCGGCGCTTGGCCTCAGCGCGAATCTCGGCGAGCTTCGCATCAGACTCGGCCACCTTCGCTGCAGACAGGTTCTCGCCCTCGACAGCCAGCGCTTCCGCCTCTGCGACCTGCACACGCTGCGTCTGCTCAGCACGCTTGCTCGCAGCGATCGTCTCGGCCGTGCGCTCAGCGATGGCGATCTCCTGGTCGCGCTTGGACTGCGCCTCGCCAGTCACCGCCTCGGCTTCGAGCCTGGCCACCACCACACGCTCGTCCTGCTCGGCCGCCTTCTCGCCCTGCTCGGCCTTGGCCTTCTCCTCAGCGACCCGCACGTTGCGCTCGCGCAGCGCCTGGGCCTCACCGATCGCACCCTCGCGCTCCTGCTCAGCAACCTCCACCTTCGCACGGTTGATCGCCTCGGCCGCGGCACGCTGACCGATTGCGTCGATGTAGCCCGACGAATCCGTGATATCGCGGATGTTCACGTTGATCAGCGACAGGCCGATCTTGTTGATCTCCTCCGTCACGTTCTCGTTGATCAGGTTCATGAACTTCT
>CAZSBR010000086.1:0-10046 GCA_964605165.1 uncultured Phycisphaeraceae bacterium
TCAAGCTCGGCATCGAGATCAAGAAGGATGGCGATGCGTGGTCCGCCACCATCACCGAGACGCTGCCCGATGGCGAAGTCATCCGCCAGGAGGCCGCCTCCGCCACCTTTGACGAGACCGACGGCGCAAGCGAACTGACCATCATGTTCGATCACGAGCCCTTCGGCGATCCGGGCATCTTCACGCTCGTGGCCAAGCTCGACAGCGAGCACGCGCTCGTCGGCACGGGCCAGACCGCCGGGGGCGCGGACTTTGCGTGGCAGGCCAGCCGCGCGTTCGATGTTCACATGCCGCCGGCAGAACTGCCCGGCTACCCCTTCGGCGCCTACGCCTCCAAGGAGCTTCCCCCGCAGGAGGCGGTGCTCTTCCGAAGCGCGACGCTCTGGACGATGACCGATCAGGGCGTCATCGAAGAGGGCGACCTGCTCATCGAGAATGGCAAGATCGCTTACGTCGGCCCCTCGCGGGACTGGAGCTTCAAGGCGGGCGAAGAGCCGCGCATCATCACCATGCGTGGCCGACGCGCACCCACCGGCCGCAACATCACGCCCGGCATCATCGATGCGCACTCGCACACGGGCATCTCCCGTGGCGTCAACGAGGCGGGGCAGGCTGTCACCGCCGAGGTCCGCATCGGTGATGTGACCAACCCCGACGCCATCAACTGGTATCGCCAGCTCGCCGGCGGCGTGACCGCTGTGAACTCCATGCACGGCTCGGCCAACCCCATCGGCGGCCAGACCCAGACCAACAAGGTCCGCTGGGGCGTTGCCCACCCGGACGACATGCACTTCGAGGGCGCCAAGCCCGGCATCAAGTTCGCCCTCGGCGAGAACGTCAAACAGTCCAACTGGGGCAACGAGTTCAACAGCCGCTACCCGCAGACCCGCATGGGCGTCGAGACGATCATGCGCGATCGCTTCAACGCAGCACGCGAGTACGCAAACGCAGGCCCCAACAAGCGCCGCGATCTCGAGCTTGATGCGCTCGTTGAGATCCTCGAAGGCGACCGCTGGATCCACTGCCACAGCTATCGGCAGGACGAGATCCTCATGCTCTGCCACATCGCGCGCGACTACGACTTCAAGATCGGCACGTTCCAGCACGGGCTCGAGGTCTACAAGGTCGCCGAGCACGTCAAGGAGCACGCCATCGGCGCAAGCCTCTTCAGCGACTGGTGGGCATTCAAGATCGAGGTGCAGGATGCCAACGCCTTCGGCGGGCCGCTGCAGTCAGAGGTCGGTGTGCTCACCAGCTACAACTCCGACTCCGACGAACTCGCCCGCCGCATGAACGCCGAGGCGGCCAAGGCCTACAAGTACGCCGAGGGCAGGCTCACCAAGGAGCAGGCACTCGCGTTCATCACCCTCAACGCCGCCATCCAGCTCGGCATCGACGACCGCGTCGGCACGCTCGAAGTCGGCAAGGACGCCGATCTGGCCATCTGGACCCGCGACCCGCTGGATACCTTCACCCGCTGCACGAGCACCTTCATCGATGGCCGCGAGTACTTCAGCCAGGATCGTGACCGTGAGCTCCGCGCCGCCAACGCCAGGCATCGCACCCGCATCATGCAGGTGCTGCTCGGCCAGCCCAAGGACGAGCCGACCGTCGAGTCCGCCGAACCAGAGCCGGGCGAACTGGCAGCCAACTTCATCCGCTCAGAAGAGGCCGACGCCCTTCGCGACAAGACCCTCGACATGATCCGTCTCGGCCAGGAGCCGGGCGACCACAAGTGCGGCGACTGCGGCACCACCCACATCCACCTCGCCAACGTCCACGGAGATCACTGAACCATGCCGCGCTCAACCATGCCGCTCACGATCAAACACTCCACGCGCACGATCGCCCGCAGACTCGCCATCACATTCACCGCGGCGCTGACCGCCGCCACCTGCGCGCAGGATCTCGGCATCCGCGCCGCGCCGGCTGACAAGCCGGTCGTCATCGCGGGCGCCACCATCCACACCGTCTCGGGCGAGACCATCCGCAACGGCACCGTCGTCTTTGAAGACGGCGTCATCACCGCTGTCCTCCCCGAGAATCAGCAGATCGCCCTGCAGGTCGATCCCCGCATCATCGAGGCGCAGGGCATGCACGTCTATCCGGGCCTCATCAGCCCGGACACCCGCATCGGTCTCACCGAGTTCGGCCTCGTCCGCGCCACGCACGACTTTGCCGAAACCGTCGACCTCAGCCCCGAGGTCGTCGCGGTCACCGCGGTCAACCCGGACTCGGCGATCATCCCCGTCACGCGGTCCAATGGCGTGCTCACCGCCGCTGTGCTCCCGGGCGGCTCGGTGTCCATCTTCAGTTCGCCCCAGCGCGGCCTCATCGCGGGCACCGCATCCGTCATCAGGATGGATGGCTGGACCACCGACGACCTCGCCCTCGTTCGCGAGGCGGGCCTGGTCGTCAACGTGCCCGCGCTTCGCACCCGCGAAGCAAGCTGGATGAACCGCACCAAGCACGAGCAGCAGGACGCCATCGATCGCGCTCTCGCCTCCATCGAGGACTACTTCACCGATGCCGCCATCTATGCGGAGATGGATGAGCCCGAGACCATCGACATCCGTCTCGAGGCCGCGCGCCACTGCCTGCCCTCGGCCGCCGACTCCGACCACGGCCAGCGCCCCGTCTTCTTCCGGGCCGCGGACCATGACCAGATCACCTGGGCGCTCAACTTCGCCAAGGAGCGGGGCCTCAAGCCGGTGCTCGTCGGCGCACGCGATGTGCTCCTCTCGGTCGACCTCGTCAGGGAACTCAACGCGGGCATCATCCTCGATACCTCGCTGACCATGCCCAAGCGCGACGACACCCCCATCGATGCCAACTTCGCCACGCCGCGAAGGCTCGCCGATCTCGACATCCCCTTCTGCATCGCCACAGGCGACCGCGATGCCAACGAGCGCAACCTGCCCTTCTCGGCTTCGCTCGCCGTTGCCTACGGCCTGCGCGCGCCCGACGCCCTGCGCGCAATCACGCTCGATGCAGCGCGCACCCTCGGCATCGACGATCTCGGGGCGATCGAGAATGGCTACCGCGCCACGCTGCTCATCACCGATGGCAACCCGCTCAAGGCAGAGACCGTCATCCACCACGCCTTTATCGATGGCCGCGAGATCGACCTCTCCAACAAGCAGACCGTCCTGCGAGACAAGTACCGCGAGAAGTACCGCCAGCTCGGCCTCATCGAGGACGACCACCACGGCGACCACGACCACGACCATGACCATGACGGCGCCGGCGAGAACCGCTGAGCGTCATCGCCCGGGCACCGGCCAAGGCAGCGTCACGACTCCAGTTCGAAGGTGCTCCACAGCTCCTGCCGCTTCCCATCAGAATCCAGCGTTCTGAACATCGCGCGCAGCCGCAGCATCGAGCGCTGCCCCTGCGGATCGCCCCCGCCGCGGCGCAGCTCGCTCCGCTCGGCCATCGGCGCTGCCCGGCCGGGCAGCCCCCCAAGCTGCATGCGATACGTCCGCGTCACCGGGTCGAACAGCGCCGAGTTCACGCTCGCCTCGGTCAGGTCCACATCCCACCGCGCCTCGTGCTCGGTGCGATCCACCCGCGGGCTCTCGGGCTCGAGAAAGACCGTCAGCCAGCCCGTTGCCTTGACGGGATCGCCCCAGCGATCCTGCAGCTCGACGAACAGCAACAGCCACGGCTCGCCCGCATCGTCAAGCTGAAGCTGCGTGAGCGGGAAGATCGAGATCGAGGCCGGGGCAAATGGATCGCCATACCCGGCGCCCGCGACAGGCCCCGCAGCGAGCACCGTCTTGCCGCCGTCAGATGCAAGCGGATACGAGCCGCAGCCGGGCAGCGCCAAGGCCGCTGCGAGCACAACGCCCACTCGGCCCACACCGCCCACTCGGCCCAGCCTCGCCGAGCAACCCAGCCTCCATCGATCTGCCCGGAGCACACCACGCATACCCGCAGTCTATCGACTCTCGCAGCCGAACCCACCCACGCTGCCCAACGCGGCACCAAGCGCCTTATGGCTGCCGCGTCATCGACCGAAACGCCGTGATCAACTCCCGCTGAACAAGCTCAAGGGCCGTCATTGCCTTGGTGTTGGCCCGCACCGTATCCAGCAGGGCCGTCAGGGCCGACCGATCCTCGACCAACCGGCGGTGCGCCTCGGTCATCTGCCGTTCGCGCTCCGCTGCCGATCGCCGCTCGCTCAGCCACATCCATGCCACCAGGCCCGCCACACCGAACTGCGCAACCGCCGCCGCAAGCTCCGCCTCGATCATGGCGTGCCCCCGATCGGCTGACCCACCGGCACGCCGCTCGCCCGCTCCGGTCCGCTCTGCGTCAACTGCAGGAACCTGCGGAACGTCGCCACATACCCGATGGACGTCTGCCGGCCTCGGTCCACCACCGGCTCCTCCTCATACCGAATGAAGGACATGCCCGGCCACGACCGCCCGTGAAGATCCACCAGCACCCCCGGCGTGGGAAACGCCTCGAACGCACCCGTCACCGCATCGCGCAGCACCCACAACGCTGCATCGTCGGCCGCCACCAAGCGCCCCGTCACGAGCACGTCCAACTCCACCAATCCATACGGATACGTCCCCGGGCCCGTGATTCCAAACGACAAGTCCGACAACACAAGCTGCCCCTGCCGGCCCACCGAGAACCTGTGCGGCCCTGATCCGAACAGATCCATCCCCTTGAACGAACTCGACATCGCTGCCCCCTCCCCACACCCACGCGCTGCTCACACCGACTCCACCACCACCGGGTCCGTCACGCCGTCAGCGCTCACGCCGCGAAGCGTCACCACCCGCGTCGCCCCGCTTGTCGACACCTTGTGGACGACCTGCACGACCACCGCCCGCACGCGCACCCGCCGCCGGAGCAGATCGCCGCCGCTCGGGCCAAACGTCGCCTCCACCTCCGCCTCTTCACCGAGCAGAGCCTCTCCCGGATCCTCCTCGCTCAGCGATTGCTCGATCTTCAAGATCACCCGCTGCTCGGGCACATCGATGAACGCCGCCACCGGCCCCGCGTCCGACCACTCCTCCACGAGCTTGGCCGCGCCCTGCTCGATGGTCACCACCTGCACGTTGGCCCACGCGCGACCGCCAAAGCTCACCTCCGCAGGCGTCAGCACCATGGATCGCCTCCTTCTTCACCCGCGCCTACGCCCGAACCAACGGCACCACGCTGGGCCGCCGCGTCGCATCCGCCCGGCCGTCACCGGTTGTGTCCACACGCGCCACCGCCCGGCTGCGCTCATCGCGATACCGCTCCTCGTACCACCTGGCTCGCTCGGCCAGCGGCGACCCCCCGGGCGCAATCGCCGCCGCTGCACTGAAGATCATCTGCAGCGCACCCAGCGCCTCCAGCAGCCGAAGCCCGCCGGGGTTCTTGATGGAACTCTCCTCGAGTTCGCCCTCCTGAAGCGGCCCATCGGGATCGATGCCCACGCTCCTCAGCACCTGGCGATGCACGAGGTCCAACTGAGGCTCAAACGTCGAAACCTCCACCGACGCCGATGGCTGATCAATCGGCGCCACGGGCGCCGCACCCACCGCACCAATACGCGCAACCGTCAGCACATCCGCGAATGCAAGCGAAGTCACCTCCAGCGGCACGCCGCCCACGCGCACCACCTGCCCCGCCCGCACACCCGCCGCCTGCGCGTCGCCGGGCGGGTTGAGAATCAACAGCCCGCTCGTAATCACACCCGTTCCCGTCAGCCGCCGCTGACCGCTCCACCCCACCATCTCGAACAACCCGGGCTCCAGCCGCACCAGATCCACATCGTTTGCAAACACGCTGCCCCCTCCCCTCTTGCCCAGCCCCACTTCGCCGCAAACCCACTTCGCCGCAGACCCACTTCGCCGCAGACCCAGCCCCCGCTGACCAAAGCCGCGGCGAGCCTCTCGACCCGCCGCGACTCCCCACACCTCGCGCCCATCACCCTTCCATCGCGTCGATCGTCAGTCCCCCGACGTGCTCAGCCCGCTCAAGAGCCCGTGCGCGTTCTCGTTGCGCATCTCGAGCGTGTACTCACCGATCACCTGCCCGCTCGTCGAGTCGCCCGTCGATGCCAACGGCTTGAAGTGGAAACTCCGGCTCGCCATCGGCACCACCGCCAGCCGCGAACTGTCGAGCATCAGCACCGTGTCCGCCGGCACCCACCGCGTCAGGATCACCCGGCAAACGCCGAAGTCGCTCTCGTACACGCTCACCATGTTCTTGAAGACCTCGTCCTCCGCGCTGAACCTGCGGTCAGAACCGATGAACGAGTTGAGCGCCCGCTTCTGCGTGCCATTGAGAACGATCGTGTCCACACTGCCGTTGGAGCTCTCCCACACCTGCTCCAGCGCCGCATTCAGCACCGCCTCGGTCAGCACCGTGTCGCTCGCACCGCCGCCATCAGGAATCGGCCCAACACCGGGCGCAAAGCGATTGGTCTCGATCGTCGGGATGATCCCGCGCATCGAACGCCGAACCGTCGATGATCCCTGCGGGTCCGACGCCGCCGCCACGCCATTGATCACCGTGTTCTCGAGATCTCGCAGCAACTCCCGAAGCCGCTCCTGCTTCTGATAGTCCAGCTCGTCCGCCACACCATGCAGCCTCGAAGCCTGCAGCGACCCACTCACCGACACCGTCGATGTGAAGATCTGCGTGTAGTTCTGCTTGCGCACGCGATTGGTAAACCCCGTGAACGGCGCATCCGCACCCTCGATCGCCGCATTGCCCAGCACATTGAGCTGCATTCCATCCGTCAGCGTCGCGGGCGTCGTGCCGCCATAGCCACGCACGACCGTGATCGCGTTCAGCAGCGCCGCCGTCACCAGCATCACCTCGCTCGTCCCCTCGGGCTGCACCAGATCACCGGGCCGCATGCTCGTTGGGTTCGCAAGCGTCACCGAAGTCGCCGCCGTCGGACTCGGACTGAACGACGCCTGGTCGATCACCGCCGTGTTCGGGAGCAGCGTGTCCTCGATCCACTCATGCACCGTGGACGTTGCCACCTTGCGCGGATCACCCAGGTGATCCAGTAGCGGCGTCTCGTACGGGCTCACGATGCCCACCACGTCCGAAACATCCTCCATCAACTCGGGCAGGTCCGCCCCCGCCGAAAACGTCGCCTTGCCAGTAAAGCTCATCAAGCCACCCCCTTGTCACACGTTTCACTCATCACATCCATCGAGCGCCCCACCACATCCTCACCCACACATCACTGCGACCGTCGAAGCCGCAGATACCTCAAGAGCTGCCGCCGATCGCCCGTCGACCGTGCCTCCTCCGCAGCGCGCTCCACATCCGATCGAGCGCCCGACGCCGTCGATCTCAGCACCCCCTGCAGGGGCCCATGCCCGCCGCCAAAGAGCCCGGGTCGATCGACCGCAAGCGAGCGCACCGCCGCCTCCATCACACCCACCTGCTCTTCCATCGCCACTTCGTCGTCAGCATCCTCCTGCTGCTCAGCCGCGAGCCGGTCGGCCAGTGCAGCCCGCGCCGCCTGCAGGTCCGTCACGCCCGCTCGCAGCAACAGCACATCGCCGATCCGCTCGAGCCGCTGCGTTTCCATCGCCGCATACAACTCCCGCGCCGATCGCTCCACCTCGCCGAGCTTGCCAGCCACATCCAGCAGCCGGCGCTCTGCAAGCTCCGCTCGAGCCCGCCAGTCAACGTCGTCATCCTCTTCAAGCTGGACCTGGCTCTCGTGCTGGCTCTCCCCCTGCTCATCCGCTGCGCTGGCCTGTGCAGGCTCAAGGGCCTCTTCGTCCGTCACCGGCGGCTCTGCACGTTCAATCGCTTCAGTGCCGTCACCTTCACTCGCCACAGCAACGCTGCGCTCCTCTTCACTCGTCATCGTGATCCCCTTCATCTCACCTGCGCATGCTGCGCGCATTCCACAGAACGCCCCTCACCCAGCGCCTCACACGACTCCCTGGTCCGTGTCCCGATACCCAAGCTCATCGAGCACCTCGGCACTGGGCACACCAAGCTCCAGCTTCCGCTTGGCTGCGAGCGTCTGGTCCAGCGCGTCCTCAGGCAGCGGGTCACTCCACTCAAGCCGCACGCCCCGCTCAGCCGGCGATGTCCTCAGCACGCCCGCAGCGTCCAGCGCCGCAAGCACAAGCTCGCTCATCGCCGCGATCCCGCGCCCATACGTCACACGCTTCCGCGCCGTCTTGGCAAGCAGACCCACCAGCGTGATCCGAAGCGCGTTCGAACTCGTCAGGTTCCCCACACGCCCCTGCACCACACCCGTCGCCAGCGGCGGCACACTGCTCACCTTGTCCAGCGCCTCGCGGATCTCGCGAATATGCGTCTCCTCGCTCGGGCTCGACGCATCCCCACCAAACGCCTCGATCGATGCCTCCGGGTTGTCCGTGCTCCACACCTGCCCCGGCCCCACCGCCATCGATTCAAACCCATCAATCCCGCGCGCCAGGTACATCTTGAAGCTCTGCAGCGTCACACGACTCGCACGATCACTCAGCCGCGTGTTCAACTCATCCTGCAGCGCGATCAACGGCTCCACCTCGCCAAGCCCCTCGTAACGAAACGGCTGCGCGATGTTCTGCACATGCACCACGGGCAATCGCCCGCCCAGGAGCCGCTGCTCCTCGATGAACTCAACCACCCCATCCCGCTCGTCCCGCCTCATCCACGGCACGAACACCTCGCTCCGCGCTGCCTCAGACCGCCCATACACGTCCGCACGCACGCGATCACGAATCGCATACGCCACCAGCCGGCGGTAATCCCCCTCGTCCAGCACCGGCACGCCGCGACGTGGATCCACCACATCAATCCGCACCGCCTCGCCCACCGCCGCAAGAGCCCGGTCCGTCAAGGCTCCATCGCGCAGGCCATCGCCCAGCCGTGTCGCCCCGCCGCCGCGCACCGACACCTCGCCCGCCAGCGCAAGCGCCGTCGCGTCCATCCGCAGCACCAGGTCCACATGCCCGAACACATGCCCGAGCAACCCCATGTCCTGCAACAGCGACACGCCCCCGCTGCTCTCCCACACCGCATCCAGCACGCTCTCGATCGCTGCGCGCTTCGCCTCATCGCCCGCCGTCGAACGAAGCCGAATCGGCTTGCCGAACATGAAGTCCACCATCGTGTGGACCCGCCACCCGATGTCGTTCTCGATCACCACCTCGCGGCTCGCACTCAGCCGATCATCAACGCCCGCCAGCCGCCCGCCCGTCAGCCGCGCCGGCAAGCCCTCGACCTGCCCAAGCCGACGGCCGCTCCCGCCCTCGTTGCGGTAGTACCGCCACAGCTTCTCAAGCCGCGGCCTCACCTCGCGGTCATGCTGCTCACCCGCCCGTGCGATCGCCTCATCAAGCATCGCGCCCAGGCCATCACCATGACTCTTCTTCTGACCCTGCCCGCTGCGTGCCATGTCGTGCGACTGCGTGTGTTCCATGTCTTCGTCCCTCACTGGCTCCGAGCCGGCCCGACCATGCAGATCAGCCTGACTCATCACAAAGGGACCGCCGGTCACCCCAGCGCGCACAGCGACACCGCCCGCGCCCACCAGCCGCGGCGTAACTCCCGCTCACTCAGTCGTTAGAAATTTCTCGCCACAACCTCTCGCAGCACACCCGCCACCCCTCACCGCGTGCGCACGCCGCGAGCCAGCCCCCTACCGCCCCGCTAAACCTATCGAAAAGTGGTTGAGCCAGTCTTCGGCTTCCGTTACCCTTCGGCTCCAGACCCAGAGAGGAGCCCGAGATGAAGAAAGCAGCCGTTCTTGCGATGGTGTTGGTGAGCGGTGCTGCCTCCGCACAGCCACAGGTACCTTCGGGGTTCACCATCGCGCAAGTGGCACCGTTGCTCGACAATACGATCCCGCAACTTGAAGCCATAGGGGACCCGCGATTTGGCACAGGCGTTCTTGCAGCAAGTGCCGAAAATGGAATCGTTGTGTTCCGCGTGATTAGCCCGTCCGGCACGATTTCTACTTTGGCGACCTATGTAAGCGAAGATCCGGACATCTCTGTGATCAGACTGCGGATTGACACAGAGAGTCTCGTCGACGGGAACCTTCACGCGTC
>CAZSBR010000087.1:0-9999 GCA_964605165.1 uncultured Phycisphaeraceae bacterium
GCGTGGATTTCGTGAGCGTCGCTGTGGCTTCCACAACTCAGCCCAAGCCTGATCAAGGCCCCTCCAGGAGCCCTGAGGCACTCGGCCAGGGGCCGGGAGCCTTCGCGTGGCTCGCGCCGGTTCTGACGCTCGCCGCCGGTCTCTTTGCCCTCGCCTTCACGTCCGCAGCGGACCTCCAATGGGTGCTCATCGCCGCGGCTCTGGTGCTCGTGCCCATGCTGCCCACCACGGCTGTTCTGAGCCTGCTTCGCAGGCCCCGCCCCGCCTTTGAGCTTTACCAGTTCGCCCTGGCTGCGAGCATGACACGCTCGTTCACCTCTCTGGGCGGACTGGCTGCGGTGGTGCTGATGACCGATGCCCCGACCCAGCCGCTGGTGTGGGTCTTCCTTCTGCTGGCCGGCGTCGCGCTGGTCAGTGAGAAACTCATCGTGGTTCGTGCGGCCCGCATCGCGGTGGCGCGGCGCGAAGACTGACCTGTCTATGGATCCGCGGGAGAGATTGCCCGCGACTCGGAGCGACCGATGCTAGATCTGCTCACACTCGCCGCTGATCCCATCAGCCACTCGACCAACCACAAGTGGCTGGTCTCAGAGGACGGCGTATGGCTCTGGTCGGCGTATGCCACCCAGCTCGTCGTCGCGGGCCTCATCACCGTCTTCGGCCTCAAGTGGGTTGTCTCCCACCTCGATACCGATACCAACATCGATGGCCCCGACCGCTATGTGCCCCGCAACAAAATCGCTCACTTCATCGAGCTGCTCTGCACCTACCTCCGCGATGAGATCGTCCGCCCGCTGCTCGGCAGCAGGACCGATCGGCTCATGCCCTTCTTCTGGTCTCTCTTCTTCTTCATTCTCGTGACCAACCTCATCGGGCTCATCCCCATCCTCGATCTGCAGTACCTGCTCTTCCCTGACTGGAAGTACGAGCACAAGGCCCTCTTGGGCGGCACGGCCACCCAGAGCGTGTTTGTGACCGCGGTGCTCGCGCTGTGTGCAGGACTCTTCATCAACCTCAACGGCATCAAAGAACTCGGCATCGGCGGCTACCTGCACCACCTCACAGCGGGCGCACCCGTCCTGCTGTGGCCCCTGATCATCCCGCTGGAGATCATCGGCACGATCATCAAGCCCGTGGCGCTGGCCATTCGTCTCTTTGCCAATATGACCGCAGGCCACATCCTGCTGGCGCAGATCCTCGCCTTCACCGGCGCTGGCTTTGCTGCGGGCCTCGGGATCGGCATCCTCGTGTGGGTCGCTGCGACGTTTGGCGGCTTCGCGATCTACCTGCTGGAGATCTTCGTCGGCTTCCTGCAGGCCTTCATCTTCATGTTCCTCACCGCAGTCTTCACCTCGCTGCTCAGCCACCACGATGACGAGCACCACGACGAGGAAGGCATCGCACCCGACCCCGAAATCGCAGTCGCATGAACCCCCTGAAGGCTCGTCTTGCGTGCAGCCGGGCCTATCATCGCTCCCCGCCGGTTCGCCGGTACACAGGGTGTCCCCCGCGGGCATCAAGACATTTGAGAGTTTGATTCACCAACAGGCCCGCGCGGCGGGCTGAGAGAACCCCAGACCGCCTTTTTTTGCTGGAACGGACCATGACCAAGATCATCAAGACCGCCCTGATCGCCACCCTCTTCATCGCCATCTTCACCCCCGCCGCGGCGTTCGCCCAGCAGGTTGACCCCACCCTCACCGGCGATGCACAGAGCAACGTCGTTGCCCAGCTCGAAGCACAGAACGTCGGTGCCAAGATCGGCAAGGGCCTCGCCGTGCTCGGCGGCGGCCTCGCCGTCTTCGGTGCTGCCCTCGGTATCGGCCAGATCGGTCGCGGCGGCTCGGAAGCCACCGCCCGTCAGCCCGAGGCCGGCGGCCGCATCTTCACCCTGTCGCTGATCACGGCGGCCTTCATCGAAGGTGTCACGCTGTTCGCGCTGGTTGTCGCTCTGACGGCCTGATCGCTCGCACAGACGAAGCAACACACAAGGGCCTGATCTGTCCTGATCTCGCCTTTGCCACAACCATCCCGGCCGGACTGCCTGATCGCAGTTCGGTCGCTTCTGACCCTGCGATCCGGAGAGCCACGCATGACCGCTACCCAGCTCCGCTTCACCCTGAACCTCCGACTGATCGCCGCCATCGCGGTGCTGCTCAGCGTGTTCAGCACATCCGTGGCGTTTGCCTCCGTCGATGCGACGGCGGCGACCGCCAGCTCCGTTGTCGCAGCAGCCGACGATGAAGGCAGCAAGGGTGGCGGCAAGGAAGCCAGCGTCATCCCGACCGTCAATGAAGGCCTCATCACGGGCATCATGACGATCATCGTCTTCGTGGCGGTGCTCTTCGTGCTCGGCACGCAGGTCTGGCCCAAGATCGAGAACTCGCTGCAGGCACGCGAGGACAAGATCCGCGACGAGATCCAGGCCGCCGAGCTTGCTCGTCAGCAGGCCCGTGATGCGCTGGAGGAGTACGAGCGGAGCCTCGCTCAGGCCCGTGCCGAGGCGCAGGACATGCTCGACAAGACCCGTGCCCAGCAGGCCGAGATGGCTGCCGAGCTCCGCACCAAGGCCGACACCCAGCTCAACGAGATGCGTGAGAAGGCCCAGCGTGATATCGAGGCCGCCAAGCGGGCCGCCCTCAACGAGATTTACTCCGAGGCCTCCCAGCTCGCCACCCTGGCAGCAGGCAAGATCCTTCAGCGGGAGATCCAGCCCTCCGATCAGCAGCGTCTGATCGAGGAATCGCTCGCCGAGCTCTCCGCCGGCCGCCACAACTGACCCTGTCCTTCACGCCCGTTTGCGTTCAGTCCCTCGAGCCCTTCGAACCCCTGGAGACGCCGCGTGCCGCTCACCGATGCCAAGCCAGACGCCGTCGCTCAGGTCTACGCCCAGAGCCTTTACGATCTTGCTCACGAAAAGGGTGGACGCGACCTCGTTGAGGACACCCTCGGCTCGCTGGAAGGCGTTCTGGAACTGGCTCGCAGCGATCAGCAGTTCAGCGAGTTTCTCGCCTCGCGCGTCCTCAACAGCGACAAGCGGGCGGAATCGCTCAAGACCATGCTCGAGGGCCGGGTCGATGACCTCGTCCTCAAGTTCCTTCTGGTCCTCAACGACAAGGGCCGCCTCGGCCACCTGAGCCCGATCTACCAGGCATTCGATGCCATCGCCCAGGAACACTTCGGCCGCATCGAGGTGGACATCATCACCGCCCACGAACTCGATGCCGACGAAGTCTCCTCCATCCGCGATCAACTCGCCGCGACGCTCGGCAAGGATGTCATCGCCCGCCCATCGATCGATCCATCCATCATCGGCGGGGTGCGCTTCCGCATCGGTGACCGCCTCGTGGATGCCTCCATCGCCACGCGCCTGCGCCGCATGCGTGACGCCCTGAGCGACCATGGCGCAGCCGAGGTCAAAGCCCGCGCGGGTCGCCTGCTGGACGGCTGAGCCCAGGCGCACACCTCAAGACCCAGCCCAGCCGCAGGAGCCTTGCCGTGCCCAACCCGCCCGCTTCCAAGAAGACCATCGAGCAGACCGATGTCGCCTCCAAGCGCGTGCTCATCCGCGTGGACTTCAACGTGCCCCTCGATGGCGGCAAGATCACCGACGATCAGCGCATCAAGGCCGCGCTGCCCACCATCAAGAGCGTGATTGACCGCGGCGGCAAGGCCATCCTCATGAGCCACCTCGGCAGGCCCGAGGGCAAGGGCTTCGAGGAGCAGTTCTCACTCAAGCCAGTCGCCAAGCGCCTGGGCGAACTGCTCGGCAAGGACGTGGCCTTCCCGAGCACCGACTGCACGGACGCTGCTGCTGCGAGCGCCGCCGATGCCCTCGGCGATGGGCAGGTCATGCTGCTGGAGAACCTCCGCTTCCACCCGGGTGAGAAGAAGGGCGCGGACGACTTTGCCGCAAAGCTCGCCAAGCTTGGCGAGGTCTACGTCAACGATGCCTTCGGCACGTGCCACCGCACGGACGCGTCGATGGTCGCTGTGCCCCGGCACATGCAGGGCCCCAAGGTCGTGGGCCTGCTCGTCGAGAAGGAACTCCGCTTCCTCGCGGGCGCCATCAACGCACCCGAGAAACCCATGTGCGTCATCCTGGGTGGTGCCAAGGTCAGCGATAAGCTGCCCGCCATCCACGCCCTGCTGCCCAAGGCCGATCACGTGCTCATCGGCGGTGCGATGGCCTACACCTTCCTCAAGGCGCTGGGGCAGAACGTCGGCGCCAGCCGCGTCGAAGAAGACATGGTCGCCGAGGCCAAGACCATCATCGACGAAGCCGCTCGACTCGCCACCGACATGCACCTGCCCGTCGATCACATCTGCTCGACGGAGTTCAGCGCCACCTCGGGCGACATCGATCAGTTCGAAGACGGCATCAAGGACGGCTTCATGGGCCTGGACATCGGGCTCAAGACGCAGGGGCTCTACGCGGGCATCATCGGCAAGTCCAAGACCATCGTCTGGAACGGCCCGATGGGCGTCTTTGAGTGGGGGCCCTTCAGCGTGGGCACCAAGGCCATCGCCCGCGCCATGGCCAATGCCGCCCAGAAGGGCGCGACCGCCATCGTGGGCGGCGGCGACTCCGCTGCAGCGGTCGAGCGCTTCGGCATGGTCGACCAGATGACGCACGTCTCCACCGGCGGCGGGGCAAGCGTCGCCATGCTCGAGGGCAAGGCCTTCGAAGCGGTCGACCTGCTGGACAATGCCTGAATCCCGCTCAGCGCAGGTGCCCCGGCTTGGCGTCCCGCTCCACACACGTCCCGTCGCGGTCGATCTCGCCCTCCTCGGGCTGATCTGCCTGCCGCTGTACTTCCTGGGACCGACCACCCACGGCCTGACCAACTGGCAGGAAGGCATCCGCGCGCTCGTCTCCATCCAGATGGACGAGCGGGCCGCATGGATCACCCCCACCGTCCACGGCGAGCCCTACCTCGCCAAGCCGCCGATGGTCTATTGGCTCACCCGCCTGCTCGCCGAGGCGACGTTCTCCGAAGTGTCCATCCTGCACCTTCGCTTGGTCGTCGCTCTCGCTGCCACCGCCGGCGTGGTGCTGACCTGCCTGGCGGGAAGGTCCATCCTTCGAGATCCTCGCGCCACCGCCTCGCCCCATGCCGATGACCAGGGCTCAGCGGCGTGGGCGGATCACGCCAGCTTCTGGTCGGCAGCCATGCTGGCCACGGGCGTTCTCTACGCCCGCTCGGGACGCATCGGTGAGCTCGACATCATCCTCGTGCCCTTCGTGGTCGGCGGCGCATCGGCGGGCTGTGCGCTGTGGCGCACCTGGACCAATGGCCAGCGCACGCACTGGCTGGCCCTGCTCTGGCTGCTGCTGTGCGCAGCCGGCTCGTCGCTCACCAAGGGCCCGCCCGGCGCGATGGTCCTGCTCTTTGCCTCCTGCGGCGGGCCTTTGCTGCAGGCACTCACGCGTCTCGTCCGGCGCACCCCCACCACCGATGCGCCAGCGCGAAAGCGTCGATCTGCACTGCTGTTGGGCGCTGCAGCGGTCGGTGTCGTCGCAGCATCGCTCGGATCGCTGTCGCTCTGGGGCAAGCTGGTCGCGCTGGACATCGGCGCTGAAGCCGTCCAGAAAGCCGCGGGCGCCGAAGCGGCGGACAACCTCCGCATCCTCGTGCCCCAGGCGCCCCTCAACAACCTCGAAGCCGCTTCCTACGGCGTGGGGCTCGGCTCGATCGCTGCGATCATCGCCCTGCTCTGGCTTCTCAAGGACCGGCCGCGACTGCCCCGCGGTGCATGGGTCATCGCCGCGTGGCTTGGTCTGTCCATGCTGGCCATGAGCGTGCTCGGAAAGGGCGTGCCGAGATATCTCACACCCGTCTGGCCCGCGATTGCCCTGCTTGGCGGCATGTGGCTGGCCAGCGCCATCCGTGACCTCGCCTGGGGTCGCTCGCTGGCACGGGGCGCCGGCGTGGTCGTCGTATGCCTCGCGCTCGGGCAGGGCCTGTGGTACGGCGTGCTTCGTGACCGGCTGCAGTTCGCCAGATCGCCCGAGCGATTGCTCACTGAAGTGCTGCCCCTGGCCACGAGCGAGCAGTCCCCCATCGTCGCGATTGACCTCTGGCATCCCGCGATCGATGTCTACGCGGGCGAATTTGTCGAGCCCTACACCCTCTGCGGCCCGGAGACGACCTTCACCATCGGTGCTGGCCGACCGCTCGCAAAGCTGCGAGACCTCGCGAGCGATGGTCCGGTCATCGCGCTCATGCGTGACACCCAGCCGCCCAACCTCGAGACGCACGCCGACCTTGCACCCCCGGCGGACCTGCTGCGCGCGCAGGGCTTTGAGGTCTCCAGGCTCACCACCGATGCGTTCTTCCTGATCGACGCCATGCGCACGACGGTCAGCGCCTACCGGATCACGCTCGATCCCGCTGCGGGCTCTAGCGCCGATCGAACAGCCGATGAAGATCCCGATGGCTGAGACGAACCGTCGTCGCCCTGCCGTGGGGGCATGAGGCGCTCCGCGAGATCTCGCCGCGGAAGCGCAGGAGTTCATCGACTTCATCCGACGTCAGCGGATCACCCGCCTTGACAGCCGCTTTGCACGCCATCATGTCGAGCACTTCGTGCAGGGCCTCTTCGCTGCCGGCCTCGAAGCCCTCGTGGTCCACGGCGTCGAGCAGGTCCCGCACGAATGCTGCCGGCTCCACGCCGCGCTCAAACAGCAGCGATGGAAAGGCCATCACCCCCACCTGCGTCTCGCCCATGGGCGCCAGTTCCAGCCCGATGCGTGCGCACAACGCATCGAGCTCTGAGAGCTGCGCCACGCTCTGAGCCGATGTCTGCACCAACGCCGGGGAGAGCAGCCGCTGGCGCTCCATCGGCTCAGCGGTCACGCGCCGGAGCAAGTGCTCGAACATCACCCGCTCGTGCAGGGCGTGCTGATCGATCAGCACAAGTCCCTCGGCATCCTCGACGACGATGTACGAGTTGTGCATCTGCATCGCGCGCAGCGGCCGATCAGAACCACCCAGTGCCGAGGCGGACTGCTCCTCCTCGGTGATCGAACGCGCTTGCCCGTGCGCACCGGTCAGAGGCTTGGGTTCAGCAAACGGCAGCGAGCCCTCAGCAGGCGGGGCCTCCGGCCGGAGGAAAAAGCCGCCCGCTTCTTCACGAGGCCCAACGCTGGCAGCACTTGCGGTGCGCGCGCCGAACGTCTGAAGCGATGGCCTCGCCGACAGGTCGGGCGTGAGATCCGCCCGCTGAAGCCCATCGCGCACCGCGTGAAAGATCAGGCTGTGCACAAGCGACTGATCACGGAACCGTACCTCGGCCTTGGCGGGATGCACGTTCACATCCACCGAAGTGGGCGGCAACTCGATCATCAGCACAGCGGTCGGATACCGCCCGGGCTCGATCAGCCCGCGATACGCCTCACGCACCGCGTGCTGAAGCGTCTTGTCGCGCACGCTGCGACCGTTGACGAGCGTCCGAAGCGATCGGTGGTTGGCCCGGGCAATCGCGGGCAAGCCAATGAGCCCCCACACTGCGGCGCCCTGGTCGCCCTCCTGCCGATCGGCGTGCACCTCGAGCAACTGCGGCTCCATCTCGGCGCCGATGACATCGAGCACCCGCCGGCGGGGGCTGTCCGTCGCCCGCAGTTCCAGCAGCACCCTCGCCCCGGCATCGCTTGTTGTGCGCACCACGAAGCTCACGCCCATGTGCGCAAGCGCAATCTCGCGCACGATCTCGACACACCGCGTCTGTTCGGCCGTCGACGACCGTAGAAACGCCCGCCTTGCGGGTGTGTTGAAGAACAGATCGCGCGCCTCGATGGAGGTGCCGGGCGGGCCCGCTGCGGGTCTTGGCTCGCCCATCTCTGAGCCCTCGACCTTGAGCGACCAAGAGGCGTCGTTGTCCCTCGTGCGGGTGGTGATCGTCAGCCGGCTGACGGAGGCAATCGAGGCGAGGGCCTCTCCCCGAAAGCCGAGCGTCGCCACGCTTGTGAGGTCCGCTGCGGACTCGATCTTGCTGGTCGCGTGCGGAGCGACAGCCAGCAACAACTCGTCTCGCACGATGCCCATGCCATCGTCCGTCACACGGATCAGATCGGCGCCGCCCGCCTCGAGTTCGACCACGATTCTGTTCGCGCCGGCGTCCAGAGCGTTCTCGACCAGTTCCTTGACGACCGAAGCCGGGCGCTCGACCACCTCGCCCGCAGCGATCTGGTTGGCCACGAGCGTGGGCAACGCCCGGATGGGCCGTCGGAGTGCGTGGGCAGCGGGTGGCATCGAGCGATGATAAGCCCTCGGCCGGGTACACTCGGCGCATGAACCCAGCGCCAGTTACGCCGGCCTACGCCGCCCATCAGGACCCTGCCGATACGCTCTTCAGCCGCATGATCCGCGGGGAGGTCCCCTGCCAGAAGATCTACGAGGATGAGCACGTCATTTCCATCCTTGACATCAACCCGCTCAGCCCGGGCCACGCCCTGGTGATCCCTAAGGAGCCGGCCTCGACCATGGGCGAACTGAGCGACGCAGCGGCTGCAGCCTTGGGCCGCGTGCTGCCCAGAATCAGCCGCGCCATCTGCGCCGCCGTCGGCGCTGATCAGTACAACATCGTGCAGAACAACGGGCCCGATGCGGGCCAGAGCATCTACCACGTGCACATGCACATCATCCCGCGCTTGCCTGATCAACCCGAGCAGGCTGGTGTCGAACTCGTCTGGGATACCGTCAGCGCTGATCTCGAGGCCCTCTCAGACCTCGGCCGAAAGATCGCCCGCATGCTCTGACGCCCGCGTCATGACCCGCTGCCACCCGGGACCCCATCGGTCCCTTCGTGCACCAGCGAGGTCGTTGCCGGGGGCAGCACGATCGCCCCGCCCTCGTCGCAGTGCAGTTCAATGCCGCCCTCGTGGTCGATGCAACCCACCACGCCGGTGCGCACCCGGCCCGACGTCGTGAACCCCCGATGCTGGCCGTGGAGCGCATTGAGGTGCTGGGCCGCGTCAAGGACTTCTCGGCGGGGCTGGCCAAGGCGATCGAACAGACAGGTCAGCACGGTTCGGGCTGCGTCCAGCCGCGAGCACGCTGCGCCAAGCTCAGCAAGCGAGGCTGCGGCTGTCTCCAGGCCCGTGGGCCAGTCGCCCCGCGTCGCAAGGTGACCGACGTTGAGCCCGATGCCGATGATGCACGCCCCGGGCGAAGCTTCCACGAGCACGCCGCCGAGTTTCCTGCCGCTGGCGATGTGCACCGCGTCGTTGGGCCATCGCAGGCCGAAGCGAGCGCGGGTCGCGCCCGACCCATCCACGGCCGGCACCAGAGCGGCTGCAGCATCGCACAACGCCACGCCTCCCACGACCGCCAGCGCGTCGCCGAACTTTGCTGCAACCTCCGGCTCGAGCGCGATCGACACGGCCAGCGAGCAGCCCGCCGCATCGTGCCACGCCCGGCCGAGTCGGCCCCGGCCCGCGGTCTGCTCACCCGCAACGACGACCAGTCGCTCGCCGGCTCGCATCATGCTGCGGGCAAGGTCCTGCGTGCTGGCGGTCTCAGCGGTCACCACCACACGCGCTGCGGACGCTGCGCTTGCGTCCAGGATCTCCTCGAGCGCGTCCGCCCAAGCGGTCAGTGGCTCGTCCTTCGCGCGCGCTGGCACCGTCCGCTCGTGGTCCATGCCAAAGTCCAGCCACTGGCTGCGGGTGGTCAGGTGCCCCATGCTGACGCGATCGACACCCGTAGCAGCGATGGCCGAGAGCGTCTCAAGGGTCACGCCGCCGGAAGCCTCCAGCCCGATGCGCCGATCGCCGCGCAGCTGCACCGCCTGGCGAAGCATCTCTGGCGGCATGTTGTCCAGCAGCACGAGATCAATCAGCCCCTCGGGCAACGTCAGCACCGAGGCGAACTGCTCGAGCGTGTCGCACTCCACCTGCACGAACTTCAAGCCCTCGCCGAAGCGCTCGCGTGCTGCGCGCGCGACGCGCTCAAGCGAGGCGTGCAGCGGCTCCTCGCCGCGGCGCACCGCTGCGAG
>CAZSBR010000088.1:0-6859 GCA_964605165.1 uncultured Phycisphaeraceae bacterium
GAAATCTCCGCGAACAGGCAGGTGGCGCTGCCGAATAGGTACCACACCGCATCGCCTATCTGCTTGTCTGTGAAGCGGTCGGCAATGAACGCCGGATCGGCAAACAAACGGGCTGCGAACGCTGCCAGCGTTCGCACAGGCATTGCGTCGATTCTCGTTTCCCGCTCATCCCTCGCGCAGACTTCCTCTTCTGTCGACAGCGGCGAGCCTTGAAAGTCGCCGTAGCCGAACGTGAAGCAGTAATCGACCCATTGCTCGAACGTCGGCTCTGGTTCCAGCATCCATCCAGCCTACCGAGGCGCCCTGGCCCCCGGCACAGGTGACCAGGTCCGATACACACTCCAAACACACCCAGCAACCGCTCCGCCGATTAATCCACCGCCTCGGACTATGCTCGCGTAAGCGGAACACCCGCGGTCGCCCTGCGAACCTGAATAGACTGCCGCCGTCAAACCCTTGGCATCAAGCTGTTTGGCGTGCGCGTGTAGCATCGCTTTTTTGGACCGCGATGGACATCGAGAGAGACCCCGAGGCACATATCAGAACAGGACCTCGGCTGCCGCCCACCCGTGGCGAGGGAGCAAGACGCGCATGACCGCAACGAATCGACCCAACGTCCTTGCGCTCATGGCATGGGGCGGGCTTGCACTCGCCGCAGCAGGCACACATGCGCAGTCCGACCCCTTTGCTGCGCCGCCTTCTTATTACGCGGGCGTCACCGGCACGGGCACCACACTCGAGAACTCGCTCGCTGCCGCGATGACCGCTGGGCATGTCCAGCGCAGCTACGGCGACTTCCGCCAGTCCGCTGCCATCCACGATGCCGACCCCACCACCCCGGGCAACATCCTCCTCGTCTACAACAACGCAAGCGTCAGCAGCACGTGGGACTCGGGCAGCACGTGGAACCGTGAGCACGTCTGGCCCCAGTCGCTCCAGCCCGGCTCGGCGTCCAACTCATCCCGTGGCAACCTGGGCGACCCGCACGCCCTTCGCCCCTGCAACCCCTCCATCAACTCGAGCCGCGGCAACAAGCCCTACGGCTTTGCCTCCACCACCGGCTCCCACGGCTCGCTCGGCAGTTACTACTTCGCCGGCGACATCGACAAGGGCGACATCGCCCGCTCTCTCTTCTACTCCGCAACCCGCTATGCCTCCACCGGGCTTGAACTCGTCAGCGGCTTTCCATCGAGCAACCAGATGGGCGGGCTCGATGACCTCGTCGCATGGCACTACCTTGACATCCCCGATGCGTTCGAACGCCGAAGAAACCACGCGATCTTCAGTTCCTCGCTCAACCCGACCTACGCCACCAACAACCGCAACGCCTTTGTCGACCTTCCCGGCGCTGTGTGGTCGGTCTTCGTCGATCAGTTCAACGACTCGCGCGTATACGTCGGCGCGGCTCCCGCAGCAAATGGCTCGTCCGTATTCGAGATCGATCTCGGCCAGAGCATCGCGGGCACGATCGTCCCGCCGCAGCCCTTCACGATCCAGCGGCAGGGCAACGACGGCACGTACTACGCCGTGATCCCCGTTGACAGCGCCATTACCAACGCGCCGCTCACCAACGGCTTCACCGGCGCGTTCGCCATCAACGACGCATCGAGCCACACCTACGCCATCACCATGCCGACCACCGACATGATGACCCCCGGCATGAAGGCCGCCGAACTCATCATCGACAATCTCGACATGACCCTGCAGGGCGGCGCAGGCCGTGGCGGCAACGACGCCGACGACATCGTCCGCCTGCTGCTCGATGTGCGCACGCCGGGCACCGCCTCCTTCGACGCCGGCTCAACTGTCAGCGTCGCGGACATCGACCTTGGAACCGTGTCCGCTGGCAGCATCGTGACGCTGCCTGTGTCGCTTCATGTGCTTGGTGCTCCGGCAACCACAGCCGCGATGGTGTTTGACATCGCATCAGCAACGGGCGATGCCGCTGCGATCGGGCTTGACCTCCCGCCCACGCTCGTGCAGCCGGGTCTGCCGCAGGAACTCTCGGTCGAGATCAATGGCCAACCCACCGGCCCGCTCAGCGCCACCTACACCATCAGCGTGCAGGACGACCCGAGCGTGCTCGGCGCATCGGTGAGGCCCTCCATCACGCTCAACATCGATGCGATGATCGCTGCTGCCTGCTCGGGTGAC
The DNA here is from genome assembly GCA_964605165.1 of uncultured Phycisphaeraceae bacterium. GTDB lineage: Bacteria > Planctomycetota > Phycisphaerae > Phycisphaerales > UBA1924 > OFTM382. The sequence continues at coordinate 2,155 of CAZSBR010000088.1, forward strand.
ATCGCCGATGGCTTTGGCTTCCCGTCGCCAGATGGCCTCGTCGACTTCGGCGACTTCCTCTTTGCACTCAGCGTGCTCGGGCCCTGCCCCGGCGGCACGCCCGGCTGCACGGGCGACATCGCCGACGACTTCGGCGCGACCTCCCCCGATGGCCAGGTCTCCTTCGGCGACTTCCTCGCCCTGCTCACCCTGCTCGGGCCCTGCCCGTAAAACGCTGCCCGGCTCAGCAACAATCTTTGTAACAACACCCTCAAACGCTGCCTGGGCTGCAACGACCGAACCCAACGCCCGGTAACTCCGCTGGGAAGAGGCTGCGCACGCGCCGCAGCCGGAACAACTACGGGGGGTTTCCACATGTCGATCACGTCGCCAACGCTTGCACGCTGCGCTGTCGCTCTGCTCACACTGCTCGCGCTCAGGACTGCCAGCGCTCAGACTCAGGAACCTTGCGAGCTGACCGAGCTCGGCTCGCTCGCGGGCAGCACAGGCGATATCGAACGCGTGGGCGATCTCGTCTACGCCGCCAGTTGGACTGGCGGGCTCATCATCTACGACGTGTCCGACCTTGAGAACACCTTCGTCGTGGGCGAGCTTCCCGACTGCGGCGACCCACTCGAGATCTCCGTAGAGGGCGACTACGCCTACCTCACCAGTCCAAGTCTCTTTGCAACCCGTCGCAGCGGGCTCGGGCTCGTGGTCGTCGATGTCTCTGATCCAACAGCGCCCGAGTTCGTCACCAACGTGCCGCTGACCCGCGAACCATCCGATGTCTTCGTTAAAGACAACGTCGCCTATGTGCTCGCAGACGACTTGTTGATCTTCGATGTCAGCACTCCGGCGGACCCGGTGCACCTCGCCACGGCAGAGCTCGATGCATCCGATCCTGAAAGACTCATCGTCCGAGATCAGACTGCGTACATCGCAGCGGATGGCAGTCTTTATACCGTTGATCTCACTGACCTCGCTCAACCAACCATCGTTGTAGAGCAACGCTTCCTGCCACGACCCACGATGGACATCGAAATATGCGATGACCGACATCTGCTTTTCGTCTTATCGCTCACAGGTCAGATCTTAGTGTATGACATCACGACACCGTTTGATCCTGTAGAGCTTGCCAGAGCAAATAGACCAGGCGGCAACCCGAATGGGATGGCATTAGACGGCCCATTTGTTCACGCCTTTGGCTTACGAAACATCACGACATATGATTTCACCGATCCGGCGAATCCTGGTCCAGCACAAATCGCATTTTTGCCAGCCGGCTTTGCTGTCGAGGGCATCATTGAGAATGGCCGCGGCGTTGTGGCCTTCCCCGATATTGGCCTCGTGAGCATGGATCTTCAAGACCTTACGAATCCGGTCGAGCTCGACACTGCTCCTGTCATCGGCCTTCCGGTACAACTCGAACTGACCCCTGGTGTTTCTTACGTGGGATCCGACATCAATAACCGTCAACCCCGCCGATGGAACATCGTGGACAGGTCGGAAACGGCAAGGCCGACGATCGCGAACGTTTTGATCGGTCGATTGCTCTCAATTGAGGGAAACATCGCCCTGCTCGACGGCGAGGTCTACGACCTCACCGACCCCGCCTCACCCGTCCGCGTCGGCACCATCGATGGCCTTCCCAGCGACATCACGGGCGCCATCAAAGACAACACCATCAAGGACGGCTACGGCTTTATCGCCGGCAACGACCTCCTATACGTCGCAGACCTCCGCGCGCCCGCGTCCGCTGCCGTCGTCGCTACCACGCCCATCGAACGCTTCCTCGAAAATCTTGATAACAGAGGCGATCTGCTTGCCGTCACATCGCAACGCACTGAAAACAGCCTCACCGTCAGCACTCTCTCGCTGGTCGATATCGCCGACCCGCTCGCGCCGTCTGTCCAGAGCACGCTGACCTTCGATGCAGACCTGACAAGCATTCGCTTTCTCTCAGATGAACTTCTCGTTCTTGAGGAGAGGACCCTCTCTCCAGATTTGCGCCGGCTGCGTCTCATTAATACCTCAGATCCAATCCAGCCTGAGCTTGTGAACACGATTGAACTGCCTGCCGAAAGTCGGTTTCTCGGTTTCTTCGATGGCTTTCTGGCACTCTCGCCGGCACGCACATCGACACACGTGCTTCTTGTTGATGTCAGCACGCCCGTATCACCCTTTGTCGCTGCGGAGATATCACTGCCATTGTGGGGATCCTCCCTTCGACGCAGCGAAGATGGCCTCGTGCACCTGACAAACTTCGACGAAGGCTACCTCATCCTTGATCTGCCCCACTGCCTGCCGGCTCTCGGCTGCCCGGGCGATATCGCAGACGACTTCGGCAACCTCGGCTCGCCCGATGGCAGCATCACCTTCGGCGACTTCCTCGCGCTGCTCACACTCGCCGGCCCCTGCGAGAACGACCTGCCCCTCTGCCTCGGCGACATCGCAGACGACCTCGGCTTCGCACAACCCGATGGCCAGGTCTCCTTCGGCGACTTCCTCGCCCTGCTCACGCTGCTCGGGCCCTGCCCGTAAAGTCCGATACATCCGGCGCACAGGCGAGCCCTTGATGGGTTCCTCTCGGATGGGTGTGGCGCGGCTCCGAACACAGCAAAGCAACTGCTTTCGCCCCGCGAAAATGGTACCATGGCGCATCATCGCCTCTCCCCGTCATCACGAGGAACGCCATGCCAATGACAAAGATCGCTCACCGTCACTTCGCCGCGACCGCTGCCACCGCCCTTGTCGCATCCGCGGGCGCGCAGGTCGTCATTGTCCCCGGCTGGGGAAGCCCCGTCTTCGAAGAGAACTTCGACGGCAATCAGATCAACTACGGCGTGTGGCAAGTCGCCGATTGGCCCGCGAACAACAACGGCGAGCTCCAGTACTACCACCCCAACCAGGTGAGCGTCGGCAACGGCGCGCTGAGCCTCCGCGCTGAACGAGACTGGGGCTGGAGCTTCGGTCGCGAGTGGAACTCGGGCAACGTGCGCACCTGGGAAGAGTGGAGCTACGGCCGCGTCGAGGTCCGTGCCCGCGTGCCGTGGGGCAAGGGCTTCTGGCCCGCGATCTGGCTCCTGCCGCGCACCGCACCCTGGCCCGCCGGCGGCGAGCTCGACATCATGGAAGCCCGCGGCGATCTGCCGTGGCGCGTCAGCAGCGCCGTGCACTGGGGCTGGGATGTCGCCAACCACCAGTATGTCTCGCAGGCATACGAGAGCGGAGCCAACTTCCAGGAGAACTACCACGTCTACGCGATGGAGTGGGACGTCGGCACCGTCGGCTTCTTCGTCGATGGAGTCGAGCACTGGCGCGTCTACGAGCCTGCTGTCGGCATCCCCGGCACGCCCAAGAGCATCGTGCTCAACCTCGCGGTCGGTGGCAACTACCCCGGCTATCCCGATGGATCCACGCCCAACAGCGGGCAGTTCGATGTCGACTACGTCCGTGTCTGGCAACGACCCGAGTGGATCAACCCGCCCTCCTCACTCATCCTTGACCCCGGCTTCGAAGAAGACGACGGCGCGATGAACCAGTGGTCCCGCTTCGGCAACGCCATCGGCAACGTGACCTCCGACTGGGGCACGCACCACGACGGTTTCCGCTCGCTCAAGATGTACGGCCAGTTCAACGGCCAGGAGAACTTCTCCGGCGCGCTGCAGAACATCGCCATCACCGGCGGCGAAACCATCACCGCAAGCGCTCAAGCACTCACACGCTCAGAAGACTCCGTCCGAGGCACCGCCAACAGGGCCTTCATGAAGATCGAGTTCTACAGCCAGGCCGGCGCCGAGTACGACTCGCCCTTCTTCATCGACGAAGCCTCCATCATCATCGCCGATGCAACCTCGCCCGAAGACACGTGGTCACAGGCCGACCTCAGCGCCATCGCCCCGGCCAACGCGGTCGAAGCAAGACTCACCTTCCTCTTCCAGCAGCCTGCCTCCAACCCGGGCGGCGCGGTCTTCGTGGACAGCGTGATCCTCAACACCGCCTGCACGGGTGACGTTGCCAGCGACTTCGGCTCCGCGGGAAGCGATGGCCAGGTCAGCTTCGGTGATTTCCTCTTTGCACTGAGCGTGCTCGGCCCTTGCCCCACCAGCCAGGCCGCGTGCGGCGCTGACATCGCAGACGACTTCGGCACGCTCGGCGCCACCGATGGCCAGGTCTCCTTCGGCGACTTCCTCGCGCTGCTCACGCTGCTGGGGCCCTGCCCGTAAGCACCTGACACAACACCAGACCACAGCGGGCGTCCCCAACGGGATGCCCGCTTTTTCATGCGCCATGTGCGACCAGCGCCTCGCGTTTCAGCACAGCGAGTGAATCGCACAACTTTGCACACTTCATCACTTTCTCTGCATGGCTCGAAACGCAGCCTCTTCTCGTACACATCAGTCACCGTGACCGGTCCACACGTTTCTCATACAGCACGCCCACCGGGCGCGCTTCTCACACACCGCCCGCTGCGACAGCCGCAGCGAACACTTGATTGGAACCGCACGATGAACCTCACGACACACGTTGCTGCTGCGCTCGCGCTCGCTTCCGCCGGCTCTGCCCTCGCACAATCTCAGACCTGGAGTGTTGCGGGCAACGATGCCGCAGCCATCACACCCGCTGTCGAGACCTTCCGCACCGCGGTCAGCCTCGGCGGCGGCGTCAACGCACCCGGCACCGGGCCCTTCGCCAACGGTCGCCGGCAGATCAACTGGGACGC
>CAZSBR010000088.1:6959-9787 GCA_964605165.1 uncultured Phycisphaeraceae bacterium
GAGAACCTCCTGCACGAGCAGTTCGTCCTCGCTGCAGATGGCGGCCTCTCCTTTGCCGGCGCTCTCTGGGACGACGGCACACGCATCGGCCGCGTGCAGATGACGCTCGGCGACACCGCGCTCGCGGACTTTGCCGGCATCGGCGACGCGGTCGCGCTGGACGACCTCATCTACGGCGAGCCGCAGATCGTTCCCGCGCCCGCCTCGGCAGCGCTCGCACTGACGGCATCGGGCCTGCTCGCCCGCCGCCGCCGACGCAACTGACACCGCCTGTCACATCGCCGGCGAGCCCTGCTGGATGAGAGATCCTCACAGCGGGAGCAGCGAGAGATACGCGTCTCGCCCAGCAGGCACCGGCTCCTCTTGAAGAGGCCATCCCGCCACATGACGGGGTGGCCTCATCTCGTTGGTATCAGCGATAGCGCGCCCGCCCCGCCGTATACTCGGCCGTGCGCATCGTTCACTACATCGAGCATCTGCAGTTCGAGGATGGAGGCCCCGTGCGCGCGGTGATCGATCTCACCGAAGCGCTCGCAGCTCGCGGCCACACCCTCACCATCCTCACCCACGAAACCAAGGATGCGCCCGCCGCCTGGAAGGAGTCGCCGTCACTCCCGACCGCGCACCTGTTGCCCAGGCCCGCGCGCGGCCCGTGGATGGCCAAGGCCCAGCTCAGCGAGGCTCGTGACATCATCCAGCAGGCAGATGTCTTCCACGCCCACGGCATATGGGTGCCCGTTGCTGCACAGCTCGCCAGAGTCGCCCGTGAGGTCGGCACGCCCTACACCGTCTCGATCCGTGGCATGCTCGATGACTGGTGCATGGCCCAGCGAGCCCTCAAAAAGAAGCTCTACCTGCGTCTCGCGGGCTCGGCCTTCCTCAACAACGCTGCGGTCATTCATCTCACCGCCGAGGCCGAGCTTGAGCAGGCGCGCAAGCACTTCAATGCGCCTTCCATGGTCATCCCCAACCTCATGAGCCTCGCGCCCTTTGATCCACTCCCGGGGCCCGATGCAGCGGCCAAGCGCTTCGCGGAGATCATCAAGCCTGACGCGCCCGTCCTGCTCTTCCTTTCGCGCGTGCACTACAAGAAGGGCATCGAGTCCCTGCTCGAGGCCTCGGCGATGCTCACCGCCGAGGGCATCGCGCACACGACGCTCATCGCCGGCACGGGCGAAGAGAGCTACGTGCGTTCCCTCATGCTCCGCAAGCAGGAACTGGGCGCGACCGATGCGCACCTCATCGGGCACATCACCGGCGAGGACAAGATCAGCCTGTATCAGCTCGCGGACCTGATGGTGCTGCCAACCAGCCAGGAGAACTTTGGCTTCGTGTTCTTCGAAGCGCTCGCAGCCGCCACACCTGTGTTGACAACCAAGGGCGTCGATACGTGGCCCGAGCTTGAGTCCTCCGGCGGCGGGTTCATCGTGGAAGACGCCAACGTGCAGGTCCTCGCTGCCCGACTCAGAGAACTCGTGAGCGACCGAGCAGCCCTCGCCGAGGCCGGCGGCTCAGGACGGCTGTGGATGTTCGAGCACATGCACCCCAACCAGCTCATCGAGCGGTTCGAGGCGCTCTACCACAAGACCGCGGGCCTGCCGCCAGCCTGATCGTCGTAGCCGCCATCGCCGAGGTCATCCCGCGGCCCGGCGGGCGCATCGTCGATGGGCTCATCGAACTCATCGCCATAGTCGTAGAGGTCCCCCTCCTCGCCGTATGCAAGCCGGTCGTCGCTCCGCTGCTCCTTGAGCTGAAGCAATCTAGCAAGCACGCCGCTGAACAGCATCACGAACACGAGGTTCGGGCTGATGCGAGCCGAGAAGAAGCCTTCGAACACCGCGCCCGCGAAGTATGCCAGCACGAGACCGCCCGCGACATCGATCGCTGTCTGCTCGCGCTTGGGAAGCCCCCACCGCGCCTTGAACGCGCCGAAGATCTGCAGCCCGCCCAAGAGCGTGAGCACGAGCGACAGCAGGAACATCCCGATGCCATAGGCAGCAAAGCCGTAGAGCCATGCGTTCTCACTGCTGCCCGCGTTGGCGGTGCCCGCGCCAATAAAGGGGTCTTCCAGCGCGCGGTTGAGCATCCGCGACCACGCCGCCGTGCGCGTGTCCTCGCTGCCGCCGAGTCGCTCGAGCGCCGTCGTCGCTTCACTGAAGCCGGCCCCGAGGAACTGCAGCGCCACCGCGAAGAACAAGCCAGCGATCGGCAGGATCAGCACAGCCCGGCCCATGCGGCTGAACAGCACGCCCGAGCTTGCCACCACCGCCATGCCAAGCGACGTGCGCGAACCGGTCCACAGCAAGAGCAGCACATTGCCCGCCAGCATGCCGATTGCAAACAGCCGCCAGAGCCGGTTGGGCTCATTGAGCGACATGAACAGCAGCGCCGCAACCACACACGCCAGGAACGTCCCCGCGTGCTGCGGGTTGGCCATGAGCCCGACGAACCGATTGGAATTGCCGAATACCACCAGGCTGCGATCCACCACGAACTGCACCATGCACATGCCAAACCACATGGTGCTGACCACGAGGATCGTGCGCATCAGGTTGTGCAGATCATCCTCGTCATCGATCAGCGCCGCGGGAACGAGGAGCAAACTTGGCAGCACGATCGACGCAAGGCCCATCGAGATGATGCCGTCGGTGACGCCATCATGAATGAACCGGACCAATGCAATGAACAGCCCGATGACCACGAGGCACATCGATACAAGGCTCAGTCGTTTGCCACCCAGCCGGTGGAGGTTGAACGCAAGCAGGCCGAGCGTCAGCACGCCAAACAAGCCGTAGAAGTACTGCCGATTGGCCTGCAGACCGAGCCAG
>CAZSBR010000089.1:0-1570 GCA_964605165.1 uncultured Phycisphaeraceae bacterium
AGCTGAGCGGCTTCGCTTTGGTTCATCGGATCGAATTCGGGACTGTCATCGAATAACGGATCGCCCCAGCGAATGACCTGATCGGTCGTATATCCGCTCGGCACGTGATGTGTTTCGTCCATGCCGCGGGTAATCTCTTCGAAGCCGAAGGCCGCAGCTTGGGCCGTCTCTTGTGCCTCAGCAACAGTAGGAACGACGTCCTGAATGACTTCGCTGGTAGCGCATCCTGAGGCCATCAGGCCAGTCGTTGCGGCCATGCCGCCCAGAAAGCCGCAGGTGACGTTGGCCACGCCCTGGCCGACGCACTCGCGGTTGCCGTTGCCGCGGGTCTCGGTGAGTTCATCGATGAGCGTCATGGTCATGAGGGATTCGATGAGCCCAACGCCAGCGAGGATGAGTGAGTAGGGGAGGATGATCCAGAGGGTGGCGAGCGTGAAGGGCGGAAGCTCGAAGTCCCACCAGGTGGGCCGGGGCAGACCACCCGCGATGCCGACTGCTTCGGGGTCGACGGTGTTGATCGCAGCGAGTGTTTCGTCCGGCGTCAGCGGGGCGAGAGCGTCTGGGGATGCTGGTACCGGTTCGATGCCCTCGGGAAGCTCGGCTTTGATGGACGCGAGCAGGGCCTGATCCTTACTTTGCTGTGATGCACGCACGGCGGAAGCCTGCGTGGAATCGACCAGCACATCTCGGACGGTCAGCACGGATCGCTCATCGTTGTCGGGGCTGAGGCTGGCATTGAGAGCCAATGCTGCGAGAGAGATCGTGATGATGGCGACCAGCGTTGACGGCACAGCCTTGGTCAATCGAGGAAGCAACGCGATGATGGCCATGGTCAGCACGACCAGCCCCAGCATGATCCACAAGGGCGGTCCCGTGATGAACTCAAGCGATCCCGAGGGAGAAAGGGTCTTGAAGCTGCCGACCTGCGCCATCAGGATCACCACCGCCAGCCCATTGACGAAGCCGAGCATCACGGGATGAGGCACGATGCGAATGAGCTTGCCCAAGCGGCCAACACCTACAGCGATCTGCAACATGCCGCAGAGGACGACTGCCGGAAAAAGGTATCCGATGCCGTGCTGGGAAACGAGGCCAACGACGACGACCGCCATGGCGCCCGTGGCACCAGAGATCATGCCCGGCCTGCCTCCGAGGATGGACGTGACGAGGCACATGATGAATGCTGCGTAGAGCCCGACGAGGGGCGGCACGCCCGCAACAAAGGCGAACGCGACAGCTTCTGGTACCAGTGCCAGAGCGACGGTGATTCCCGAGAGGACGTCAGCACGCGCTGAGCCGCCCGAGCCGGAGAGCAGGTTGAAGAGACGCGAGGCGCCGCTGAAGGGCGCGTTCGATGACTTGGTGGGCTGGGTCACAAGAAGCCTTCAAGATGAGCAGCAAGTTGATGGAGAAGGCGGCAGGGGGTGGGAAGGTGTTATAGGCGGGCCGCGCTGCTGATCTGCCTACGAAAAACCGCCGACGCCCAGAAGGACGCCGGCGGCGAGAAGAACATCGAGCGACTGAACCGCTTACGGGCAGTTGCCGAGGCGGCCGAGCAGGTTCAGGAAGT
>CAZSBR010000089.1:1670-9758 GCA_964605165.1 uncultured Phycisphaeraceae bacterium
CGCCGAAGCTGACTTGACCATCGGCGCCATCGGCGCCGAAGTCGTCAGCGATGTCGCCGACGCAGCCGGGCGTGCCGCCGGGGCACGGACCGAGCAGCGTGAGCATGGCGAGGAAGTCGCCGAAGCTGACTTGACCATCGGCGCCATCGGCGCCGAAGTCGTCAGCGATGTCACCCACACACGGGGGCGTGAGGTTGCACTCTTCATCGATGATGGCAAAGGCATCGATCGCAGCCTCGGTCACGGAGTTGTTGGGGTTGTCCGTAACGCTGAAGCGGACGCGGAACTGGGAGGTGAGGGTGACAAAGTCGGAGACACGGAAGGAGACTTGCTGCCAGCCGTCCTGATCACCGAGGTTCTCGACGGTGGTCCACGAAGCGCCGCCGTTGTCCGAGAACTCGATGAGGAGGTTGTCGGCATCGAGGCTGTTGTTCTCGAACCAGCGTGCGTAGGAGACCGTGGGGTCGGTCGCACCCGAGAGGTCGTAGACGCGCGTGGTGAGACGGGTGGGGCCGCCATCGACATCTTCGCTGAAGCCGTTGCCGGTGACCCAAGCCTGACCCGAGCCATCGAAGTCGGTGAGCGGATCACCTCGGCCCTCGGCCCGCGGCACAGCGCGAACCCAAGCACCGGTGGTCAGTGAGACGTTGGTCACGGTCCAGAGCGGATCGGTTTCGAAGTCGAGGTCCTCGAAGACGATGAACGCGTCGGCAACGGGCGCCGTGAAGGCCTCGGAAGCCCCGCCACGCGGCAGCGTGTAGAGCTGACCGTTGGTATCGAGCGCCGAGAAGTAGAACTGCGCGTCCTCTTCGCAGTTCGCAGCGGAGAGATCAGCGGTGTAGGTGCTGCCGCCCGAAGCGGTCATGGGGATCGCGACAAAGCCGGCGCCATTGTCGACATGGAGCGTGATCGAGTTGGTATCGATCTGCGGCCCGCTGGTCGTGACTTCAATGGTGACGGCTTCGGCGACGCCGGTCTCGAGGCGGGAGGGGCGGTCGCCGACCAACTGGATGTTCAGGCCCGATTCGCAGGTGCCGAGCGGCCCGAAGATCGCGGCCTCGAAGTCGGCACGCTGAATGGCGGTGCCTTGGTTGGCGCCTCCGGTGGAGGTGCACCCGGCGTGGGTGTGAACGCCGATGGCAAGGCCGGTGCTCTCATCAACGACGGCCGAGCCGGAGTTGCCGCCGGTGGTGTCGGGGCTGTAGCGAACGGTCGTACCCGAGAGGCCGGCATAGGGGCCGGTGTGGGTCTTCTGAGCGAGGTGCCACTCGTTGGGAACGGGCGAGCTCGTGCTGCCGTAGCCGGTGATCCGGATGTCGCGGTTGGTACCGGTGGGTGCGGCTGCCGCGAGTGTGTAGGAATCGCCTTGCGCGGCGAGGGGAGAGAGGCCCGTGTTCGAGTTATCGAAGACACCGAAGGTGGCCCAGTCATTGCCGACGCCAAGGCCGCCGTTGCTCTGAACGGAGCTGGGATCGACCGGGTACTGATCCTCCGGGCCGGGGTGCTGAGCGGTGCGGCTCGAAGTGGACAGCGGCACGTTGAACTCGATGACCTGGTTGTTGCTCGGGCCGCAGTGGCCAGCGGTGATGAAGCAGTTGGTTCGGCCATCGAAGAGCCAAGCGGTGCATCCGATGGGCCAGACTCGACCGGCGCGGGGGTCGTCCGAGAGTTGGCGGTCGTCGGTGGGGCCGCAGATCGAGGAATCGAAGCCGTTGTCTTCGAAGATGGCCTCTGCGACGACAAAGCGTGACGGCTCGGCACCGGTGGGGGCGTACAGCTCGATGTGCACAGCATCGCCGTTGAAGTACGCAGACGTGTGCTTCCACTGCTGAAGCGTGCGCCGCGTGAGCTTCTGCTGATGTCCATCGATCAGCGAGGTGATGAGGAGGTAGGTCTCGTGTCCATCGGCGGTGGTGTCGGCGAGGTTGGTTGACTCGAAGATGAGTCGCATGGCACCGGCACCCGGGAGCAACACATCCTCGCTGAAGAGGAGGTGGTGCTGGCCGGGCTGGCCATCAGCCGGCGGGGCGACCACGCCGGAATCGAGCCCGACGGGCAGGAAGATCTGCTGAACGATCGAGTCGATCCTCGTCAGGTCGTCTTGGGCGAGCGCCGCGCCGGGAGCGGCGAAGACGGCTGCTGACAGGAGGAGGCTTGCTGCCTTGGTCATGGGGTCGATTCCTCTTTGATAGGTCCTACGAAACAGTGCACTGCAGGCGCGGGCTCGCCACAGATGGGCGACTCTCGAAGGGCTGAGCATACAAAGATCCGCAATGCATTTGAAGGGATTTCGTCGGGTGGCTGCGGTTCCATGAATCCACAAAAAAGCCGCCCGAAGGCGGCACATTTTGGGTCCCATCAATGCGAGGGGTTCCGCTGGGCTTATTCCCAGTCGATGCGCGTCGTCTGGTCTTCGATGCGGAAGCCGAATCCACCGGGTTCGAAGACTCGCTCGCCTGTGCGATCGATGATCGCCAGGTCCTGCTTCGTCAGGGTGAATCCAACGTTCCTTGACTCGCCGGGTGCGAGTTCGATCTTCTCAAAGCCCTTGAGTTGCTGGGCGAAGGGCGTGACGGAGGCGAACTCATCGGAGACGAAGAGCTTGACGACGTCCATCCCGGCCCGGCTGCCGCTGTTGCGGACGTCGACGGAGACAGCGAGCGAATCGCCGTTGTCCGTGACGCTGAGGTTGCTGTACTCGAAGGTCGTGTAAGAAAGGCCGCTCCCGAACTCAAAGAGCGGGGTGTATGCGTCCATCTGGAACGTGATGCCGAGGTCCTCGGTCCACTTGCGGTCATAGGTGATGGTGGAGCCGCTGTTGCGGGGGTAGGTGAAGGGCAGGTGGCCGCTGGGGTTCAGATCGCCCGCGAGAAGTTCAGCGATGGCCTGCGGACCGAAGGGCCCGGGCTGGCCAGCCCAGACAATGGCGGGGATCCCACCCTCGATCTTGTGGATGACCCGAGGACGATTCTGGATGAGCACGAGGACGACGGGCTTGCCGGTATCGATGGCGGCCTGCGCCAAGGCAACCTGCGGATCATCGAGGTTGAGGTCCACGATGTCGCCGGGCTTTTCGGTCGAGGGGGGCTCGCCGAGGCAGAGGACGATGACGTCGGCATCGGCTGCGGCCTCGACCATCGCTGCGACATCGCCCGCTTCTGTGAAGCCAGAGCCCGGGACGTGCGAGACGTTGGATGCTCCGAACTGAGAACGCAGCGCGTCCAGGATGGTCGGCGTGTCGGGGTAGAGGCCCGGCTCCACACCCTGCCAGGAGAAGCTCCATGAGCCGTAGACGGGCGGGAGCGCATCCGAAGCGGGCCCGGTCACGAGGATGCGTGTGTTGGCCGCCAGCGGCAGGGTGTCGTTGTCGTTGCGGAGCATGACCAGGCTTTCGCGCGTTGCGGCAAGGCTGGCCTGCTGCGAGCTTTCGCGACCGATCTCTGCAACGAGGTCAGCATCGCTGATCGGGTTCTCGAAGAGTCCGAGATCAACCTTAAGTTGCAGGATTCGACGCACGGACTCGTCGATCCGCTCTTCGCTGATGGCACCCTCTCGCACGAGTTCCACGACGTAGTCAGGGAAGTCGAGGTTGAGCGGCACCATGGACATATCGATGCCTGCGAGGATGGCCTGACGGACACCCTCCTTCTCGGTGGAGGCGGTTCTGTGGATGGACGTGAGCTTGAGGATGTCCTCCCAGTCGGTGAGGATCACGCCTTCAAAGCCCATTCTCTCCCGGAGGAGTCCCGTGAGGAGTTCATGGCTTGCGTGCACCGGCACGCCGTTGACTTCGCCCGAGTTGATCATCATGGTCTGGACGTTGGCTTCGATCATGGCCTCGAACGGCGGGGCGAAGATCTCAAGCATCTCGACCATGCCGACCTGAGTCGGAGTGCGGTCCTTGCCTGTACGGGGCATGGAGTAGGCGATGAAGTGCTTCCCGCACGCGGCGACGTTGACATCGGACTCCTGCATGCCGCGGACGGCTTCAGCCGCCATCTGCGAAGCGAGGAGCGGATCCTCGCCGAAGGTCTCGAAGAACCGTGACCACAGGGGCTGGCGAGCCACATCCCCGACGGGCGAGAAGTTCCATGGGATGCCAACGGCGCGGGTCTCGAGCGCTGTCACCATGTTGCCGATGTAGCTGTGCTCGGGATTGAAGGTGGCACCGATGTTGATGTTCTGGGGGAAGATGGTCGCGCCCTGGACGTAGTTGGCGCCGTGCACCGAGTCGACGCCGTAGACGACGGGGATGCCGAGCCTTGTCTCTTCGGTAGCGAGTTGCTGGATGGTGCCGATGACCTCGCGCCAGTGCTCAGGCGTGAAGGCGGCGTCGTACTGGTTGAGGAAGGAGCCGACATGCTTGTTGACGATCGCGTTGCGGAGCGCCTCCATGTCTAGTTCGTGCTCGGTATCCGTCCACTGCCGCTGGGAGGAAACGGCCTGCAGCGTGAGCTGCGTCATCTGTCCGGCCTTCTCTTCCAGCGTCATGTCGTCGATCAGCGCCTCGATATCGACTTGTGCGGTGGCCTGGGCGGCCCCGCCGAGAATCGAAGCGGCTGCGAGGAGTCGGCGAAACAACGGCGGTCGCGGCATGATTTGATTCCGTGCAAAGGGTTGAATGGAACAAGGTTTCGTCTTCAGCGAAAGCACTTTATACTCGCTGCAGACGCGAGATGCGCGGCGCGGTCGGTTTGTCTACCGACGCCGACCGAGTGCTCAGTAAGGAGTGGCAAAGTGGACATCCGAGTCGCATTCATGACGTTGGTGGCGATGTGTCTCTCGGCTGTGGCGAACGCCCAGGGGCCAGTGCGCGTGTCGATCGAGCGCGACGGCGATCGATTCGTGTTGATGCGCGGCGGCGAGCCATACTTTGTCAAGGGTGCGGGCGGCTATCAGCACCTTGAGCTGCTGGTCGAGTCGGGCGGTAACTCGTTCAGAACCTGGGGGGCTGAGGATGCGCAGAAGCACCTCGATCGCGCCCAGGAACTGGGACTCACCGTCACGCTCGGCATCTGGCTGGGGCATGAGCGCCACGGGTTTGACTACACCGATGCTCAACAAGTTCAGCAGCAGCGGGAGATGGTCGAGCGTGTGGTGCGGGAGTTCAAGGACCACCCTGCGCTGCTGATGTGGGGCCTGGGCAATGAAGTTGCGCTCACAGGCGACCCCCGGAAGTTCTTCCCGGAGATCGAGCATCTCGCCAACATGGTCAAGGAGATCGATCCGAACCATCCTGTCATGACGGTGCTCGCCGGTATCGGCGAAGAGAAGATGGACGCGTTTCTTGATCTGTGCCCGAGCGTCGATGTTCTCGGCGTCAACAAGTACGGCAACGCGGAGAACATTCCGCAGGGGCTTCTCGAAGCCGGCTACGACGGCCCGTACATCGTCACCGAGTACGGGCCGCGCGGCTGGTGGGAGTCCCCGGTGACCGCATGGGGAGCCCAGATCGAGCCCACGAGCGCTGAGAAGGCCGAGATGTATCGCCGCTCGCATCAGGGGGCGGTGATGGACAGCCCTGACCGTTGCCTCGGCTCGTACGTCTTCTTGTGGGGGCAGAAGCAGGAAGCCACGGCGACGTGGTTTGGCATGTTCCTTGAGGATGGCGCCAAGACCCCGACGGTGGATGTCATGCACCGGTTCTGGAAGGGTCGCGACCCGGAGAATCGAGCGCCGGTGGTCTTCGGCATCGATGCCCCCGCACTGACGGCGCCCCTGCGCTCGGGCTCGGAGTTCGACGCCCGCGTCGAGGTCTTCGATGCCGACGGAGATGACCTGCAGATCCAGTGGCTCATCAAGGCAGAGTCGACGGATCGAAAGATCGGCGGCGACGCTGAGGCCTCACCCGATGGGTTTCCTTCGCTCACGCTCGGGCAGTCCGGCCGCCGGGCTTCGCTGAGGGCGCCCGCGGAGCCGGGGGCCTACCGGCTTTTCGTGACCGTGTACGATGGCAAACGTGCTGCGGGCACGGCGAATACGCCGTTCCTCGTCGAGTAGCGGCCTCCATGGACCGACGGGCCCGTTGGAAAGCGAGTTGCTTTTGAGCATCCCAAATAGCAGGGAAACGAAAGGTACAGCATGAGAGTCGCAACATTTGTCTCGGTGTGCGCTATCGCCTCGGCCGCTGTACAAGCCCAGCAGCTTGTTTTCTCGGACGATTTCGACACGCTGGACATGTCTGTGTGGCAGCCGATGTTCGGGACGGGCTCGCAGTTCGGGCTGCAGGGCTGGGGCAACAACGAGCTGCAGTACTACACGGACAGGCCCGAGAACGTGCGGGTCGAGAACGGCGAACTCGTCATTGAAGCTCGACGTGAGTCATTTGGGGGCCGGTCGTACACATCCGCGCGACTGAGGACCCTCGGTCGGGTAGATGTCCGTTATGGCCGCATCGAGGCCCGCATCAAGATTCCGGCAACGCAGGGCATCTGGCCGGCGTTCTGGATGTTGCCGACCAATTCGCCTTATGGCGGCTGGCCCATGAGCGGCGAGATCGACATCATGGAGGCGGTGAACGGTGCGTCGACGCTGCACGGCACGATTCACTTCGGCAATCCGTGGCCCGAGAATGCCTCTCAGTCGCGCGTGATTGGCAGCCCGAATTCGTGGGCGAATGACTATCACGTATACCGCGTGGACTGGTATCCCAACCGCTTCGAGTGGTACGTGGATGGCGTGCTCTACGGCGTCGTCACCGATAATCAGTGGTTCACGCCGGCCTCGAGCGATCCCGCAGCCCCTTTCGATCAACCCTTCCACATGCTGCTGAACGTGGCGGTGGGAGGCAACTGGCCGGGCAGTCCCGATGGCAGTTCCCAGTTCCCGCAGCAGATGCGTGTGGACTGGGTCCGCGTCTATGACCTGATGGCTCCGCCGCCGCAGGATCCCTTCAACGGCTCGCCGCTGATCCTGCCTGGCGTGGTTGAGATGGAGGAGTATGACTTCGGCGGCCAAGGTGTCGCATACAACGACGCCGATGCTGAGAACATCGGCGGAGCGTTCCGACCCGATGAGGGGGTGGACATCCAGCCGCGTAATGGCGGAGGCTTCAACGTCGGCTGGCTTCGCAGCGGCGAGTGGCTCGAGTACACCGTCGGTGTTCCCGGGCCGAACGCCAAGACGTTCACAATCGATGCTCAGGTGGCATCGCCCAACACCGGCGGCGCCTTTCGCCTCGATTTCACAAAGGGCAACACGACCGTTACGCCTTTCCCCTTCCTCGTGCCCAACACCGGCGGATGGCAGAACTGGACCACGCTCTCACAGCAGGTGACCCTCACCCCGGGTGCGCATGTGATGAGGTTCAGCTTCCTTGGCGGTGATTCTCAGGCATTCAACATCGATCGCCTGACGTTCACAACGGACGAGTGCGTGGGCGACATCGCTGACGCCTTCGGCGGCAGCAGCCCGGACGGCCAAGTGGACTTCGGCGACTTTCTGGCCCTGCTGGGTATTCTCGGGCCTTGTTCCGGCGGCACGGTTGGCTGCACCGGAGATTTCGCAGACGGATTCGGCGGCGGTACGCCGGATGGCCAAGTCGATTTCGGGGACTTCCTCGCGCTCCTCGGCTTGCTGGGCCCGTGCCCCTGAAGGACGGCTCAAGGCGGCGGGCCGACGCGCCCTTAGGGAAGCTCTTTCCCGATTCTCAATCACACGATTGATCTCAAGCCGTGACTTGAGCGGGCCGGGCGGTCGCGTGGGGGCTGGGCGATGCAATGGGAGCGACAAGATTTGTTGCTGCTCCCAACAACTCAATCGATTTATGTCTCGGCCCCAACTGGTTTTGCGGTTGACGACGGTGATGTTTCGAGGGATCTTGAAGCATGGCGCTCGGCCGAGTGCCGAAAGGGGATGAAGCATGCGATATCGCTGTGCCGCACCGGTGGCGCGTTTGGTTCGGAACACAAGAGCTTTCACGCTTATCGAGTTGCTGGTGGTCATCGCGATCATCGCGCTGCTGATCGGCATCTTGTTGCCGGCGCTCGGCAAGGCACGCGAGGCGGCCCGCGCTGCGGTGAGCCTGACGAACATCCGTCAGTTGAGCACCGCCTCGATGCTGTACGCGAATGACTTCGACGACTACTT
>CAZSBR010000090.1:0-9667 GCA_964605165.1 uncultured Phycisphaeraceae bacterium
CCTTGGCGATGCCCGTCACGCGTCCATCAGGAACGCTCAGCACCTTGCCGTCCAGTCGCAGCACGGCACTCTCGAAGGAGAGGCGTGTTCTCGTGCTGGCCTCGAAGAACGCCGTGATGACGATCTTGCCGTCGAGTGGCTTGGCCATCTCGATCTCGGTCGACTCGAGAAGAGCCGCCAGCTTGGCGATCTCGACAACCTCCTCGCGCGTGAAGTCCTTGGCATGGACGATGGATCTGTGCTTCATCGTTGCGAGCAGCTCAAAGTCGATGCGTCGGCCCGCAGAGCTGAGCAGCGCTCGTGGGTCGAGCCGGATGCCGCGCGAGTTGGAGCGGAACGGCAGGGTGTCGAGCCCCTCGATGTCGGTCAGCGCGGTGTTCATTACCAGATGCTCCGTTTGAGGAAATCACGCACCAGCATGGCGAGCAGGGTCAGCCCGCCAAGACCAGCGAGTACGACCGAAGCGTGCACGAGCAGCGAGAAGAACGTCAGCGAGAACTGCATCAGCGAACCTCCGTCCCCGCGTGTGCACGAAGCTGCGACCAATCGAACGACCCTGGCATGAAGGCGACGCCCATCAGCGTCACGATGAACGAGATACCCGTGCCGATCAAGGCTGCGGTGTACCAGCCGAGCTCGAAGTAGGCCCAGAGCCCGCCGACTGAACCGAGGACCATCGCCGCCGCCGCAGCAGAAGCGCTTGCGCGCCTCAGAAACAGGCCCGCAAGCACGGGCCAGATCGCTGAACCCACCAGTGGGCCCGCGAAGAACAGAATGGTCGCCAGCGTTCCGATGGGCTGGCCGCCATTGACGACCACATCGGTAAAGCGTCCGCCTGATTCACGCCATGCCCCGATCGACGACCAGGGCAGGCATACGAGCCACGTCGCGATACCGATGACAACGATCACGATCTGGGCGAGCGTGCGGAGTTGTGTATCGGTGGCATCGCGGAACGCAAGAGGCCGGACGATCTCGGTGGTCACGATGTCGCTGGTCGCTGCAAGAAGGCTCTCGATGCTTGATGCAAGCGAGCAGAACACGATGACGAAGACCAGCACAGCCCCGGCGGTGCCCATGAGCTCAGCAGCCACCACAGGGGCTGCGACGTCCGGCCGGAACAGGTTGATGCCCAGCGCTGGCGCTGCAAGCCCCAGGAAGCCGGCAACCACCGGAATCGGCAGCCACAGCACGCCGGCCAGGGTGTACGCCTTCATGCCCACACCCTCGCGCATCGCAAACGCACGGCTCCACCAGACATTGCTGTGGAAGACTTCGCCGATGCCAAAGAGCATGTTGTTGAAGAATGCCATGATCGCTGCGGGCACCAGCACCCCGAGGAGTTCGGGACGTCGCTCGCTCAGGCTCTCGTGGACCTCCGCAACCGGGACCCGCGTCATGACCGCGATGGCAACCGCGACCACGCCGAGCAGAATCACGGTGCTCTGGATGAAGTCCGTACCGATGACCGCAAAGAGCCCGCCGAAGAGTGTGTACAGCACACACACGAGCAGGATCACGCTCATGCCGTAGACATAGGGAATGCCCGCCAGCGCCTGGAGCAGCAGGCCGGCTGCGATGCCCATGCTGACCATCCACGTCAGGCTGTAGAAGAGTGAGATGAGCACGAACACCACGTGGGCCGTGGTGCCGTAGCGCAGCCGGATGAACTCAACGCTCGTATAGCCCTCGGGCATCACCGCCCGGATTCGTTTGGCAAGCGGTGCGAAGAGAAAGAGACCGAACGAAGCGGTCATGTAGCCAAGCATTCCCCAGACACCGAGCTGAAGCGCGAACTGTGGCGCAAGCATGACGGTGTTGGAGGTGATCCATGTCGCCACAGCCGTGGCCGTTCCGAGCGCAAGGCCCACGTTGCGACCCGCGACCATGAACCCCTCGAGCGACTTGGCGCGGCGGCCCCAGTAGATGCCGAGCAGCACCCACGCAACGCCGAAGATCGCGAGCAGCATCCACCCGGTCTGGATGCCGAGCGTGGTGGCCTGGTCATTCATCGGTGGTGCCATCCTCGATCGAAGTGTCGCCCGCAGCCTGCCAAACGACGAAAGCCACGATGCACGTGAACAACACAGCGCCGACGCCGAAGAGCCACCATGCCAGCCGCAACGACTGACGCTCCACATTGATCACCGTCGAACTCGACCAAGCCCCCCAAGTGCCGTCTTCCGTGCCCGCGCGAACGCGGTAGTGGTGGGGTCCTTGCTCCAGCCCGGAGACAAACGTCTGCGTTGCAGGGCCCTCGCACCACACACGTGCGTCATCAAAGCCAGGCGAGGTGTCGTACTCGAGCCGAAACACATCCGCCGGGGCATCGGCAAACCATCGCAGTGTGGCGTGCCCCTCCGAACTCGTCACCACGGGCTCATTCGAGAACCGCGCACTCGGCTGAGCCTGTGCGGCGTGGGCAGTCGTGAGCACCGCCATCAGAAAGCCGAGAGCGACGCGCACGAGTGGGTCATTCACTCTATGCAACGGCATTCGCTTTGCTTTCCTCTCTGCGTTGGAGTTCACCCTGCCTTCTCATCTCGGCGACCGCCTGTGGATTGGCAGCATCTGTCTTGAGCGCCAGAACCAACGCGATGCACGAAGCGATCAGCACCAGTGTGAAGGGCAGCGCAGCGGCAATAGACGCAGCCTGCAGAGCCTCCAGTCCGCCGGCGACAAGGAGAATGGCGGCAACGAGGCCCTCTGAGATCGCCCAGAACAGCCGCGTCCCGACAGGCGGATCCGGATTGCCCCCCGACGCGATGATGTCGATCACGAGGGACGCGGAGTCCGACGAGGTCACAAAGAACAGGATGATGCAGAGCGTGGCGATCCCGATGGCGACCATCGCTATCGGCCTCGACTCGAAGGTGTTGCCGAGCAACACGAACAGCACCGTTGCAAGTCTCTCCTGATACGCCAATCGCTCTCCCGTATCGCCTTCCACGACGGGTGATGCGAAGTACTCCGCCGCGGTGAGCGAGGATTCGATGATGTCGCCGTCCTCGCTGGCGATCTTAAAGACGCCGAGTTGCTTGTCCGGATCCGTGGCAAGGTCGCCTGCCACGTACTCGGATGTCGCGGCCTGGTGCTGGGTGTCTGCTCGAAGCGTCGATGTTCCGAATGCCGTGAGCCAGACAATGCCCACTGCCGTGGGGACAAGAAGTGTTCCAAACACAAACTCGCGGATCGTTCGCCCCCGTGAGATGCGTGCAATGAACATCCCGACGAAAGGGGACCATGCAATCCACCAGGCCCAGAAAAAGACCGTCCAGCCGCTGAGCCAGGCCTGGCCTTCCGGATTTGACGCACCGGTGCGGAAGGAACTGAATGGAAGGAGTTGGAGGTAACTTCCCGTGTTCTCGATAGTCGAGCCGAGGAAGGCGATGACGCCACTTCCCGCGATGACCATCAGCATCAGGATCCCGGCGAGCGTCATGTTGATTTCGCTGAGCCTGCGGATCCCATGCCCCAGCCCGAGGACCACCGATACCGTCGCCACGAGGGTGATCCCGGCGATGAGCAGGATCTGCGGCAGCGTGCCGACGGACATGCCGAACAGGAACGCCAGACCGGCGTTGACCTGTTGAGCGCCGAGCCCGAGCGAGGTAGCAACACCCGTCAGCGTTGCGATGATCGCAAGGGTGTCGATCGCGTCGCCAGTGCGCCCCCACACACGGTCGCCAAGCAACGGGTGGAGGAGTGACCGGAATCCCAGCGGCATGCCGTGCCTGTAGCCGAAGTACGCCAGTGCCAGGCCCACGACTGCATACAGCGCCCACGGGTGCAGTCCCCAGTGAAAGATCGTGACCGCCATGGCGATACGCGTCTTGTTCAAGCCCTCGGCGAAGCCCGGCGGCGGGTTGTTGAAGTGCTCGATAGGTTCGGCGACGCTCCAGAAGACCAGACCGATGCCCATTCCAGCGCTGAAGAGCATCGCAAACCAACTCAGTCGGCCGAACTCAGGCTGCTCGTCATCGTCGCCGAGACGGACCGTCGCGTAGCGGCCCAGCGCCAGCCACAACGAGAAAAGAAGAAAGCCAGACATCGCGGCGACGTACAACCAGCCAAAGGTCTGGCCGATCCAGTCCCGGGCAGCGCCGAACACATCCACCAGTTGTGTGTCCCCGGGCGAGACGTGCGGAAAGACGATCGTCAGCGCCACCAGAGAAAGCACCACGATGACCGCCGCGGGAAAGACGATCGGATGCATCTCAAAGTGTGGGCCGAAACTGACCCGCGGGAGCATCGGCTGCGCTGTGGCTGGCTTGTCGCTGCTCATGGTTTCTGAAAGAGGAAGACACCCCATGCGAGATGGCCGGCCTTCCCGCCTTCGATCCAGTGCTCCAGACCGGCTTTCATGCGCTCGATGTAGGGCGCTGAAATGAGACCCGTCAGCCGCTGCTCTTCGCTCTGTGTCGTTTCCAGCACGCGCGTGTAATGTCGCACGAGCTGAGCCGTGTGATCCTCATCGCCGTGATCAGACCAGCCCAGCCGATCCGCCTCACGCCTGTAAAAGCCCGGTGAGCCGAGATCCGAGAGATGAATCCGCGCCAGAATCGGATCAAGCACGCCCTCGGGGCAGTCATCGGCCCGCATCGGATCGGTGAAGACAAACCGCCCGCCCGGCTTGAGCACGCGATCAACCTCGGTCAGCACGCGCCTTCGATCACCCGAGTGCAGGAGTGCGTCCTGAGACCACACGGCGTCGACCGACGCGTCCTTCAGCGGGATCTCCTCAAACCTGCCATCAAGCACTTCGATTCGATCGCTTGCGCCCGCAGCGGCATTCAACTCGCGGTTGCGCGCATTCTCCGCCTCGGCGAGGTTCAGGCAGCCCACGCTGCAGCCAGAGCGCTCCACCAGCCGCCTCGCGGCGCCGCCGTAGCCTGCGCCGATGTCGAGCACCGTGTCTTCGGGCTTGAGTGGACCGAGCCTATCGGCAAGGTGATCGACAGTTCGACGGCTGGCTGCTCGGATGGACTCGTCGGCCGACGCATACAGACCGATGTGGATGTCCTCGCCGCCCCACACCTCCGAGTAGAACGTGTCGGCATCGGAACTGTCGTAGTAATCCCTCGCGGTGACGCTTGCATGGTCCGCTGCGGTGCTCATGCATCACCCCCGTCTTCGATCGAGTCGTAGCTCTTCTGGGCGATATGCACGAAGAAGTCCGGGTCGGCCTCGCGGAAGGTCTCCTGAAAATCGCCGTAGGTGTGGATCCGCTGGAAACCGACCTCCTGCATGAGCCGGCGGGTGTAGCCCTGCCTGAGCGGAAACATGTTGAGGTGGTACTGGGAGCCATCGGGGAACGAATAGCAGAACCTCGCCAGCCCGTCGTCCACGTGCGCAGGCTCGGCCGAGACCTGCTGCCCGCAGTAGTAGTACTTGTGCTTCGAGTTGAAACCATCGTCGAGAATGCTGTCGTAGTTGCGTTGGTCCAGCACCAGCAGCCCGTCGTGCACCAGGGCCGCGTAGAACTCGGCAAGAGCCTTGCGCCGATCGCGCTCGCTGAAGAGGTGCGTGAACGAGTTGCCCAGGCAGATCACCGCGTCAAATCGGCCGAGCACATCGGGGTTCAGCCACCGCCAATCGGCATGACGGGTGCGCAGCACGTGGCCCCGGCGTCGTCCATTCTCGAAGGCCTTGGCCAGCATGTATGGACTGCCATCCACGCTGACGACGTCGAGGCCCGCCTCCAGCAGGCGAATCGAGTGAAAGCCCGTTCCCGTGGCGACATCGAGGATGCGTTTGACCCCTCGTTCCCGGAGTTGCTCGATGAAAAAAGACCCCTCCGACTCGGCACGCTGGTCCCAGTCGATCAGTTCGTCCCACTTCTCGACAAACCCGCGGACGTATTCGTCAGTGTATTGGTCGGTGTCGCGCACCGCAGTGGGCTCCACGCCGTAATCTTGCGGCTTGTACTCCAGCAGGGACTTCTCTTGGGGTTGTGGCACGCGGGGGCTCCCTCCTGTGGCTCCGGAGACTCTCACGATCCCCGTTGAAGCAAAGTGCTTTGAGATCAAAGGAGTGTGGCGGGGTTTTGACCCCCAGGAATGCCGTTTCTTCTCGCGTTCTCGAAACAATGCCCTCATGGCCAACGATCAACCCCTCAGCCACGAACAGCAGATCGTCGCCGCGATCCGGCAGATCATCCGGGCAGTCGATCTGCACTCGCGGAAGCTGGTTGATCAGCACGGCCTCACGGGGCCCCAACTTGCCGCCCTGGATGAGATTGTGCGCAGCGGCTCGATGTCTCCCTCGGCGCTCGCCAGAGCTGTTCATCTCAGCCAGGCCACGGTCACCGGCATCATCCAACGCCTCGAACGCCGCGCGCTCGTCGAACGCCACAAAAGCCCGACCGACCGGCGCTCGTTCACCATCTCGGCAACGGCGGCGGGGCGTCGGGTTCTCGATTCCTCCCCGTCACTGCTCCAGGACAGGTTCCGCGCTGCGCTGTCAGGACTCGAAGAATGGGAGCGGCTTCAGATTCTCGCCACGCTTCAGCGGGTCGCCACTCTCATGGAAGCTGAGCGCATCGATGCGGCCCCGCACCTGACCGCTGGGGAGATCGGAGCCCAGCCTCTCGAGGACGAGCATCGCAGTGGAGAAAGTTGACGCAGCGCCGTCGCTCCGGTCGCAGGTCGTCATCCCTACTTGCGGAGTTGTCCGAACCTGCCCCACGGGAATCTGTCCGCACGGTTCCCCGCGATCGGTATGAACCCCGAGACCCGCTCGGCGCGCTCCACGGAGAGAATCGCATTGGGCGTGACTTCAGCGATGCGGTTGAGGAGCTCGGCCACGGTTTTGCGACGGATCGTGATGAACACAATCTCGACTGGACCATCTCGATCGTGTCCGTCGATCCGCGTCGCCGTGTATCCCTGCCCGCGAAGAGCGCCGGCGAGATCCAGCTCGGGCTTGGGGTTGATCACGCGAATGACACGAAACCCGATGGCAAGCCGGTTCTCGATGGTCATCCCCACGAGCGTTCCCGTGGCAAAGCCGCCCGCAAACGCGAGAACCGCGACCGGGTTGCTCAGGTGCTCGACCGCGCTTCCCACCGCGAGCACCCAGATCAGCACCTCGATAAAGCCCAGGCCGGCTGATGCGATGCGCTGGCCCGTAATGACCATGATCATGCGAACCGTGCCGATCGACACATCGAAAATGCGCGCAACGAAAATCAAGAGAGGGATGAGCCAGTCGGTGAGTTCGAGCATGCTTTCAGTACCAGGGCGTGAAGGGCAGTGCGATGGACACCGCGATAAGAATGATGATGACCCACTCGAGCACTTCGAGTCTCTTGGTCGCTGTGGAGTCGGACATTTTCTGGTAGAGGCTATCCGTTACATCCAGCTTTCTCTGAACGCTCTCCTGCCAAGCCGGAAGATCCAGTCGCGATGCACCCCGCCGGTACACCTGCGCAAGGTACTGATTGCCAAGGAGCTTGATCGCATTGTTCACACCCTCGAACATCACCGCAGCGTCGGTCTGAGCCGACGCAAACCGCCTGAGCATCCCGCTCGACGCAAACGTCGGCCACAGCCGAGACCGTGTGAGAGTTGCGAGCGTCTCGTCGGCATGGTCGAGCAGGGCATCCAGTTCCTGATCGAGAACGCGAAGTTCCAGCAACTCGACGTTCGCGTGCTGGAGCACCGAGATGACGTCCTCGGGCTGTGCATCGAAAAGCACTGCCGCGTTCCAGTCGATCACGGCCAGATCCTCCTGCGCGTAGGACATGGCGGCCTCTGTCGTCCGCTGCACCTGCTCTGGTGAAAGCTCCCCGCGCTCGGCTTCGATCGCCCGGGCAATCACCGGCCGATGTGCTCTGAGCAGCGCAGCGGGCGGCTGCACTTCGTC
Organism: uncultured Phycisphaeraceae bacterium; assembly: GCA_964605165.1. Lineage (GTDB taxonomy): Bacteria > Planctomycetota > Phycisphaerae > Phycisphaerales > UBA1924 > OFTM382. Next base: position 7,867 of record CAZSBR010000090.1, read on the forward strand.
CGCAGTGTGCCAGGATGTCACAGCGAGAATCACGTAGTCCTCAACAGCATCGGCGAGTTTGGGGCGTTCGACCGCTGGACGGATGGCATCAAGGACCCGGGCAACTCTCTGGCGGGCATCGGCCTCGAGCCCGGCATGTTCATACATCTCCGTGCCAAGCCCCGGCAACGCGTCCAGCGTCTCCGGCAGCGGGAGGCGATACGTCAGAAGGGCTGCGCCGAAGTCGTAGATCAGCACCTCGACCGAGCCTTCGGTCGATGCATCGCCAACCGCGACAGCGTCACCCTCGGCGACCAGGCGGAGCGGCGGAGGGCTGTAGTCAAACCAGGCGGGCGCGGGTCGCCGGGCACGCACCACCCGGTGGCGGGAAGCCTCTCGAACCAGGGGCTGGGCAGCATCGAGGTCGATCTGAAAGCCGATGTCGAAGGCGAACAATGCCAACGCGTGGCCCGAAATGCGGACAGACGACGAGCGGGCGGGCTCAGCCATGGCGATCAACTCCACAACCCGCGAGGGCGGCGGGCCGGCCATCGGGCCGGTCGTGAGCGGGGCGGTGATTATCGCATCGATAGAACCACATGGTGCTTGACTGGATCAAAACCCATCTATCATTTCTGCGAGGCGGCCCCGTGCTGACCGCACTCTGAGAGGTGGTCCGTGGCCCACGAGCCTTCCGAGCCCAGGCGTGGCTCTTCTTTGCCAAGACCAACTGGCAGTCCGCCCGACGAAGGCGGAGTGCTGCCGCTGACAATCCTCGCCCAGCCGAACGACGAGACCTGCGGGCCGACATGTCTGCACGCGGTCTACCGCTACTGGGGCGATGAAATCTCACTGAACGAAGTGATCGAGTCTTCCCGCTCCCTGAACATCTCAGGCGCCGGCCGTGGGACCCTGGCGGTGATGCTTGGTGTGCATGCACTCACGCGAGGGTACCGCGCGACCCTGCACACCTTCAACCTCAACATGTTTGATCCGACATGGTTCGACCAAGAGGGTGAAGCCCGTTCGAGCGAACTCATGCGCAAGCTCGAGCAGCAGCGCGATGCCAAGAGCGGCGCAGATCCTCGCTTCGGCGTCGCGACGGCGTCGTACATCGAGTTCCTCCGGCTGGGCGGTCGGATCACCTTGAGAGATCTCACGACCAGGCTCATCTCAGGGCTCATCAGGAGACAGGTGCCCGTTCTGACCGGGCTCAGCGCCACCTACCTGTACCGCTGCGCCCGCGAGTTCGGGCCCAATGACGATTATGACGACATCCGAGGCGAACCCGCCGGGCACTTCGTGGTGCTTCACGGGTACGACTCCAGGACACGAAGCGTGTCGATTGCCGATCCACTTGAAGACAATCCGGGGTTCGAGACCCAGCAGTACCGCGTTCCCATGGGGCGTTTGGTGCCCGCAATCATGCTCGGCGTGCTCACGCATGACGCCAATCTGCTGGTGATCGAGCCCGCCCAGACGGGCCGCGCCGGAGCGCAACGATGAAGCCGCTGCTCGTTGTCGACGCACCCAAGCGCTGGCCGCTGGCAATCCCGGGTACGGAGGTGGTGTCCTCCTACGCTTACCTCTCCGATCCAGCACTCGCCGAGGGTCCGGGCCGCAAGGTCTTCAATCTGTGCAGATCGTTCAGGTACCAGGCCGCCGGCTACTACGTCTCCCTGCTCGCCGAGGCACGGGGCCATCGCCCTCTGCCGTCGGTCAGTGTCATACAGGATCTTCGACTGACGCCGGTCCTTAAACTCGTCTCTCACGATCTCGATGAACTCATCGCGGTTATAGGCAATGCCGCCGCCGGTGCCGC
>CAZSBR010000091.1:0-9664 GCA_964605165.1 uncultured Phycisphaeraceae bacterium
ATCTGGGACAACGCCAACACCCAGTTCATCAACTTCAACACGGACCCAAGCCTGGAGGGCACCGCCGAGCCCTACTTTGCCCAGCTTGAGCAGCAGGGTGTCACGTTCATGCGCCTGTATCTCGAGCTGCAGGATGTGCACGCCGAGGGCAATCCGAACCTGCCGGGCAGCCCCGATGGTCTGTACTGGATCGAGCACACCCCGGGGCAGTACAACCCGGCCATGCGGCAGTTCGTGCACAACGTGCTCGAGCTTGCCGATCAGCACGGCATCTACATCCTGCTCAGCCCGTTCGATACGTACAGCTACGACGAGGCATTCGGCATCGAAGGTCCCTGGGCCTCGAACTTCGGCGGGCCGCTCACGGACATCAATGATTTCTTCCAGACACCCGAGACACTCGAGATCTCCAAGAATCGCCTCGCGGAGGTCGTTCGCTGGGCGGACGAGAGCCCGTTTGGCCACCGTGTGATCGGATGGGAAGCACCGAGCGAGTGGGACAGCTTCGAGTGGACGCTCAACAGCGAGGGCAACGGCACGCCCGGGCGCGAACCCGAGTTCCGCACCCGTGCAAGCTGGATACGCGACCTCGGCGCCTATGTGCAGGAGATCGATCCCAACCGGATGGTGTTCAACAGCACCATCACGCAGGATCCACGCGGGCCCCAGGCCAGGGTCATCTTCTATGACCGGAGCTTTGATGGCCTGAGCCCGCACTTCTACACACGGGGCAACCAAGAGCCCATCAACAACCCGGACAGCGATCGCAGCATCCGGCCCGCCATCGAGCAGGCCAACCTCACCGCGTATTGGCTGACGCGGACAGATGACCGCAGGCCGATCCTCAACGGCGAGTGGGGCATGAGCCGCTTCGAATGGCCCAACATGCTCCCGCTGTACACGGATCAGGGCCTTGTCTACCAGCAGACCAACCCCGACCTCGCCGGGCTGTCGTTCACGATGGCCGAAGATGTCGCCAACATGCGAACCGTGCTCTGGTCGGGCGTTGCTTCTGGCCAGTTCGGCACGCCGCTGCGGATCAGCACGGAGGAACTGGGCTTCCGCACGGGCTTTGTGGATGTCGGTGGCGGCACGATCCTGCCGCTGTTCAACGGCTTCATCTTGACCGAGGACATGCGGGCGGTCGGTCAGGCGATCGGTCAGCTCAAGGATTCGGGCCCGCTCGATTGGGCATCCTTCAGCCCCGATCCGCTGACGGGACGCATCACCGCCACCGCAGATGGCGGGCAGGTGCTCTTGCCCTTTGGCTCGGCCGACTCGTCACAGGCGTTGATGTATCTGCTGCAAGACACGCGCGAGCGCACCGGTCAGGTCGAAGGTGGACGAATCACGCTCGACGGCCTTGATGCGGATGCGCTCTACGACATCGCGTTCTTCAATCCCGCTAGCCCGGCCACGCCGACGAGCACCGTCACGGGTGTGTTCAGCTCGGATGGTTCTCTCAGCTTTGACCTGCCGACATTCAGCCGGGACCTGGTCATCACAGTTGTGCAGCAAGATGGCGTCGGGCTCAGGCAGCGTGTCGTGGCGGAGGCACTTGGCAACCAGATCGTCACCTTCTCGCTCGGCCTCGATCGCCAGCCGACGGCACTCATCACCGATGCCGTAACGGGAAGCGAAGTTGAGCAGGACATCTCAGCGCTTGCCGGGTTCAGGGGCCAGGGTGTCGACCTCACTGCCTTCACGATGCCCGACGGCACCATCAATCTCGCCCTCACCGATTCGCGGCAGCAGCTTTGGCTCTTCAAGGGTGCCCCCAACCTGGCCGGAACCTTTGACTGGTCCCTCGTCAATCTGACAGCACTCATCGATGCGCCCGCGATCACCGGGGATCTGACGACCTACCAGCCCTCGTGGGGTTCGGTGCACATCGCGGGGCTTGATGCTCGCGGGCATGCGATCAATTACTGGTTCTTCCCCGATGCGGTCGGCTGGCGATTCGATGATCTGACCGCCCAGTTCAACGGCCCGACGATGACCGGCGGGCTGACGGGTTACGTCGCGAGCTGGGACGGGCTGAATCTCGCGGGCCTCAACGAGGCGGGCGAGGTGATCGTCTACTGGTGGGCCCCGCCGCTGGGCGCCGGCAACTGGCAGACGCTCAACATGACCACGCTGTTCGACTTCACGCCGCTGACGGGGCAACTCGATGCGTACGTCACCGGCTGGGGCGGGCTCAACATTGCGGGCCTCGATCAGGCGGGCAGGCTCCGAACCTACTGGTGGTCCCCGGAGACCGAGGCGAGCAACCCCGGGCTCTGGTTCGAGGCGGACATCTCGCAGGCGGCTGGCGGGCCGGCATTTGTGCAGGGCGTGACCTCGGCCAACACGACCGATGGGGGCATCAACCTGCTCGCGGGCGCGGCGGATGGTTCGCTCTTCCTGCTGCGGTTCGATCTCGACACCATCGCATGGTCGGCGACGGATGCGAACGAGGCTGCCAACGCCCCGGTCGTGGATCTGCCGGTCTCGGCCGCCGCGGCGGGTGATCGGCTGGTTATCGGCGGACGGGCTGCAGATGGCTCGGCCCGCCTCGGACGCTTCACCTTCCTGACGGGCGACGACTCGTGGAACTGGATGCAGCTCGATCGGCCTGTGTTCATCTGAGTTCGGCAGCGTTGGGGGCCCGTTGTCCCGGGTTGCCCGCGGCAAAGGGCGCGGTGTGTCCCTATGCTGGCCGGTTGATTCCGGGATCCGAACGAGGAGCGAGGCGATGAAGCAGCAACTCAAGAAGACGGTCCAGCGGCTCATGCGGCCTGGCATGGCCGAGACGCATGCCAAGATCGACGCGCTGGAACACCTCCTGAGGACGCAGAAGTCCGGCGAGGTGGCCGTGTGGAGAGGCGGCCTGATCGATGGCAAGGCGATCAACGCCGACGGCACCGAGGACCCCTCGCTCACGCCCAAGTACCGCGATGAACTGAACTTCTGGGTTGGGATCGCCCGTGACCCGAACCAGCTTGCCGATGCCGGCGGCTATCAGAAGGCCTTTGGTTCATGGCAGCGTCAGCGGCTGGTGGAACTCGGGCAGTTCGCCGGCGTCGAGGACACCGATGAGGCTCGGGCCGCGTGGTTCCGCCAGCAGTCGGTCGTCGAAATCGGCGCCGGCCCATATCCGAGCATCGCCGAGGCCCAGTGGCGTCGAGCCGTCGCGGTGGATCCCATCGCTGAGGGCTACGTCGTGGAGGATCTCCTGCCCACCGATGCCCACGCTGATGAAGTGACCTACATCGCTGCAGCGGGTGAGCACATCCCGTTGCCTGCGGGCTTTGCGGACATCATCGTGATCGAGAACTGCCTCGATCACGTCTCGGATCCCCCGCGCGTGATGGGGGAGATGCGTCGGCTGCTGCGGCCCGGCGGGTTCATGTGGCTGCTCGTGGATCTGATGGACTACTCGGATCACATGCACCCTCACTCATTCAGCGAGGACAAACTGCGGGCGCTGATCGCCTCCACCGGCTACGAGGTGGTGGGGGAGCGGACGAGCGACCACAAGAGCCATCCCGAGGCCTACGGCGAGTACCGGGCCCTGCTGCGCAAGCCTGTCCCGGTTGGCTCGCAGACCGAGGCCAAGCCGAACGCTGTGCCCCAGCACGCCTAGGGAGCAGGCTGGGCGACCGCTTCGGTTGCCCGCACAGCCTCAAGAAGCCCGCGCTTGAGCAGTTCAAGGTCGGCGGCGGTGTGCTCGCTCGTGACGATCAGTCGGAAGTAGAGCGGATCGGCTCCGCCCGGATACTCGACGAGCGGAACCAGCAGCCCCGCATCGAGCAGGTGCTGGTGCATCCTTTGCCGGCGCTGAGCATCAAACGGTGCGAAGCCGATGATGGGCGTGGGGTGGTCCGCGACTTCGATGCCCGCGTCGCGCACCGCACTCCGTGCCAGTCGCGCATTGTCGGCGAGGCGATCCAGCCGCTCAGGTTCAGCACGCAGTATGCGGAGTGCCTCCAGGGTGCCCGCAGCCAGGGCCGGGGCAATTGGCGTTGTGCAGACGAAGGCGGAGGTCTCACGTACGCGGTCGACGAACGCCTGTGAACCCGCGACGACACCTCCCGCGGCTCCCAGTCCTTTGGCGAGGGTGGTTGTGATGATGAGCCTCGGGTCGTCTGCAAACCGCGCAGCCGAGCCGCGTCCGCCGGGCCCGATCGCCGCCAGGCCGTGGCAGTCGTCGATGACGAGCCTGCCCTGTGGCGGCAAGCCGGCGAGCAGCGCTTCGATGGGTGCTGTTGCTCCATCGGCGGTGAACACCCCGTCCGTGAGGATGAGCGGGGTTGCACCCGGCGTGTGCTCAGGGCTGGTTCGATGCGGGAAGCGGCGAAGTTCCAACCCTGCTGCACGGGCGGCGTCCCGCAGGCTGGGATGGGCCCGGGCATCGAGCAGGGCCTCGCAAAAGCCCTCCGCTGCGAGCGCCTGGACCGCAGCGATGTTCGCGGTGTAGCCATCGGGCAGCAGCGCGGCCGCTTCGACCTGCAGGAACTCCGCCAGGGCGTTCTCGAGGCTCAGGTGCAGGGACGTGTTGCCAGTGGTGGTCCGGCTGGCGCCCGCTGAGAGTCCAAAGGCTGGCAGGTGGGTGCTCACAGCATTGAGCACGTCACGATGCTGGCCGAGACCCGCGTAGTTGCATCCTCCGAAGAACAGGAGTTCTCTTCCGGTGCGGTCTCTCGCGGTGGTGGGCGAGACGAGTTGGAGGGCGGGAGCGAGCATGCGTTTGATCTGTCTTCGGTCGGCGTGCGTGCGCGGCATGAACGCCGCTGTGCGCCCGGCAACAGCCTACCCAGCGGTTCCAAGCCGCGGCGGAGATTGCGCTGGCCGGTACCAGTTACAGACATGTGGGCCCAAGGCCGAGCGGCCCCTACCATCCGCGGACAGAGGGAGTTTGAAGTTGGCGGGGCAGCGATGCGGCCCGGCTGCACTTCGTGCGGGTATCACCCAGAATTCTCGGCAAGTTGGAAGGTCAAAGACATGTTCCATCGGCTCGTAGCACTCTTCACGCTCATCTTCGTTTCGATCGCGGGCGCTCAGGACCTCAAGGTCGTTCAGCTTCCGGTACGCACCGATGGCCCCAAGAGCCTTGATCCGGTGCAGGGATCGACGGTGTACGACAACAAGGCGGTTGTGCAGCTGTACGAAACGCTGCTCGAGGTGGCGTACTACGACACCAACCGCTTCGTGCCGCTGCTGCTCGAGTCGCTGCCAGAGCGTCTTGACGATGGCAAGCGGTGGCGATTCACGCTCCGTGACGACGCCTTTTTCATTGACGATGAGTGCTTCCCCGATGGCAAAGGCCGTGCGGTGACGACGGACGACGTCTTCTATTCGTGGAAGCGTCTGGCGGACCGGGAAAACGGCCTTGAGAACTGGTGGCTGCTGCGGAACACGATTCTCGGCCTTGAGGCCAACGAGCCCGACACGGAGTTTGACTACGACGCCGATGTGGCAGGCCTTATCAAGATCGATGACCGCACCTTTGAAGTGGAACTGACCGAGCCCGTCTTCCGCTTCCTCTGGGTGCTCACGATGTTCCAGACCTCCATCGTGCCCCGCGAGGCGGTCGAGTACTACGGCGAGGACTTCTCAAGCAACCCTGTTGGCACCGGCCCGTTCGTGCTCGACGAGTGGGTGCCCAAGAGCCACATGACCTTCAACCGCAACACGGCCTATCGGCCGATGTTCTACCCGGCTGCCGAGCTCTGGTCGGAGGAGGACAAGGCCAACGGCCTCGCCGAGGCTGCCGGTCAGAGGCTGCCGATTGCGGATCGCCTTGAGTACACGTTCTACATCGAGGATCAGCCGTTGTGGCTGGAGTTCCGGCAGAACAAGCTCGGGCTGATCCAGGTGCCCGCGCCCTATTTCCCCGAGGCATTCAACAAGCGGACCAAGCGGCTGAACCGTGAGTTCCGCCGCGAGGGCATCCGCTACGCCGCGGTGCCACTGCTCGACTACATCTTCCGCTCCTTCAACATGGAGGATGAGCTCGTCGGCGGGTACACGCCCGAAAAGAGGGCGCTGCGTCGTGCGATGGCTCTGGCGATCGACTGGGATGAGTTCAACCAGGACTTCTACGAAGGGCTTTGCACGATTTACGACGGCCCGATTCCCCCCGGTTTGGAGGGTCACCCCGAGAACGGGCGGTCGCCCGTGGCGCCGCGGGGCCCGGACATCGAGGCTGCCAAGCAGGCGCTGGCTGAGGCTGGTTATCCCAATGGCGAGGGGCTGCCCTCGATCCGCTACTACACGAGCAACGTGGGCAACAGTGCGCAGCAGACCGAGATGCTCCGCCGCCAGCTGAGCCGCATCAACGTGGAGCTGGACCCCGTGCTCGTGGACTTCTCACAGCTCATCGAGCAGGTGAACAAGAAGCAGGCTCCCATGTTCAGCTTCGCCTGGTCGAGCGATTACCCTGACGCGGAGAACAACCTCGCACTGTTCTACAGCCCCAACGCGAGCCCGGGCTCCAATCACTCGAACTACAACAACCCGGAGTTCGACCGGTTGTACGAGAAGATTGTCGCGATGGAGCCGGGCGAGGAACGCACCGCCATCTATGAGCAGATGCGAGACATGGTGCTGACCGATCTGCCGGCACTGGGTTCCATGGCTCGCACACGGTACTACCTGATCGCCCCGTGGCTGAAGAACGTCAAGCCAAACGAGCGGTTCTACGGCTGGTACAAGATGCTCGACGTGGATGACTCCAAGCGGTAAGCGGGTATCGTCAGGGCGCATCTGCCGCTCTTGCGCGAGTCACGTCGCGACCGATTTCGTTTCAGGACGCCCCGCGGCTCGTGTTGAGTCGTGCTGGCCGGCTCTCCGATCAACCCTGATCTCTCATCATCATGTGGACGTACACGCTTCGGCGCATCCTTTACAACATCCCGATCTTCCTCGGGATCATTCTGCTCCTGATGATCCTGCTTCGGGTCAACGACCCTGTGTACGCGCAGCTCAGCAAGAACGCCACCGAGGCAGAGATCGAGCTCAAGCGGGTGGAACTCGGAATCGACCGGCCGCTGCTCGTGCAGTACGCCGAGTTTCTTCTGCCCGTGGAGTTCTCGAAGGATGGCGTGCGGTGGAGTGGTTCGATTCTCGGGTTCGACGATCGGTCTTGGTACCGCGAGGACACGGTGCTGAACATCGTCAGGCCATCGGTCATGCCGAGTCTGGCCATCACCGTGCCGGCGCTGGTGTTATCGACGATTCTCTCTGTGGCGGTGGGGCTGGTGTCTGCAGCGAATCGTGGGCGATGGCTTGATCGACTGCTTGTGTTCCTGGCAGTGATTGGCATGAGCATCAGTTTCCTGGTGTTCATCATCTTCGGTCAGTATTTCGGTGCCTACTGGCTTGAGCAGAAGCTCGGCTTCGAGGTCTTCGCTGTGCGGGGCTACGAATCGATCGATGCCGACGGCTGGTTGGGTGCGTGGAATGTCCCGTCCCCGCTCTCTTGGGCCAAGTACTGCCTCCTGCCCGTGATGATCAGCGTGATTGTCACACTCGGGTACGACACGCGGTTCTACCGGAGCGTCATCGTCGAGCAGGGCTCGTCGGACTACATCCGCACGGCTCGTGCCAAGGGCTGCCCCGAGCGCACAGTTCTGATCAAGCATCTGCTTCGCAATGCGATGATCCCGATCATCACGCGGGTGATGATCACACTGCCGTTCGTGGTGGTGGGCTCATTGTTGCTGGAGGTGTACTTCAGTATCCCGGGTCTTGGCCAGACGCTGTTCACGCATGTGACCAACAAGGACTTCCCGGTGACGCAGTCCATCGTGGCCCTGCTCGCCATCATCTTCATTGCCAGCAATATCCTCACCGACGTGCTCTACGCGCTTGTGGATCCGCGCGTCCGCCTGTCCTGACCCGATTCGTACTCGGCCACCGGTTTCGCACACTGCCATGTCCAAGCCTCACAACAGCCCCGCGAAAGTCGACACGCCTCCCGATTTGCTCGCTGCGCGGGCGGGTGCCAATCGGCCCCAGGGGTTCTTCGACCTTCCCGGTGTGCGGAAGTTCCTGAAGAACCGTCTGGCCGTCGTGGCGCTCGGCGTGATCTCGATCTTCTTTCTCACAGCCATCGCCGTGATGTCGCCCTTCAATGCGATCTCGTATGCCGAGGTCACCGAGCGGGTCGGGCTCAGCCAGCAGCCCGGTCTTGGTGGTCAGCCTGATGTCGATGACCGCATCGCTCACGCCAACCGGATCGTCGAGGATGTCGACAAGGCGCTCAGCGCAAGCAACCCGAAGGCATCGCTCGAGGCCTTCGGGTTTGCAGAGCGTGTTCTCTTCAGCACAGAGCCAGCGGAAGTTGAGGCCGAACTCAACCGCGTCAATGAGCTCTTTGCAGACCTGGATGATCTCGATGCGGAGTACCAGGACCTGTCCGACGAGTTGTTCTTCCTGATCGCCGACGCGGAGGATGCCGGCGAGGCGGTCGACCCTGAGGTCATCGCCGATCTCGAAAGCCAGATCGACGCAGCGCAGGCGGCCAAGCTGGAGGCACTCGCGACGCTCGAGCAAGAGATCCTCGTGCTCGCGCCGATACCCGACTCGCTCGCGTATCAGTTGAGGATGCTTCTCGGCACCGACAACCAGGGGCGGAGCATCTTCCTGCGGGCGGTGTACTCGATCAAGACCGCTGTGCAGATCGGGTTCGTGACTGCTCTGATTTCAGTCGTGCTCGGCGGTCTCTTGGGCGCAGCGGCCGGGTACTTTGGAGGCATCATCGACCACACGGTCGTGTGGCTCTACTCCACGATCTCTGCGATTCCGTACCTGATCTGGTTGATCGTGATCGCCTTTGTTGTGCGAGAGATCAGTACGCCGGAGGACTGGCCGGTCTTTGCGGGCGTGCCGCTTGGCCAGACCCTCATTCCGGTGTACATCGCGTTTGTGTTGACGTTCTGGATCGGGCCGTGCCGCGTTGTCCGCGGCGAAGCGATGAAGATCAAGAGCCTGGACTACATCCAGTCGGCGCGATCGATCGGTGCATCCCCTTCACGAATCCTGCTCAAGCACGTCGTTCCGAACACCGCCTACCTGCTCTTCATCAACATGTCACTGCTCTTTGTGGGAGCGATCAAGGCAGAGGTCATCCTCAGCTTCCTAGGACTTGGTGTACAGGGCCTGCCAAGCTGGGGCATCATGATCCGCGATGCCAAGGACGAGGTCATCAACGGCTTCTTCTGGCAGATCGGTGCGGCGACCGCCTTCATGTTCGTTCTGGTGCTCGCGTTCAACATCGTGAGCGACGCGTTGCAGGACGCCTTCGATCCCAAGCACGTCGGCTGATCAACGCCGAGGCCGGGCCGAGCCGAGGATTCTTCGCGGTTCGTGTTTACGCCGTGATTCTTCAGCGGTGGAGGTCGTGTGCGCACACCGTGAGCGGGGGTCTGCTGACCCCGCGGACGCGGTGCTACTCCAATGACGGTTGCTTGAACTGGCGTTGCTGAGCGTTTCAGGAAAGGGCGAACGCCTCTGCCGGGGACAGGCTCAGAAGGTCCAAGAAAAAACTCGACTGCCGGATATTCCGCCCGCAGCCGAGTCATAGGAGGAGAGAGACAAGACGCTGACAACATGCCACAGGCTTATCGGGATGCCAGCGGACTCCTCGGAATTTCTGGTCCGATCTGGCATGAAATCGTGC
>CAZSBR010000092.1:0-9401 GCA_964605165.1 uncultured Phycisphaeraceae bacterium
AGATCACCGATGAAATCAACGATCTGGGCAAGTACACCGATATCACCGCGGTGACGATCTACGGCGGGCAGCGCATCCAGAGCCAGGCCGACAAGCTTGCCAAGGGGCCCGAGATCATCGTCGGCACCCCCGGCCGCGTGCTGGACATGATCGATCGCGGCTACCTGCACTTCAAGAATGTGCGCTTTGCCGTGCTCGACGAGGTCGATCGCATGTTCGACATCGGCTTCCGCGATGACATCCGCAAGCTGCTGCGCATGTGCCCCAAGGACCGCCAGACGCTCGTGGTCTCGGCGACGGTCTCGGGCGAGATCGAGGACCTTGCCCGGCGCAACATGACCGATCCCGAGAAGATCGTCACCTCCGCCGGTTCACTCACGGTCAGCCTCGTCGAGCAGCATTACCTGACCGTCGAGGGCTGGGACAAGAAGCGCCTCCTGCTGCACCTGCTCCAGAAGGAAGATCCGGCGCTGACGCTCGTGTTCTGCAGGCTCAAGCGCCGCGTCGATGAGGTCGCCAAGTACCTCAACGATCACGGCATCGAGTCCCACCCGATCCACGGCGACATGAGCCAGTCCAAACGCACCAGCACCATGAAGCGCTTCCAGGATGGCAAGCTCGCTGTGCTCGTCGCCTCGGATGTGGCGGCGCGAGGCATCGATGTCGCGGGCATCACCCACGTCGTCAACTACGACCTGCCGGACGATCCCGAGGTCTACGTCCACCGCATCGGCCGAACCGCACGCGCTGGCACCCGGGGCATTGCCTGGACGTTCGCCACCCGCGAGCAGGGCAAGATCCTCTCGCAGATCGAAGACCTCATCAACACCCAGATCGATCACCTCGACTATCCGGAGTTTGAGCATCGCGAGCGCCCAAGCTCGTGGCGTGATGAGCCCACGGGCCATCGCCCGCTGCCCGAGGTCAAGGGTGTGCCCGCCGTTACGCGCAACCGCTTCGAGCAGGAAGAAGCGCCCGCCGTGCCGCAGGATGAATCCAAGCGTGATGCGAAGTTCCCGGGCGGCGTGGTGCCGAGCAAGCTACCCCCCAAACGCATGCGAGGCCGCGTGAGACCCGGTCGATGACCCAGGCAAGCCAAACGCCCACGCTCGAGATCCAGATCGCTGACGATCGCCGGGCATCGCACCAGCGGTGGCTCACCGAGTTGACACAGGTGCCCACCGCGGCCGGCCACGAAGACCGCGTCGTGGCGTGGCTGACCGAGTGGTTTGATGAGCGGCCGGAACTCGAGCTTGCCCGCGATATCCACGGCAACCTGACGCTCTCGCTCCGGGGCGTCAGCCAGTCCGAGCGGCCGCTCTACTTCACCGCCCACATGGACCACCCGGCCTTCATCGTCGAAGCCGTCGAGGAGGACCACGTGGTCCTTTCGTTCCGCGGCGGGGTGATGGCGGACTACTTCCCAGATGCGCACCTCGAGGCATGGCCGCCCGGTGCGGACACGCCTATTCCGGGCGTGCTCACGCGCGTGCTGGAAGAAAAGGTCAACAACTTCCCCGCGTACGCGGCGCAGTTCGATGCCGCCGTGCCCGCCGGGTCGATTGTCCGCTGGCGCTTTGATGCGGCCGAGGTCATCGAGACCGATGGCCACCCGTGCCTGCACACCGATGCCTGTGACGATCTCGCAGCACTGGCTGCGGCGCTTGCTGCGATGGACGAACTCCGCCTTCGCATGGTCGAGGGCGAGGCAGTGGGGGATGTTCGCCTGCTGCTGACGCGCGCCGAGGAGATCGGCTTCATCGGGGCGATCGGCGCGTGCAAGGCGGGCACGATTCCCCGCGGCGCGCGCGTGCTGGCGCTCGAGAACAGCAGGGCGTTTGCCGACTCGCCCATTGGCGGCGGGCCGATCGTCCGCGTGGGTGATCGCATCAGCGTGTTCACGCCGCAGGTCACAGCCGATGTGGCGCGCATCGCAGAAGCCATCGGCGGGCCGGCATTGCCCAAGGCGAGCGAGAAGCACGATGCTTCCAAGGCATGGCGCTGGCAGCGCAAGCTCATGGCCGGCGGTGCGTGTGAGGCGAGCGTGTTCTGTGCTTCGGGCCTGGCAGCCACGTGCGTCTGCCTGCCGCTGGGCAACTACCACAACATGGCCGACCTTGCCGAGGTGCAGGCGGGAGCGTTCACGGGCACACCCCGCGTCGGTCGCGAGTACATCGCGCTGTCGGATTTCCACGGGCTGGTCGATCTGCTCGTCGGCTGCGGCCTTGCGCTGACGGACGCGAGCACGCTCGACATGGCCGGTGCGACACCGACCTTTCTCGAGCGCCTCGACGGGCTTTGGAACGATCGCGCAAGCGTGCTCAAGCGCTAGCTGGCGCGACGCTTACCTGCCGCCGCCGATGCCGCGGATGATGTCACCAAGCCCGCTGCCGCCGTCATCGATCGCTTCACCGATGCCCTTGAGAATGTTCTCCGGCGTGAGGTTCTTCTTGCCAAAGTGCTCGAGGTCGAACTTGGTCTTGGTGTCGTCGAGCGGCCCCTTGGTGCGGAAGGGCACCATCGCCTGGGGCCCGATGCTCGCGGGCAGCCCGAGCGGGCCGAAGGCTTCCTGTGCCAGCGCACCGCCGGGGATGTAGGTGATGACATCAACGGTGCCGCCCGGGGGTGTGCTGAGATCGCGTTCCTTGTTCTCCCAGCCTCGGCTTGAGAGGTTCACCGCACCGACGGTGATGAACTGGAACTCGCCCACGGGCAGCGTGTAGGGCTCGTAGATGATGGTCCCCTGCATCATGGTGGCGTTGAAGGTTTCAAGACGCCGACCCACGGTGCCGGACTGCCGAAGCGCCGGCACGCTGATGAAGCCGAAGATCTGGTTCTCGATCGCAAACCGGCCAGTGCCCATGTCCATGGCGAACATGCCGTTGAGATTGTCCATGTTGCCATCGATCGGGATGTAGAGATCGGAGATGGGGATGAGCCTCGCGGGCTCGTCTTCATCGGTCTTCTCCACAGCCTTGAGCATCGGCAGCGCGTTGGACAGATCGGCGGTCAACTCGGGCGTGATGCGGCTGATCGTGGCGATCGCTGAGCCGTCGGCCGGCTTGGCTATGACCATCTGGTTGTTCTGGAAGAAGCCATCGACATTGGCGGTGGCGTTCGGGCTGCTCGCCTCGAACTTGAACGCGCCGGCAATCGCCGAGATCTGGCGGAACCAGCCCTTGGCGGTCACGGACTGGCCCAGCACCTTGCCGGGCAGGTCGTTTCGGGCAAACGCATCGACCAACGCTGTGGGCACGTTGGGCAGTTCGAACGAGCCGGAGGCATTGAGCAACTGCGGCTGCACGGCGCCGGTCTCGGTCGTCAGGCCATAGAGGCTGCCCCACACGCGGCTGGGCTGCTGCGCCTGGCTCTGCGTGCCCGCTGCGGTCCATTGCTGGACGCGCAGATCAAAGTCGAGCGAGGCACCCTGCGCGCTGGTCGGCTTGAGGGCCAGCTTGCCGCCGTTGATCGAGACGGGTGTTCTGGCGTCGCCCACGACCATGGCAAGCTGCGGCAGGTCGACGGAGGCATCGATGCCGAAGACGCCCTGCTTGAGCGGGCCGCCCGGCGATTGTTCCGTGCCCGTCATGTTTGCGGGCAGCACGAGCGAATTGAGATCCACCGTGATGTCGGCCGGTGCCGAGAGCATCAGCAGATCCGCAGCTGGTGCGGGGCCGCCCGGAGCGGTCTGCTTCTTGGAGCCGAGCATGTACTCATTGGCCCAGGCCGGATCGATGAGCATGCGCACCTGCGCGGGCTGTGTGAGTTGCAGCGTGTCGCCGCGCGCCGAGATGGAAAGGGGGCGCGTCGTATTGATGCGCTGGCTTGCGATGCCGAGCGAGACGGTATCGATGGGCGTCTGGCCAGCGACATCGAGTCGTGCGTTGAGATCGAGGCTGAGCGAGGGGCCGACCGCACCCAGAAGCAGACCTTGCTGCTGGGCGATCGCGTCGATGAACGCTGTGGGCACATCGCTCAGCTTGGCATTGATGTTGAACGGTCCATCGGGCGCACCATCCTTGAGCGTCGGCGCGGTGGCGAGGCTGAAGCTGCCCGAGCCGTTGTTGGGCGCGGTGAAGTTGCCGCTGGCCTCCACGTTGGCTGTGCCCGTGCCGCTGCCGAGCAGCGCTGCCAGCGGGCCGCGCACCGACAGGGCGCTCGTCCGCATGGTGATCGGCCCCTGCACGCCGCTGGCTTCGAGCCCGCCGATGGAGGCCTCGATCGCGCCGGTCGCAGCAAGCGTGCCCGTGGAGCGCGCCGCATCGATGCCGTAGGTCTCCGTCAGCGGGATCTGCAACGGCTCGACCTTCAGGTTCACCGAGGCGGGTGCTGTCAGCGCCGGGCTGCCCGGCTGGGCGTTCGTCAGCAGCGCAAACGCCCTCGGCGAGACCCGCGTATTCACGGTCACGGCTTCAGTCGACACCATCTGGTCGGCAAGCGAACCACGCGCGCTGAGCTTGGTGTTGGGCGCATCGATGGACGCGATGAAGGACTGGGCATCGCTCCGGGCATCAACCTCGGCGATGATCGTGAACGCGCCACCCATGAATTCGCGGGCGACCTCCCCAAGCGGCAGCGGCTGAGCACCCTCGCCCTCTCCCGCGGGCAGCGTGGGCAGCAGGCCCGTCAGCGCCGCGGGCGCATCGCGCAGCTCAAGCTTGGCCATGGGCTTCATCGCCAGCGGCGTCAGCATGCTGCCGTCTTCTGCGAACACGCCAAGCGTGCTTGCGTCGAGCGTGCCACGGAATTGCTCCTGGCCCTGCTGCGCGCGCAGCTCACTTGCGATCGTCAGCCCCTTGCCCGGCTCAAGCTCAGCCGTGCCCGCAATGCTCGAAACCACCACATCGCGCGTCTGCACGTTCTGCAGACTGAAGGACGCCTGAAGCGCCGCGTTCTGCACCTCGGGCGCCATGCCCTCGCCCAGCGGCAGCACGAGCGACTCAACGCGTGCCTCGAGCGACTGCGCACCGCCCGCAGCCTCGGTCAGCGGCGGATCAAGCTGCGTCAGCGCCGTCAGCAAGGTCGCGGGCCGCTTCTGCGTGAGCACCATCGGTGAACGCGTCTGCACCCGCTGCGTCGTGATCGACAGCGGGCCCGTGATCGCCAGGTGCTGGGCTTCGACCGTCAGGTCCGCGTGCAGTTCATCGTCGGAGACGTTGCTCGCCGTCAGCGAGCCATTGATGATCGGGCCGATGTCACGCGCCGGATCGAGGCCCATCTCACCCAGCGGCACGAACGCCGCGAGCAGCGATGAACTCAGCTCTCTGAGCTGCGCATCGAGGTTGATCGTCGGCAGGCTTTCGGTCTTGAGCGCGCCAGACGCGTTCAACAGGCCTGACGCTGTGCCCAGTGCCTCCACCGTGCCCGCGTTGTTGCCGTCGTACGCGCCCGAGGCCGAAAGGCGAAACTCGGCGTTGCCCTCGGCCAGCGTGCGCGCATCGACCCGCGCCTCGATCGGCCCAGCGCCAAACGCCCGGCTTGCGCCGCCCGCATCCTGCACATCGCCCGCGATCGTGCCCGCATCGAGCACGATCATCGCTGCAAGCGTGCGGAGGTCCTGCGCCTCGCCCGCGAGCTTGCCAAGGTCTGCGCGCAGGTCAGAGACCGTCAGCTTGATCGGGTCCGCGTGCGCGACGCGCACCTCGGGCAGCAGTCGCGCCAGCAGCGGCGCCGGCTCACGGAATGTGAGCACCACAGCCTCCTGCGCGCTCGACGAAAGCGCAGCACCATCGATCGTGACGTTCGCATTGCCGCGCACGCGTTCAGACGTGAGCGACGCATCGATCGCCATGGCCTGCGGCCCCGCATCGGCGGGCGTGACATTGACGGCCAGATCGAGCGTCGGGCCGAGATCATCGGTGAGCTTGACCAGCGGCGAGCCCTCCCGCTGCAGCATCGCAGCCACGAACGTATCGAGGATCGCGGTGGCTACGCCCTTGAGCGAGGCGTCGCCCCGCACGATCGGGCCGCCATCGGCCGCAAACAGACGCTCGATGCCCAGGTCCGCGCTGAGCGTGCCCGCGGATTCATTGCCCACGCTCGCCGAGCCGCGGGCCGTGATCGAGGCGGAGTCATCGCCAGCGAGGGCGACGTCGATCCGCGTCTCAGCCGTGGAGAAATCTCGTTGGCCGCCGCCCTCGAGTCCCAGTGCGCTCGGGTCGGCCTTGCCCGTGATGGAGCCGAGGACGACCGAGGCCTGCGCGGTCATCGCAGCAAGATCGAGCGTGCCGCCCTGCGCAGGCAGCGGCAGGCGCAGCGCGCTGACCGTGATCCGCGCCTCGGGCATCTGCTCAAAGCTCACGCCGGGCGTGTTGCTCATGGCGTCGCGCGCCGCGATGAGCCGCTGCGACCACGGCTGGAGGTCGAGCGAGAGCGTCGCCGGCTCGGTGAGCGATGCGGCGCCGTCCCTTACCTCGATCGAGGCCGTCGCATCGGCGTCCAGAGCCTCAGCCGAGAGTGAGCCCGTGCCGCTGGCCTGGCCGAGTGTCAGTGTGCCATCGCTCGCAGACCACTGGTCGATGTTGAGGTTGATCGTCAGCGGGCCATCTTCGGTGAGCGACGATGCAGTCTGCCCGCTCAGAAGCGATGCGCTCAGTGTGCCGGTCAGTGGCTGGCCGACCGCGAGGTTCACCTCGCCCGCCAGGCTGCGCACAGCGAGCGTGGACAGCGCGTTGTCCGTTGCCTCGGCCAGCGCTGCATCCGTGTAGGTCAGATCCAGCGCATCGATGATGAGCTTCGCAGCCAGTCCCGCGGGCAGCGCAGCAGGCTCGCCTGCCTGCGCATTGCCCACGCCGCTACCACTCCCCTCGCTGGCCGACGCTGGGTTGGTCGAGGCGACTGCTTCGAGCAGGTCGATCGTCCCGTCGCTCGCGCGTGTGGCGTGCGCGTTGCCGTTGATGCGGATCTCGCCGAGGTCCAGCCCGCCCGTGATGAGCGAGAGCAGCCCGGTGCTGATGGTGGCCTCGACCTCTGCAACCTGCTTGCCCGAGGGGTCGAGCACGCGGATCGGCCCCGCTTCCTGTGCGCTCAGCCACGAGAGCTTGACGCGCTCGACAGCGACCGAGCCCTTGATGGTCGGGTTGACGGCGCTCTCGATCTGGCCCGCAGCGATGGCTGAGCCGATCGCTGGCAGCGCGACGACGATGCCGATGATCGCCACGAGCACCAGCACGACGCCGATGCCGAGCACTTTGCCAAGGCCGGACTTGCGACGGCCCGGCTTGGTGGAAGTTGACTGCTTGTTCTCAGTTTCGGGCATGACGCACGACCTCCATGGGGCCCGCGTGTGGACGCTGGCCCGATCGACCCCGCATCATTGGGGCCTGTCACAGAAGTCATACCGCCGCCAGAGGCAATTGCACGCCGGCGCGACCAAAATGAGCGAAGATTCACCCGGGGGCAATCCCTGTGCCGACGCGGTTTCCGTGCTGATGCCGGTGCCCGGCCGTGCTTAGTTTTCGTCGGCCTTGGCGATCTGCCACTCTTCGAGGTCGATCGGGGCCTGGCGGCCGAAGATCGTCACGAGCACACGCACCGCGCCCTTCTCCGGGAAGAGTTCGTCGACCGTGCCCTCGTAGTTCTCGAAGGGACCTTCCTTGATGAGCACGTGCTCGCCCTTCTCGAAGCTCAGGCGGATCGTCGGCTCCTCATCGGGGGCCTTGGAGTCGTTGAGCATCTTGACGATCTCGTGTTCCTCCATCGGCGTGGGCCGACCGGCGGTGCCGACGAAGTCGCCCACGCCCGTCGTCTCCTTGACGAGGAAGAACACGTCCTGCGGGATGCGTCCATCGGGCTCGAGCTGCATCTCCACGAAGACATAGCCCGGGTAGAGCTTGGTCTCCTGGATCCGCTGGCGGCCTCCCTTGATCGTCTTGGTCTTCTCCGTGGGCACGAGGATGCGGCCCACGAGCTGCGTCATGCCCTCGATCTGCACCTTGCGCAGCAGGGTCTCCTTGACGGAGTTCTCCTTGTTGGAGGCCACCCGCAGCACGAACCAGTCCATGCTGCCCTGACGCATCGGCTCCTCTTCGGCCGGGGCGTCCTCAGCGGGCTGCTCGCCCGCGGGCTTGGCATCAAGCTCCGACGACGGCGCGCTCATCGACGAGCCTTGCGCAGAGGAGGTGTCGACGGCTGACTCGTCCGAGGCGCTGTCTTCAGCAGCGGGGCTTTCAGCAGCGTTGGTGGTGGGCTTTTCTTCCATGGCGGCTCTCGCCCTTCTTTCAATCAAGCCAGCACAGTGCGTGCTCGGGACTACCAGACTTGCGGGATGGCTCGGAAGCAGGCTCGGCTGCACAGCGCCACCCGCGGCGCGCCGCGGCTCAGCGCGTCAGTTCAGCACTTCGATCATGCGGAAGAAGCCCGCAAAGACCTGGTCGATCACAAACAACGCCGCCGAGATCAGAAATGCTGCTGCGATCACGACCCACGTCGAACCAATCACCTCGCGACGGCTCGACCAGTTGACCTTGCGCATCTCGCCATCGGTGGCGATCAGGAACTCGACCGAACGCTTCTTCGAGCCCACCAGCACAAAGACAATGAACAGGCCCACCAGCAGGATGACAGCGACGATCCCGCCCTGCACATACAGCGGATCAACCACCGCCACCGAGTCGTACGTCAAGACCCGCAGCCCCGGCCCCTCGATCGCAAGCGCCTCGGCCTGGGCGGGCGTCGCCCCTTCGAGCGAAAGGTCCACGCTGTTGACCGTCACGCGGCTGGAAGCCCCCGCGACGTTGATCGCCTCGATCAGGCCCGTGCCCATCAGCACCATGTCGCCCGTCTGGGGATCGATGGTCATCAGGGAGACGGCGCTGTCAGCCTGCCAGTCCGAGGGGTTGCCAGCGAGTTCGAAGGTGTGGGCTCGGGCGGGCAGGCGGATGTTGATCGCCTGGCCCCACGCCCACGCAGCGGTTGCGAGCACCATCGCTCCAGCACCGACCGCGGTGAGCACGCGTACCCAGTATCCCTGCCCCGGCTTGTGAATACCCAGCGCCATGTCGGCCTTTCCGTTTCAGGATCACCCGCTCGAGTGACTTGCCTTCGCGGGAACGCATCATCCCGGGCAGTTCTCTCAAGCCTGCATGATCCGCCGCTCAAAGCACGCCAGAGAGGACTCGAACCCCTGACCGGTGGATTTGGAATCCACTGCTCTACCAACTGAGCTACTGGCGTTCCAAGGCAGTGGGCACTGGCCTGCGGTCAATGGAGGTTCCATTGCCTTCTGGCCGTGCGCCCTTGCCCGATTTCCTTGCTGCCGGGCCTCAATGCCCGGATTACTTCCGCTTGATCTTGTGCAGCGTGTGCTTGCGCAGGCGAGGGCAGTACTTCATGAAGCCCTCTTTGACGTTGTCATCGATACCGCCCTTGACGTTGATGCTGGTGCGGTAGTTGAGGTCACC
>CAZSBR010000093.1:0-9387 GCA_964605165.1 uncultured Phycisphaeraceae bacterium
CGTGGCGAGCACGAAGAAGGGCTGGGGCAGCGGGTGTGCAACGCCGCCAACCGTCACCTGCCGCTCCTGCATCGCCTCGAGCAGCGCGGCCTGGGTCTTGGGCGGCGTGCGGTTGATCTCATCTGCCAGAATGATGTTGGCAAAGATCGGCCCACGCATGAAGCGCAGACTCCGCTGGCCCGTCGTCTTGTCCTCGTCGATCACCTCCGTGCCCGTGATGTCGCTCGGCATGAGGTCGGGCGTGAACTGCACGCGGCTGAAATCCAGGTGCAGCGCCCTGGCCACCGATGAGATCAACAGCGTCTTGGCAAGACCGGGCACACCCACCACCACCGCGTGACCCCGACAGAAGATCGCCAGCAGCACCTGCTCGACGACCTCCTCCTGGCCGACGATGACCCGCGCGATCTCCTCCCGCAGGCTCGCATACGCACGCCGCACCTCTTCGACGCCCTCGGGCAGCACGCCCGGCTGACCCGAAGCACCGTTGGAAGCCCCCGCTGAAGCGGTCGAGGCTGGAGTGGTCTGGTTGGCTTCGTCTGACATGGGCAGCGGGTCTCCTGTTGCAGATCGCGGGCAAGGCCCGTGGCAGCGATCGCCGCAGGCAGTGAGGTCCGCATCGGGTTGGACCGGTCAGGCCCGTCCAAGTTGCGGATCGTATCGGCCCCGGGCCGGCGGGCAGCGGATCGGGCCTTCGCCCGCACGAGCAGCACCCAGCCATGAAAAACGACCGCATGAGGGGGATCCCATGCGGCCGTGTCGCGGAGTTACGCAGCCCAGAGCTACGCAACGGGAAGGTGTGTGGTCCCCGCCTGTTCTACCGCTTGAAGCTCGGGCGGTTGTTGGCCAGCAGCGATTCTGAGCGCTCAAAGTGCCGGCCAGCGATCGGGGTCTCAGTCATCGCGTCCGCCACGCCTGCGGTTGTTGCGGTCATCGCGCTCGAGACGCGCCATCAGTTCGTCGATCGCGCCCTCCAGCCGGCCGAGCCTGCTCTCGAGTTCGTTCTCAAATCGAACCTGCCACTCCTCGGCCATGGCCTCAAAGCGGTCGTGCAGCCGCTCGATCTGCACCTCGAACTCCTGCTCCCACTCGTCGGCCTCCTCGACGAAGCGATCAAAGCCCCGGGGCACCATGAAGCCGCGGACTTCTTCATCAAAGCGGGGCTGAGGCCGGAGCCGAACCGCGTCGTTCTCGCGCCCTTCGATGATGGCCAGTTCGCGGACGAGTTCACGGATGCGGTCCTCGTTGAGTTCGCCCTCGCGTGCCTCGGCCCGCATGCGCTCGGCAAGCTCGCGCGCCCGCTGCTGGATCTCCTCAGCGTTGGCCCTGGCGCGGGGCAACTCAAGACCTATAACGGCCTCCTGCCGCGAGACGCCGTCGAGCTTCTCTGAGTCGTACTTGGCGACGGTGATGTCGACGTCCCGCTTCTGGCCCTTGTGCAGCACGGTGACGGTCAGCGTGTCACCCGGATCGAGTTCCTTGAGCGCATCGCGGAGCGTGGCGGGCGTCGCCGGGCTCTCGCCCTCGATCGCCACGATCAGGTCGCCCGCCTTGATGCCCGCCTTGGCTGCGGGCAACTCCTCGATCGCGCTGGTCACGAAGATTGCTTCGCCACGCTTGAGGCCAAAGTGCTGAAGCAGGGACTCGCCCGCCTCGCCCATGTTGAGCCCGACCATGACATCGGGCACCTCGCCCGCGTTGATGGCAAAGAAGTTCTGTCCCTCGAGGACTTCGCGGTTGAGTGGCCGGCCCTCGCGGAACATCATGCCGCCACCGCCGCCACCGCCAGGAAAGACGAACTGGCGCAGGGTGTTGCCCTGGGGCGCGCGTTGGTTGAAGCGGGCGATCTGCTGACCGTCTTCACCCAGCACGATGATCTGCCCCTCTTCAATCTGAACACGGCCTGCATCGATCGGCTCGCCATTGACCGTGGCCTGGATCTCGCCATCGACGATGCGGATGACGATCTGCTCATCGTCCGTGCTGACCTGATAGGTCGAAACGGACCTGACTTTGGTGCGCCCTTCGGGCTGGCCCGGCCGCACCGCGCCCTCGAGCTCGATCCTGGTTTCGCTGAGCTCGTCCAGATCGATCGTGTCAAAGAACTGCTCGATGACGATCTCGTCCTGCTCGGGGTCCGGCGCGATCTCGTAGGGCTTTACGGGCAGGGCGCTTGCCATCGCTGCGCACGAAGCCAGCAGCATCGAAGCGGTGAGTGCGCCCGCGAGGGACTGGGTAGGAAGGTTCTTGCGTTGCATGTATGTCTCCTTAGGGAAGAGGGCTGGTCGTGTTGCACACCCCCAGCGGTTGTTACACAAGCGGCCACGAGCGGCCCGCCGACGGGTGTTGTGGGTTCACTTCACAGAGATGCCAGCACGCCGGCATCCCGTCGTCTTTTGGGCCAGAATTGCTTCGGTTCGCCTCTTCACCGGCGCGTCAGAACCGCCAGTTGTTCGCGCCTGAGGGCAGCTCGGCCCGCACAGGCACCGCTCGGCCTGTATCCGTCACGCCCACGCTGTAGACGTCATCGACGATCGCTCGCTCGACGATCTGCCTGAGATACACCACTTCGACGCCTTGGCCATCGTCCGCAAGGCGGTACTGCAGCACCCTGGGCTCGGGCAGTTCCCCCAGCACGCGCCCCGCCTCAGCGCCGCGGTCGAAGTACGCCCTGAGCGCATCCTCGGGGCTCAACGAGGCGGCCGTCAGCGCGCCTGATGCTGGCCCCGCGGGTTCCACTCGGAGCACCGGCTGAACGATCGCTGTCAGCGCGACCACTGCTGCGACCAGCCAGCCGCCGTAGCTCAGCGCCCTGCGCGCGCGACCGGCCAGGCGTTCACTGAGGTGCGTCTCGATCGGGGCCTCCACCAGGTCTGCAATCTCCACCGCTGAGCGGATGGCCTCGTCCATCGCAGCGCGATCCTGCTGCGCCTCAGCCAGTTCCTGCCAGATCGAGGGCTGGTGGCTTGCGAGCGAGCGAAACGCTGCCCAGTCCTCGGGCGTTGCTTCGCCATCAAGCACGCGGCTCAGAAGCACATCCGGATCGGTGCCCATAGGTTCCTCAGCTGAGCGCTCGGGGCGGGGATCATGAGGCGAATCGTGCGAAGAAGTCATGACGTGGGCCTTTCGATGGCGTGCTCATCGCTCTGGTTTGCGGAGCTCTGCGGGTGGGTGCTCGATGCCGCGGCACCAAACCGTCGCTGACGGGCGCGTTCGCGGAGCATCCGCCTGCCGCGGGCGATGCGTGTCTCGATGGTGGACTCGGGCAACTCGGTGATGGCGCTGATCTCGCGGTAGCTCATGCCCTTGAGGGATCTCAACAGCACGGGTTCTCGGTACGCCTCGGGCAGATCGAGGACCATGCTCAAAAGCTCGCGGGCCTCGCGCTTGCGCGTCTCGGTCATGTCGATCTCCCCGCTGGAGACGCCAACTCGGTCGTCCTGCCCGCCCACGCCTTCGAGGCTCTGCAGCGAGCGAGCTTTAAAGTCCGGTCGTCGGCTGCGATGCCGTGCCTCCTGCCGGGCAGCGTTGATCGCCACCGTTCTGAGCCAGGGCCGAAAGGCGCCGGGCGACCGCACCGAGCCGATGCTGCGAACCATCGCCATGGCGACCTCCTGCAGCAGGTCCTCGAGGTCGGCCTGTCGCGGCTTGTAGGCCAGCAGGATGCCCGCCACCCACGCGCGATTGGCCTGCCAGAGCTCCCGCAGTGCTGCAGCCTCGCCCCGGCGGGCGCGCTCGATGAGCCGGGCGCCCGTGGCGCTCAGAGGCGTGGGGGCCGGCGGGTCTTCACCGGCTGCGAACTGTCGCGTGCCTGTGTCCACGCGTCTTCCCTTGGCCCATCTGCCGACGTCGGGCCAGCCTGAGGACCAGTCCGAGGACTAACCCGAGGATGTGGGCAGGGCCTCCGCGTCGCCCCGCTTCCTCATCGCAAAGATGCTCGTGATGAATGGTCCCGTCGCTCTTTGTCCCGCTTTGGGCCAACAATCTTGCTTTCGTCGCCGAACGTCTCCCGGTCAACATGCCACCACCACCGCCACCACCGCTTGATCAGCCCTTTGAAAGCCGCTCGGCCATCGACGATTCCCTCGTCTCCATGAGCTTTGGTGACCACCTCGAAGACCTTCGGCGGAGGCTGATCTACGCCCTCCTGGGCATCATCCCCATCTTCGTCTTTGCGCTCATCGTCGCGAAGTGGACGCTCGGCGTCCTCATCCAGCCCGTCCGCACCGCCCTGCTCGCTGCCGATCAGACGCCCGAACTGCTCGCCACCAACTTCCTCGAGACCTTCGGCATCTACATCCACGTCGCGGTGGTCATGACGATCCTCATCGGCAGCCCATGGATGCTCTACCAGCTCTGGCGGTTCGTCTCGCCCGGGCTCTACGCACAGGAGCGCCGCTTCGTCTACGTCCTCCTGCCGCTCAGCGGCGTGCTGACCGTCTCGGGCGTCGGGTTTCTCTACGGCGTGATCCTGCCCGTGGTGCTCGCGTTCTTCATCGAGTTCGGCACGGGCGTGGGCCGCGTCGATGTGCCCACCGGCCCAAGGCCCGCGGGCGTGAGCCTGCCCGTGGCTCCCATCCTCGCAACAGATCCCGAAGATGCCCAGGCGGGCGAGATGTGGTTCAACACCTCGCTTCAGCAGCTGCGCATCGCTGTGCCCCCACGCTCGGGCGGGGATGCGGGCGCGGTCGAGATCCTCGGCACGCACCTCACCGCCGGCACGGGCATCGAGCAGCAGTACCGCATCAGCGAGTACACCAAGACCTTCCTGAACATGGCGCTGGGCTTTGCGCTGGGCTTTCAGACGCCCGTGGTCGTGCTGTTGCTCGGCTGGGCCGGGCTGATCGAGCGCGCCTGGCTTGTGCGCTCACGCCGATTCATCGCCATCGGCTGTGCTGTGGCCTCGGCGCTGCTGACGCCCGCGGACCCGATGTCCATGCTGCTGCTGGCCATTCCGCTCTACGGCTTGTTCGAGCTGGGCGGGTTGCTGCTGATTCTGCTGCCAGCCCACCGCGTGGCGGGCACGCCCCCGCCGGGCGCTGAACGCGAACCCGATGGCGAGCCCTTCGACGATCTGCACGACCATCGCTGAGGAACCGACCCCGACCATGGCTGATCTGCTGAGCCCGACCGCTGACGATGCCCGCTGGCTCGACCGAGCCCTCTCGCTCGCTCGATCCGCAGCCGCCATGGGCGAGGTACCCGTCGGCGCGGTGGTGTACAGGACCGCCGACGGCGAATTGCTGGGCGAGGGTGCCAACCGCCGGGAGATCGATGCCGACCCCGCTGCGCACGCGGAGGTCCTGGCCATCCGCGAGGCGGCAGCGACGCTCAAGCACTGGCGGCTCAACGCTGCGACGCTCGTGGTAACGCTCGAGCCCTGCTCGATGTGCGCGGGGCTGATCGTCAATGCCCGCGTCGGGCGGGTGGTCTTCAGCACCATGGACCCCAAGGCCGGGGCGTGTGGCTCGGTGCTCAACGTCCTCGATCAGCCGAGGCTCAACCACCGCCCGGTGGTCATCGGGCCGGAGAACGCGCCCTCGCTGGCCCTGCGAACGGACGAGGCGAGCGAGTTGCTGCGGGCGTTCTTCCGCTCGCTGCGCACCAGCCGAGCACCCGGCGATGAAGCCGCAGACGAAGCGAGTGAGCGTGCCTGAGCTGCCCGAGGTCGAGTCCGTGCGGCTCATGCTCGAGCCGCTGCTGGTGGGCGCGATGATCGAAAACGCCCAGGTGCGCAGGCGTGATGTCATCTGCGCTGCGGGCGATCCGCCGGGCGGCTGGTCGAGATCAGGCCAGGACGTCTCGACCGCGATGGCGGTGGCGCCCGGCGCGCTGCTGGTGGGTCGCACGGTGGCGGAGGTCCGCCGGCATGGCAAGGCGCTGGCGATCATCGCCGACGATGGCCGGTGTGTGGTGGTGCACCTTGGCATGACGGGCTGGGTCGGGCCGGTGGAGTCTGACGAGCTGCCTGCGCACACCCACGTGCTCTGGACGACCCGCTGCCAGGGCCAAGCTTCGCGGGTGATTGGCTTTGAAGATGCGCGGCGATTCGGCGGCCTGTGGTGCCTGCCGAGCCTCGCTGCGCTCGAAGAACGGTGGAGCGCGCTCGGGCCAGACGCCCTGACCATCCGGGCCGGGGCGCTGCGTCAGGCTGCACAGAGCAAGTCGATGATGATCAAGGCTGCCCTGCTCGATCAGCGGGTGCTGGCGGGCGTGGGCAACATCTACGCGGACGAGGCCCTCTTCCGGGCTGGCATCGCCCCGAGCGTCCGCTGCTGCGATCTTGAGAGCTCTCAGTGGACAACGCTCGCCGGGGCCATCCGCCAAGAGCTGCGCCTCGGGCTCAAGTGGGGCGGGGCCACCGTCCGCAGCTACCGCAGGCCCGACGGCACGGAGGGCAGGCGGCAGAACGCCCTGTCCGTCTACGGCAGGTCGGGCCAGGCGTGCAAACGCTGCAAGACCCCTCTCAGCTCGGGGCTGATCGCCCAGCGAACGACCGTCTGGTGCCCCCGCTGCCAGGCCTGAGAGCCCCCGCAACGCTTCGCCAGACACCCACGATCGTGCGCGGGTTGGTGGTGACTATCCACAGGCGGGCGGGGGGCACGCGCAGGGCTCCTTTCGGGCTGGGGGGGTGGTCCGCCTTGAAGTCTCTAGAGAGAAAGAGATATCTCCAATCATCGTAGAAATGAGCCCTGGCGCAGCGTGGACAGCGGGGCCTCGAGAAGACGCAAACATCTGAACAACAGATACTTACATCACCCACGCAAGATGGGCACAGGCTGGCATTTGGCTGGCGCTGGCGGGCGCCCGCTGGCTGGGAGCATCCGGGTGGGCCCGGCGTGGGGCTCGGTGGCGCGCCAGCGGGACGAGCGGGCGCGCCCGCAGCGAGGCGCTCGTCCACCACCTTTCCACAGCCGCGCACCAGTAGCCTATCGGACCGTACCCACCACATCTGGTATGGGGGCAAGCCACAGCACAGGGGTCGGGCCTTGCACGGCCCCGCTGAGCGCACAGGCACGCCGGCTGACAGACAGCGCGCAGCCGGTGCAGCCGGACGATTACTTGCCCGTAAGCCGCTGCTCGATGACCCGGACCACGCCTGCAAAGCTCGAGTCGTCGGCCTGCTTTTCCTTGACGGTGCGCACCGCGTGGAGCACGGTCGTGTGGTCGCGCCCGCCGAAGTAGCCCCCGATCTCCTTGAGGGAGAGGTGGGTGTGCTGCTTGGCGAGGTACATGCAGACCTGGCGGGGCAGGGCGATGGACCGGGTGCGGTCCTTGGACTGCAGATCCTTGAGGCGGACATCGAACTGGTCGGTCACCGCATCGATGATCGTGTGGATCGTGATGGCTTCGCCCGTGCTGACGTCTTCGAGCTTGAGCAGCGATCGGGCGACATCGATGGTGATCTCGCAGTTGTCGGTCGCCTGGTAGTTGCAGAGGTTGTTGACGTGGCCCTCGAGCTCGCGGACGTGTGAGGTCGCGTGCTGGGCGATGTAGAAGGCGACATCGTCGGGCAGCTCGAAGCCGCGGATGGCGGCCTTGGTCTTGAGGATCTCGATGCGTGTCTCGAAGGAGGGCACATCGACGCTGGCGACCAGGCCCCACTTGAATCGGCTGACGAGCCGGTCCTGCAGGTCGGGGATGTTCTCCGGCGGGGCATCCGAAGAGAGCACGATCTGCTTGTTGGCCTGGTAGAGCGTGTTGAAGGTGTGGAAGAACTCTTCCTGCGTCCGGTCACGCTTGCCGAGGTAGTGGATGTCGTCCACGACGAGGACATCGACATCGCGGAAGCGGTAGCGGAACTCGATCATCTCGCCTGCGCGCACAGCCTGCATGAACTCGGTCATGAAGCCCTCGCAGGAGAGGTAGCAGATGACGGCGTCGGGCTTGCGTTCCACCAGCCCGAGGCAGATGGCCTGCAGCAGGTGGGTCTTGCCCAGGCCCACGTCGCCGTGAATGAAGAGCGGGTTGTACGCTTTGCCGGGATTGTCGGCCACGGCCTTGGCTGCAGCGTGGGCCAGGCGGTTGCTCGGGCCGACGACGAACGAGTCGAAGTCGTAGTCGGGATCGATGTGCAGCGTGTGGGCGCTGCGTTCGACGCGAGTGGCCTGCGCGGGCGCCCGAAGCATGGCTTCTTCGGAGCCGATGTCGTCGAGGGCGTCATCGTCCATCGAGGGCCGGGCGGGCGCGGGGCTTTGGAGCGTCCCGACCGTCGCGCTGGAGTGATCGTCGTCGGTGCTGTGCCGGCTGGTGGTGTGTTGGGCGACAAGCTCGCGTTTGCCGGGCCTGTGGTCTCGGGCGGAGCCGTTGGTCGCGGTCGCAGCAGCCGTGGTCGCAGCAGAGGCGGAGCGTGTGTGGACGGCGGCTGGTTCTGTGGTGGCTTGCGCGGTGGCGAGCGACCCATCGGTGTTGACGGTCTGATCGGGCCCGATGAACCTGACAGCGACGAGTCGGCCCGTGACAGCCTGGAGGGCTTCGGTGAAGGCGTTGTTGCAGTAGTTGGCGAGGTATTCGCGGTGGAAGGACGAGTGCGCCCGCACCGAGAAGGTTCCTCCGCCCATGGCCACGGGCTTGAGTTCTTCAGTGAACCACCGCCTGCAAATGGTGGGGTGGTTTTTCCGAAGGTGCGCGAGCACATCCGGCCAGACCTCGAGGCCTGTTCCGCTCATTGCCTTCGCCTCATTCTGAGATGCAACACAGGCGGTCACGGAATCGCCGGCGCATCAGGAATCCACGACAGTGACGCGCTCACGACAACCGCGTCCACACCCACTGATCGGAGCCCATTGGCGCCGATCTTGCCACGCCAAAAGACGTGAGGATCAACGTACACGTGGGCTCTCAGCCAGTCAACAGGGTTGTTGCTGCAATCGAGCGCCGCCCCGAATGCCGCGTGTTTCAGCGGGCTTTGTGCGCGCTGGATTTTTGTGCGCCGCACGCTGAGCGGATCAATGCACCGCCACGCCCGCCTCTTCGAGCTGGCGGTCGTAGCGCGCGCGGTTGGTCCTGTGGTCCATCAGGAAGTGCACGCGCTGGGCGAGTTGGCGGCCGAGCGTCTGTTCGAGGTGTGATCGCGCGTGGCCGAGGTGGGTGCGGCGTGAGACATGGGCCACGACCAGCGCCTCGCACTCACAGACCCTGAGCCACTCGGCAAGATCGTCGGCGTGCATGTGCTTGCCGATGCTCGCGCGGCTCTTGTGGTCGGGCTCGAAGAAGGTGCACTCGCTGATGATGATCTTGGCTTTGCGCACGTCGTCCCGCAGCAGGTGCGGCCCGGGCAGGGTGTCGCCCGTGTAGGCGATCAGCGGGATCCACAGCTCGCGGGTGATCTCCGTGCCCCGGTCCTTGAGCTCGCGGAGCTTCTCCTGGGGCATGTCCTGAAATTCA
>CAZSBR010000094.1:0-9374 GCA_964605165.1 uncultured Phycisphaeraceae bacterium
CGCCCCTCACACCGCCTGCTCGCCGTCAGCCGCTGCAGCCGACACAAGCTCCACGCGCGAGTACCGATCGAGGTTGCACCAGACCAGCTCGCCGTCGTCCTTGCGAAGCTGCACGCGGTCCACCCAGAGCTTCTTGTCCTCGCTGTGCGCAAACCACGAGCCGGTCTTCTGCTGCTCAGCGACCATCAGCTCGCCCTCGACCGTCGTCACCATCGTGCCGCTCAGCCGCGGCACCTGCTGCGTGATCCGGACCCGGTCGCCCACCTTGTACGCACCCTGCGAATCTGCCATGCAGCCAGTGTAGCCGCAGCCGCGACAGAGCCTTGAGCCACTTGCTTCTGGCCCCGCTCGCGAGCTTGGGCACACCTGCCCCGCTCCGTACACTCACCCCCATGGACCTCGATGGGCCCACCGCATCCTTCGGCCCGGGCGGCCACACCCCGCCCCCCACGCCGCAGCCGCCAGGCCACAGCCTCGATCTCGCCCAGGGCGATGTCGTGGGCAGCTTTCGCATCTTCCGGTTCATCGGCGAGGGCGCCTTCGGCACCGTCTTCGAAGCAGAGACCATCACAGAGCCCTTCAGCGACGCCGACCATCCAAGCCCGGAGCAGGCCGACCCCCCCAGCACCACCTCGCGGGAGATGCTGCCAGACCGCGTCGCCCTCAAGCTCATCAAGCCCGGCATGGACACCAAGGCTGTGCTCGAACGCTTCGAGGCCGAGCGCATCGCCCTCCAGCGCATGAACCACCCGGGCGTCGCCCGCGTCTACACCGGAGGCGTCACCAGCCCCCAGCAGGGCCACCGCCCCTACTTCGCCATGGAGCTCGTCCGTGGCCACCCCATCAAGCAGGTCGCCGACACCCTCCACCACTCCATCCACGAACGCTGCCAGCTCTTCATCAAGGTCTGTGAAGCTGTCCAGCACGCCCACTCCAAGGGCATCGTCCACCGCGACCTCAAGCCCTCCAACATCCTCGTGGCCACCGATGCCGCCGGCGTGCCCCAGCCCAAGGTCATCGACTTCGGCGTCGCCAAGGCCATCCACCAGAAGCTCACCGACTACACCCTCGTCACCGCGCCCGGCCAGCTCATGGGCACCCCCGAATACATGAGCCCCGAGCAGGCCGATATGTCCGGCCCGCCCATCGACGCGCGGGCCGATGTCTACGCGCTGGGCGTCATCCTCTATGAACTCGTCACCGGCGACCTGCCCTTCGATAAGTCCCTCCTGCGCGCTCAAGGCCTCACCGGCCTCAAGGACCTGCTCACGACGCAGTCCCCGCCGACGCCCTCGGTGCGCTTCAGCAAGACCAAGACATCCAGAGCCACCTACCAGGACCTGCTCACCACGCGCCGGCTCACGCACAAGGCCGTCAGGAAGCACCTCAACAGCCGGCTCGATGCGGTCATCATGCAGTGCCTTCAGCCGGATCCCACCCGTCGCTACCCAAGCCCCAGCGCCATCGCTGAGGACCTCGACCGCTACCTCCGCAACAAGCCGGTCAAGGCCCGCCCGCCCATGAGCCGCTCCGGAGCTAACGCTTCGAGCACAGGTTCACTGAGGGGCAAGCCCAAGGCCGACCGAACCCGCGGCGCCATCACGCCGCTCGACATCGTCGCGCCGATCATCACCCTCCTGCTGCTGGGCGTCGCCACCTTCTTCATCGCCCGCCAGCTTGGCTTTAACTTCGGCTCCCTGCCCACGATCAGCACCCAGCGTCCCGAGGCCGAGCCGGACTTCCTCCTGCCCCGCTCGCTCGAGGACCTGCCCGATCCTGCGCCCGCATCGGCGCGCGCGCCCACCGAAGCCGAGCCGCCCGCTGCCACCGCTGCGACCATCACGCAGTTCAACGCCTGGCGAGCTGAGCTCGAAAGGCTCCTGGACGTCCCGACCATCAAGACCTCCGTCGAGTTCAGCCGCGCCCGTCTCGCCGCCACCGGCTACGTCCTCAATGAAGCCGAACGCCGCGAGGCCATCAGCCGTTGCGAGCGCTTCCGCAAGCCGCACTTCCCGGCACTGGACGCCATCACCTTCACCATTACCGCCAATCGCGAAGCGATCGAGACTGATCTTGCAGAAGCACTCCGCGCACGAGGCGACACCGTCTCGACGGTGAGAGCCTTCAGCAATCGTCTGTACATCCGACGCGATGCCAAGAGCCCGCTGTCCGCCGAGGACCTGCGAGCCGAGGCTCGCCGCTACGTCTTCAACGATGCACTCGTCGAGATCGACCCATGATCCTTCGCATCCACCGCGCCTGAACCGCGCTGCCTCAGTCAGCGCCCACGAGCGATCGTGCCGCAGCTTCCGTCGGCGCCTCAGCGATCAACCTCACGATCGGCTCGGTGTTGCTCGAGCGCACGTGCAACCACGCGCCCTGCTCGCTGAGATCCACCCACACGCCATCGCGCCGGTCAATGCTCGCGCCCTCGTGCTGAGAGGCAACCCCCTCGATCAGCCGGGCCGCAGCCTCGCGATCCGTCACCTCGATCTTGCGCTTGACGATCGAGTAGCCTTCGCCCCCGGGCGACAATGCGTTGATCTCGCTGACGAGTTCGCTGACCGTCTTGCCGGTCCGCGCGCACAGCGCAAGCACGAGCGCCATCGACGAGAGCGAATCGCGCACGTACGTCACCTCGGGCCAGATCACCCCGCCGTTGCCCTCGCCGCCGAAGCTCACCGCGTGCCGCTTGAGCTCGCTGACGACGTTGGCCTCGCCCACAGCGGTGCGCTCGACGTAGGTGCCAAACCGCCGCGCTACATCGCCCAGCATCCTGGACGTGGACAAATTCGTCACCAGCACACACTTGCTGGCACGCTCCTCCATCAGTTCGAGCGCTGACCATGCGCACAGCGCGAGCGTGTACTCCTCGCCGATGTACCGCCCGTTCTCATCGATGATCGCCAGCCGGTCCGCGTCTGGATCCTGCGCAAAGCCCACATCCGCGCCGTGGTCAGCGACCAGCCCCGCCAGCCCGACGAGGTTCTCGCGCGTCGGCTCGGGCACGTGCGGGAAGATGCCCGACGTCTCGTTGCCGATCGCCACCACGCCGCAGCCCAGTTCGTCGAGCAGCATGCCACCCACCAGACCGCCCGAAGCATTCACCGAGTCGAGCACCACAGAAAGCTGGGCATCGCGCACCGCCATCCGCGCCTCGCGGCCAAGCCGATCGAGCACCAGGTCCACGTGGGTGCGCGCAGCCTCGCTCGAGGTCGTAGTCGCGCCGAGATCGCGCCAGCCCACGCTCCGGCCCGCTGCGCCCGCGCTGCGCTCAAACCGCTCGCGGAGCACGCTTGCCTCGCTGGCCTCGGGCGCACACGCGCCGATCTCGCCCGAGTCCGCATCGCGCACGAGGCACTTGATGCCGTTCCACTGCTGGGGGTTGTGGCTGGCCGTGATGATCACGCCCCCCGCCGCGCCCATGTCGTCGGTCATCACCCCCACGGTGGGCGTCGTGGCCACGCCAAGGTCCATCACGTCGCAGCCCGCACCGTTGAGGCCCGCCACCACCGCATCACGGATCACGTGCCCGCCCGCCCGGCCATCGCGCCCGAGCACCACCATGGGCCGACCGCCATCGCGCTCGACGAACCAGCCCCCGAGCACCGAGGCATACCGAGCCGCGACGTCCGCGGTCAGGCTCTGACCCACCACGCCCCGCAGCCCACTCACGCTCAAGATCAGCTCGCTCACGCCTGCCTCACTTCCTGCCCACGCACGAACGCCCCGCAGAGCCTCTGCCCCGCGTGACATCAACACTACCCACCGCACAACCGCCGCGATACCCTCAAACCATGTTCGCGATCACGGTCGAAGCAGAGTTCTGTGCCGCCCATGCGCTGCGTATCGCCGGCGTCCAGGAACCCATCCATGGCCACAACTTCCATGTGAAGCTCACCCTCGAGGGCCCCGAGCTTGACAGCGATGGCCTGCTCTGCGATTTCCACACCATCGAGGATGCCCTGAGCCAACTCCTCGCACCCCTCCACAACACCAACCTCGCCGACCACCCCCCCTTCGACACCATTAACGCCTCCGCGGAAGCCATCGCCCACTACATCGCCCAGGCAATGAACACCCGCATCGGCGATGCGCTCGCGCCCCATGCCACCATCGCCAGTGTGAGCGTCTCCGAAGCCCCCGGCTGCATCGCCACCTACCGCCCGCCGCACTCCTGAGCCCAAAGCCCCCCGCATGACCGAACCGCAGTCTTCCACACTCGCCAACGCGCCCCAGGGCGACATCCCCGACCCCGCCGCGGTCGCTGCCGAATTCGTCGCCGCCGTCGACGGCGGGCTGCCCGATCTCAACCGTGATCTCTCCTGGCTCGAGTTCAACCGAAGGGTGCTCCAGCAGGCCGAGGACCCGGCCGCCCCGGTCCTCGAACGCGTCAAGTTCCTCGCCATCTTCTCGAGCAACCTTGATGAGTTCTTCATGAAGCGCATGGCCCTGCTGCAGCGCCGTGTCGATCGAGACCCCGAGTGCGTGGATCGACAGGGCAGGCCCCAGCGGGAGATCCTCGCTGCAGCGCGCGAGATCATCTCCGCGCTGCACATCCGCCAGGCGGATATCTGGCACAACGAGGTCGTCCCCGCGATGGCTCAGGCAGGCCTGCACATCCTCACCATCGAGGACCTGACCGAGCAGGAGCAGGCCGCCCTCGATGAACGCTTCCTCGCCGAGGTCTTCCCCGTCCTCACCCCGCTGACCGTCGACCCGGGCCACCGCTTCCCCTTCATCTCCAACCTCTCGGAGAACCTCGGCCTGTTCGTGGGCCTGCCCGATGAGCACGGCGATGCGGGCTCGCTCGTCGATGCAAACTTCGCACGCATCAAGATCCCCGATGTGCTCCAGCGCTTCATGGAAATCCCCACAGCCGGCGCCGATCGCCGATTCATCACGCTCGAAGCACTGATCCGGCGCAACCTCCACCGCCTCTTCCCGGGCATCGGCTTTGCCGAAGTCACCCCCTTTCGCATCACGCGCTCCGCCGGCCTGCAAGCCGACGACGACGATGCCGAAGACCTGCTCGAACAGGTCGAAACCGATCTCCGCAACCGGCGCTTCTCAGAAACGGTCCGGCTCGAACTCCCAGAAGAGCATCCCCAGGCCGTGCGCAACTTCGTCTGCGAGCAACTCGGCATCGCCAACCACGAGGTCTACGCACGCCCGGGCCCGCTCGAATACGCCGACCTGTTCGAGCTCGTCGAACTCGACCGCCCGGACCTCAAGCACCCGAAGTGGACGCCCATCGTCCCGCCAAGACTGGCCCACGAGGATTCGGACATCTTCACCGCCATCCGCGAGCGGGACCTGCTCGTCCACCATCCCTACGAGTCATTCCAGCACTCGGTCCAGCAGTTCATCGCCGCAGCCTCGCGCGATCCCGACGTCCTGGCCATCAAGCTCACGCTCTACCGCACAAGCCGCGATTCCCCCTTCATCACCTCGCTCATCCGCGCCGCCGAGGCCGGCAAGCAGGTCGCCTGCCTCGTCGAACTCCGCGCACGCTTCGACGAATCCAAGAACGTGCGCTTCGCCCGCCAACTCGAGACCCACGGCGTGCACGTTGCCTACGGCGTCGTGGGCCTCAAGACCCACTGCAAGTGCTCGCTCGTCGTTCGCCGCGAGCGCGGCGGCCTGCGCACCTACGCCCACATCGGCACGGGCAACTACCACCCCCACACCGCCCAGCTCTACACCGATCTGGGCCTCTTCACCTGCCACCCGCAGATCACCCACGATGCGCTCAACCTCTTCAACCTCCTCACCGGCCGAGGCCACCTCACCAAGTTCAACCACCTGCTCGTCGCGCCCGAGACCATGCGCAGCAGCTTCATCGAACACATCGAACGCGAGATCAAGAACGCCAAGCAGGGCAAGCCCGCACGCATCTGGGGCAAGATGAACGCCCTCGAAGACCAGCGCATCATCAACAAGCTCTACAAAGCCTCCAACGCGGGCGTCGAGATCGATCTCTTCATCCGCGGGTTCTGCTGCCTGCGCCCGGGCGTCAGGGGCCAGTCGGAGAACATCACCGTCCGATCGGTCGTGGGACGATTCCTCGAGCACTCACGCGTCTTCCACTTCGCCGGCGGCGAGGAAGACCCACGCAAGGGCTGGTGGTACATCGGCTCGGCGGACTGGATGGCCCGCAACCTCTCGGGCCGCGTCGAGGCAGCCGTGCCCGTTCACGACGCCGCAGCACGCGAAGAGCTCTTCCACCTCTTCGAGGTCAGCCAGCTCGACCGCGTCCGCGCGTGGAATCTCAATTCCGACGGCACATACACCAAGCTCGCGCCCGCCGATGATGACCCCACCGACGGGCCGCAAGGCCAGGGCACCTTCGTGTCGCTCATGAAGCGCGCCGAAAGCCGCCGCGTGCCCGCAAGCTGAGCCCGCCTCAGCTCTCCTCGGCCTTGCCGTAGCTCTCGCCGCCCGAAGCGGGCGCCATCCCGCTGACCGCCCGGCCCGTGATCGCCTCGACGATCCGCGTGGCGTGTGCGTGCGCATTCTCGATGAACACCCGCACGCCGCCCTGCTCCGTGCCAGCGATCGCGGTGCCCGCGACATACACCCCAGGCACGTTGCTCTCCATCGTCTTGAGGCTGAACTCCGGATGCTGCGCTTCGCCCTTGAGCGTGATGCCGACACGCTCAAACAGCGACCCATCCTGCGCATAACCCGTCAGCAGGAGCACATCATCCGCCTCGACCAATCGCCGCACCGCATCACGCCCCTCCACCACCACGCCCTCGGCGAGAACCTCGACGGGGTGCGTCTCGGGAAGAAACGCGATGCGCCCGTGCTCGATCAGCCATTCGAGCTCGGGACGAAGCCAGTACTTCACGCGCCTGGCATCGAACGCATCACGCCGATAGCTCAGCGTGACCTCCGCGCCCGCTCGGCAGAGCCTGATCGCCGCTTCGACCGCGCTGTTCTTGCCGCCGACAATTACCACACGCCGCCCGACATACTCAAGCGGATCACGGAGGTAGTGGCTCACGTGCGGCAAGCCCTCACCCGGGATGCCGATCAATCTCGGCCGGTGCATGTTGCCGATGGCCAGCACAACACGCTGCGCGCTCAGCGTCGCCAAACGCTGACCAGATCTGCTGTCGCTCGTGACCACCTCAAAGCCGCCCACCTCGCCCCGCACATCGTCCACGCTCACGCGCGTGCGCACGTTGATACGGTGCATCTGCGCCACCTGTGTCAGATAGCCGAGGTAGTCCTCGCGCGTGGCCTTCTCCTGGTTGGCCACCGCCATCGGCACGCCCGCGATGGCGATGCGATCGGGTCCCGAGAAGAACTTCGTGCCCGGCGCCCACCATCGCATCGTCGAACCGATCACCCCGCGCTCCAGCACCACCACGCTGAGGCCCGCGCGCTGAAGCCCCCACGCGGTCTCCAGCCCGATCGGCCCCGCGCCGACCACGACAACATCCACTGCAGCGCTCATGCACCACGATAGGTGCACGTTCGCCGTTTGGGCCTCCACCCTTGACGGGCAGGCCCCGATCGTGTTCGCTGGTGTGATGCAAGGCGCCCCGCTGATTGCTTCGTGCGCACTCGTGATGACGCTCGCTGCCACCGCGCTCGCCCGTCACAGCGACACCGCGCAGCCCATGCTCTGCACCTCGGCGGTCGCTTCGGGCGCGGTGACCGCCGATGGCCGGCCACTGCTCTGGAAGAACCGCGACACGAGCCATCGCGACAACGAGATCGTGCACTTCCCCGCTGAGGAAGCCTCCCACGCCTTCGTTGCTGTGTGCAACGCCGGCCGAACCTCCAGCGTCTGGGGCGGGCTCAACAGCCAGGGCTTTGCCATCATCAACACACTCACCCCTGACATGCGCAGCATGAGCAGGCGATCAAGCAAAGGCCTGGCCAACGGCGCCCTGATGAAGCGAGCCCTCCAGACCTGCTCGACGGTCGACGAGTTCGAACTCCTCCTCGAGCAGACCAATGAAACAGGCCGGAGAACCGTTGCAACCTTTAGCGTGATTGATGCGCACGGCGGGGCAGCAACCTTCGACACCGGGCCCGGCGCTTACGTCCGCTTCGATGCCGACAGCCACGCCGCCGCCCGCACGCTGACCCGCGGCCTCAACGTCCGGTCCAACTTCTCCTACGCAGCGCACGAACTCTCGCCCGACACCGTCAGCCGTGAGGCCCTGCAAACCCTCACCGGCGTTGGCTCCAAGCACCGCCACGACCGCGCCGCCGAACTCTGCCTGCCCTTGGCCATGGATGCCAAGCTCAGCGTCGATGCCCTCCTCGAGCGCGTTGTCCGCGATCAATCGCTCGGCGAAGGGCCCGACCCCGAGTACCTCGACACCGCCGAGACGCTCAGCCGGCGCACAAGCGTCAGCGCCATGGTCTTCCAGGGCGTCAAGCCCGGGGAGGACCCCGCCACCGCAACGATGTGGGTCATGCTGGGTGAGCCCGCGCTCTCCAGCGCCCTGCCCGTCTGGGTTGCGCAGGGACGCACCAGCCCCCTCGTCGACGGACCCGAGACCGGCCCTCTTTCTGATCTGGCCCGGGCTGTCCGTGAGGCCCTGTACACTCACACCGATGGCGCACTCCGCCTCCACACGCCCGGCCGGGATGACCTCCAGGCCCGCACCCTCGCTGCAGAACGCCGCACACTTGAGGTGACGCACCACGCCCTAGGCCGCTGGCGCTCCACCGGGGTCGAACCCGAGGCCATGCGAACGCTGCACGACCAATCCGCACAAGAGATTTTCGAGGTGCTCGCAGCGTGGCTGGAGGACACCCGCCCTACGCACCCCCCATCACGACCCCCTGAACGCCCCTGCGCCGCCCCGGACCATGCGCATGATTTGGACCGCCCACGCCTACGATTCCAACTGTGACCACCACCCGCTGAACGCGGATCACCCCGCGAGGAGACAACCATGACCACCATGACTTCCAACACACGCGAGATCCTCGGGGCCGACACGAGCCTCCTCGACTACACCTCGAGCACGGTCAACAAGACCGATCTGCATCTCCCGGGGCCCGATTTCGTCGACCGCGTCTTTGCCCAGACGGACCGCAACCCCAACGTGCTCCGCAACATGCAGGCGATCCTCAACCACGGCCGGCTCGGCGGCACGGGCTACGTCTCCATCCTGCCCGTCGACCAGGGCATCGAGCACTCCGCCGGCGCTTCTTTCGCACCCAACCCCGAGTACTTCGATCCCGAGAACATCGTCAAGCTCGCCATCGAAGGCGGCTGCAACGCGGTCGCCTCCACTTTTGGCGTGCTCGGCTCGGTGGCGCGCAAGTACGCCCACAAGATTCCCTTCCTCGTCAAGTTCAACCACAACGAACTGATGACCTACCCCAACACCTTCAACCAG
>CAZSBR010000095.1:0-4296 GCA_964605165.1 uncultured Phycisphaeraceae bacterium
GAGCAACCACCGGAATACTCACATAGACTCTGGACTGCTTAACGGGGAAAGGTCACTCCAGTATGCGGGTGAATAGGACGCTCATCGATCCACAGACGGGTGCTTCAGTGTCAAAGCAACGGCCCGGCTTCTTTGGAGTCCATCCAAACGGCACCATTTACATTGGAGAAGCCGCAGTATCGCAGACAGTCAAGCAAGCAGAAAAGAAGCTTCTTGACATGGAACGGGATCTGCAGAAACACGGTTCTACTCGTGTGCAAAGATTGCCAGTCATGACACCGGCGATGCCCAGTCCTACGATTGGCTTCTAATCCAGAAAGGCACTCGTGGAACCTGTTCTTCCGACTTACCCAGCACTTGAATACTTTCATATCGTTGTGTATTGCAGGACTGAGCATCGACAGCTCATCGAAGCACTTGGAGTCTGCCACGAAACAATTCAGCATCTATCGCCCAAGCCACTGTGCAACACGTACCAGGTTCTGGGAGACTCGGCGAATCAACTTGGCCGACCCTGGAGATCAAAAGAATCAACCATTGGCGACAAGTTTGATGTCCAATTCTCCGCCGAACGAAAGAGACACTTCAAACTGGATCCCGTGCTTGACACTCTCTCTTCAGCGGAGTTCAGCCTCGATCATGTTTCAATCGACCACATGATTCGCGATGAGAACTGGGGCTGGTTTGCGAACGAGTGGGATATTGAGATCAATCGCGCTGCTCTTGTTGGCGAACAGCGACAGGAGGTGGCCCTGCGCCTCTCGATCAACGCGCGTTCGGCACTGATTCATGCTCGTGAGCAGGAGCGAGAGGCCGATCTTGCCTGCGATCTGATGGCTGCATTAGCCAATCTCTCAGATGTCGTCGACGCGTACTACGGATTCGTTGATTGCACGTTCTTCGCCGATGACTGCTCGGGTTCGTACTACGGGTACACGCCGTTCGCCGCGCAGATGACGTCAGTGCCAGTGCGATTGGACTTTGATCGATGGCGCGAGGCGGGTCTGAAGAGGAAAGGGCTCGTTCCTGCGATCCATTGGGCTCAACTCATAGCAGAGCCTTTGCTAACGACTCTCGGCGGCCGAAACGCCTTTCGGGAGGAGTTTTACGGGCAGATCCGTAACTGGCGCTTCCCCGACGGGATGCTATTTCTGCGAGAATGCGAACAAGGACTCATCATCAAGTTGTCTCAAGAGCTTGCATCCCGCTTGATCGGCAACCGAGGGCTTGGAAGCGTGTGGGATCTCCCGGCTTCGTGGCTTGAGTCCCGGCTTCGCGAAGAAGGTGCCATGGCGTAAGCAAGACTGTCATGCCGGCGTGATCGGCTCGCTCGGCCGCTGCGGCGATGCCGAAGTCGATGATCCGCACCCGCGGGCCGTCGCCGCTGGACTCGTCGTTCACCAGAATGTTCGTGGGCTTGAGGTCTCGGTGGATGATGCCGCGCTGATGCACCGCGTGCACCGCCCGGGCCACCCGCGTCATGAGTCGCACCTTCTCGCGGAGGCTGAGCGCTGCGGCGAAGGTATTGATCGGCTCGCCGTCGGCCAGTTCCATCGCGATGAAGGCACGTCCACTGGTGTCGAAGCCCGCGTCGAACACCTTGACGATGTCGGGGTGATCAAGCTTGGCGAGGTACCGACGCTCGTCGGCGAATCGTGCGACCATCTCAGGCGTATCCAGGCCGGGCTTGAGCACCTTGAGCGCCACTTGCCGCTCAATCGCCCCCGTCTGTTCCGCCCAATACACGACGCCGAAACCACCCTCGCCAAGACGTTCGATGAGCCTGTATGGCCCGATGCGTTCGGGGGGAGCGGTGGCCGGCTGGGCGACACGCTTCGGCTCGATCATGAACCCGTCCGTGCGGCCGTGGGCGTCGAGCAGCAGGCGGACCTGGCGTTCGGTTCCGGGGTTGTCGCCGAGCCGCGACTCGAGGAATGCGGTGCGTTGATCGGCCGCGACTTCGAGGGCTTCGGCGAAGAGCTGCTTCACGGCCGACCAATCAGCCCGATCGTCTTCGGACTTGCTGTTGGCAGACCCGGCCTCGGTACTCACGACACTCCCTCAGGGAGATCGTCCGCGTTGAGGGCTGCAAAGAGCCACGCGCGAGCGAACTCCCAGTCCCGTCTGACGGTGCGGTCCGATACATCGAGCAACTCCGCAACCTCCTTGATCTCGAGCCCGCTGTAGAAACGCAGCCGGACGACCTCCGCCGCGCGCGCATCCACACCTTCAAGGCGCGAAATCGCTTCATCGAGGGAGAAGAAGTCTGAGGCCTCCATCGCCGTAGCCGCTGCCAACGCGTCGGCCTCGATGTCCGTTCGACGGGCCGCTCCGCCCCGTTTCTCAGCGTTCCTTGCCCGGGCGTGGTCGACGAGCACGCGGCGCATCGCCGTTGCCGCGGCCGAGAAGAAGGCTCTCCGGTCGCTCCACACGAGTCCGGCGTCGACCGGCGGGACGCGGAACAACTTCAGGAAGGTCTCGTGGACAAGCCCCGTGGCGCCGAGGGTGTGGTTGGCACGCTCGCCGCTCATCTGGCGTCGTGCAATCCGGTGGATCTCGGCGTAGACGAGCTCCACGAGGCGATCCCGAGCCGTGTCATCACCGCCGGCCGAGGCCGAGAGCAAGCGGGTCACATCGCCCGGGCCTTCGAAGGCAGTGGGGTCGGGTCGGTTGTCCATCGGACACAAGAATACTCGCCGGGTGACCAAGACAGAACCCTCGGGCCGTTGTTGCCTCGGGGTACCCGTCCCGCCCCCGGGCCGAGCGGCCGACCGGGCGCACCAGAAAAAGCTGACGGATCGCACGCTTTGGGTGTCCGCTCGCGCGGCGATACCGCGCCTGTTGAAACATGAGCCAGAACAACTCGGCTCTTCATTGGTCACAGTTCGCACCGCGGGCATTCCCGCACCCCATTCGAGAGGAGGTCATCTCATGAGCCGAACCAGTCTCGTCATCGCGGTCGCCGTATCGAGCAGCCTGATTGCCCCCGTGCAGGCCGACGTCTTCGATGTGTTCAACGACCGCGCGGAATGGCTCGCCGCCGTCAGCGGCCCCGTCAT
Source organism: uncultured Phycisphaeraceae bacterium (assembly GCA_964605165.1). Taxonomy (GTDB): domain Bacteria; phylum Planctomycetota; class Phycisphaerae; order Phycisphaerales; family UBA1924; genus OFTM382. The sequence continues at coordinate 3,060 of CAZSBR010000095.1, forward strand.
CACCGAGGGCTTTGAGGGACGTGAGGCCCTTGGACCGCTGGGCTCACCTTCTGTGTTCTCCAGCGGACTGGGTGTCGCGGCGATCGGTAGCGCCGATGTTCAGGCATCGGTCGACGACATCGCCACGACGGTCGTTGCGAACATGCAAAACACAACGCCCGGCGGATCACAGTTCCTCCGCTTCGGTCTGCTCACCAGCATTCCGGCGGAATACACGCAGCAGTACTTCCTTCCAAACGATACCAATGCCTTCGGCTTCGACATCATCGACTGGGAGCCGGGGCTCATCGCGGACGGTCCGCAGGGCGCAGCGTTCGAACTGTACAACGACGGCGGTCTCGTCTTCTCTGCCATCTTGCCATCAGATCAGCAGCAGAACGGCCTCGTGACCTTCATCGGATTCACCTCGGACATGTTCATTTTCGATGAGGTCCGATTCACCGTAAGGGAAGCATTCTTCGGATCGCCCTTCCTCGACATTACAGGCGTCGATGAGGTCGCCTGGGTGGTCCCCGCGCCGAGCGCTACAGCCGCCTTGGCGCTCGGCGGCCTTGCAGCGGCCCGGCGTCGCCGCACGCGATAACCCCCGGCCCGGTCGCAACAAGCCGGGCTCGGCAAACTTTCTCGTTCGAACCGATAGTGCGCGGGGAGTTCATCACCGCTGACGAGGCCCGCATCCAGCTTGGAGCGGGCTTTGTCGTGCGCACACCCAGCTTCTGGTCGACCGGCTGGTGGGGACGGCGCATCTGGGTCGGGAGGCCTGGCGAGGTGCGTCCGATGATTACTTGTTGCGGCTGTCGCTTGGCTCTGGCGTGTCGTCGCGGCCGGAGGTGGCCTGCAACTCGGCCTCGAGCCGGTCTGCCTCCGCGGCGCGGTCGGACTCGCGTAGCAACTGGCCGAGCCGCTGGGCGATGGAGTCTCGCCATCGCTCAGACTCTCTGGTGCCGTCGAGGGAGGCAAGAGCCTTTTGGTACAACGGCTCCGCCGCATCGAGGCGGCCGACCGACGAGAGAAAGAACGCGGCGTTCGTAAGGATCGCTGTGCTCTGCCCCGTTGTTTCTGCTCGTAGGGCTTCCTGCGAAACTCGATCCGCCCAGGCATCGAGGGAGCCGAAGACTTCGGTGCCGGGCGCGGCGAGCCCGATGATACTGGCTCCTTCGGTTGGCCCGGCGATCACGAGCCGCAGGAGCAGCCCGCGGGTGCGTAGTTCGCGCCAGCCCTCCGTATCGCCGCATTG
>CAZSBR010000095.1:4396-9261 GCA_964605165.1 uncultured Phycisphaeraceae bacterium
GCAATACGCAGCATTCCAGTATCGCCCCGTCAGCGCCGCCAGTCGGCCCGCTCGGGTCCCCGTCTGCTCTCCTTCGGTGATGAGGTTTGAGGTCGCCTCGAACGCTTCATCAAACCGGCTATGGCTCCACAAGAGCTGGGCATAGAACGACAGCGCCTTGGCGCGTTGCCCATGGTCGCCCGTTTCGCTGTGCGCCGCGATCGCCGATCTGAGGAGTGGTCCGCCGCGGTCAAGGTCGTTCAGCCCTGCGTAGACGCTCCCGAGGATGATCTCGGCATCTGCGACGGCGTTCTCCTGGAACCGCCTGTTGCCCGCGTCACGCTCGCGCTTTGCGAGCTCGAGGCCCCGCATCGCGTCTCGCTCTGCGGCATCGTGATCACCCGTCACAATCGATGCCTGGGCTCGGTGCATCAGCACGTTGACCAAGACATCGGGCCCTACCTCAACGCCCGAGTCGATGAGTTCGAGCGAACGGTCCAGATACACCGCCGCGTCTGCGTGGCGCGATGTCTTGCTGTACATCGCGCCCATCAGGCCCCACATCGCTGCCAGCGTTTCCGGGTCTTCGCCGAAGCGATCCTCGATTCGTGGGGCGGAGGCTTCGAGCAGTTGCGCGATCGTGGCCTGCCCCCCAAGTTCTTCCGGGGCTGCGGCGAAGAACAGGTCCTCGGTCAGGAACTCATTGATGTTGTTCACGCGTTCGGCGCTGCGTTCGGCGAGCTCTCGCTGCAGTTCCTCAGCCTTCCTGGCCTCGTTGGCCTGCACGCCGAACGCAATGCTGAAGATCGAGCCCGCAAGGATTCCTGCTGTGGCGATGCCACCCGCGACCACGCCAACGCGGTTGCGACGCACGAACTTGGAGACCCGGTACATGCGACTCTCTGGACCTGCTTCGACGGGTTCATTGGCGAGGTAGCGTCGCAGGTCATCGGCGAGGGCGGAGGCGGAGGCGTATCGGCGCGCGGGGTCGCGCGCGATCGCCTTCATGGTGATCCAGTCGAGTTCGCCTCGCAGGGCCGAGGCATCGAACACGATGTCGAGCGTATCGCGCGCCTTGCTCAGCCTCGTGCTTGGCGAGGCGGGGTCGGCTGTCTCGATCGCCGAACGGATGCGGCCCGGATCGCGCGTCTCCGAGAGCAGTTCATCGAAGGGCGTTGCCCCACAGAGCATCTCGTAAAGCACCACACCGATGGCGTAGACATCGCTCCGAGTATCGACGTGGTTCGAGCCCTGGGCCTGCTCGGGGCTCATGTACAGAGGTGTGCCGATCATCGCGCCCGGATTGGTGAGCGCGGTGATTCCTGCATCGAGCCCGGCATCGTCGCCCAGTGCCTTGGCGACGCCGTAGTCGATGACCTTGCAGATGGGTGAGCCGTCGGACATCGAGACGAGGATGTTGGCTGGCTTGAGATCTCGGTGGATGATGCCCTTGGTATGGGCGTGCTGGGCTGCAGCACACACCTGCATGATCAACTCGATGCGTGCTTGAAGGCCGAGATTCTGCTGAGTTGCGAACGTCGTGATGGCAAGGCCGTCGACGAACTCCATTGCGAAGAACGGGCGTCCCGCACCGGGCTGCCCCGCCGGGACGAGCCCGGCGTCGAGCACCCTCGCGATGTTCGCGTGCTCAAGCTGAGCGAGCGTTCGGCGTTCCAACGCGAAGCGACGCAGCACGCCGGCGGAATCCATGCCCGGTTTGACCACCTTCAACGCCACACGCCGATCGATTGGCTCGCTCTGAAGGGCCTCGTACACGACGCCGAAGCCACCCTCGCCAACCTTGCGGACAATGCGGTAGGGACCGACGGCCGTCGGCACGGCCTCCAGGCTGTCGACGACGGCGCGCAGGCGATCGTCATCGTTCAGCGGTTCGAGAAAGCCCGCAGACTGCTCGTCGAGGGACAGTAACTCCTCGACTTCTCGCTTCAGATCCTCGTCGTCTCCGCAAAGCTTCTCGAGCGTGGCGGCACGCGCAGTTGCTGGCAGATCAAGAAGTTCTTCCACGATGCGGAGCGCGCTTGGCATTGTCTCAATCCTCACCAGCAGACGGCTCGCCAGTACCTCGGTCAGGGACGGACCCGTCACCTATCTCACGTTTCAACCACGCCCGGGCTGCGCGCCAGCGCCTCGCTGCGGTGTTGCGTCCGATCGAGAGATGATCGGCAGCCTGCTCGATCGTCATGCCACCGAAGTACCGGAACTCGACAAGTCTGGCAGATTCGGGGTCTTGCTCGGCCAACTTGGAGAGCGCCTCGTCGAGAGCAAGAATGTCGATACGGTCGAGTGCTGCTTCGCTCGGGGTGTCCGCGATCCCGCTGTGGAGGGTCAGGTTGTCCGCGCCACCGCCTCGCTTCAGGCTGTTGCGGCCCCGAGCGTGGTCTACCAGCACGCGCCGAATCGAGGCTGCCGCGAGAGACAAGAAATGGTCCTGATTCGACCATGCGCCGCCTTCGAGGTTGGCAAGGCGGAGGTACGCCTCGTGCACCACGGCGGTCGCCTCCAGCGTGTGCCCGGCCCGCTCCCGGCGCATATGGCTGCGGGCGATCTCACGAAGCGTCTCGTAGAGACGCTCCATCTCCGAAGCGGGCGTCTTGTTGCTCGGATCCCCTTCCAAAGCCCGGCTCCGTGTGCATTGATGGTCGTCTGACGAGCAGGCAGTGTACTTGGCGGCGGAAAGAAAGCGAGGTCTCGTGGTGCGCGCCGCTGTTCGTTCTCGCAGCCCCTTGTGTGGGCCGGTCATTCATCGGGCCCCAGGACCGAGAAAGAGCAAGTTCGAGAGAACACCGAGGACCCTTCGTGGTCCGAAAGGGCTTAGCCATGTCCATCCGACCCACCGTGTCTGCTCTGATCGCCGCTGCCGGTACCGCCGTTCTAACTCCGAGCGCGGCCCTCGCCCAGCAGTATGACTTGAGCATTGTCACGTTGTTCGACGGCTTTGTCGGCGATGTCACGGTGGATCCGCCCGTTGCTGCGACGCAGATCGGCGGCGTCGATATCCGTGATCAGGGCGTGAATCCCAACGACGGCGTGTTCGAGATCATTCTCGTGGGCGATCCCATCTTCACGGAACGAGTCGTCGTCTTTGGTGACAAGCCCATACGCCTGGTCGTCCATGGCGGCGCTGTGTTCGCTCCGTCTTGGAGTATCGAGGTGATCCAGACCGGCGGCGGGCAGGGAGGCTTGGGTGGCGTGGGCGGACCCGGAGCCCCAACACAGGCCGGAGAACTCGGAGGCCTCGGCGGCGCTGGTGGCCACGGCGGGGCGGCTGCGGGCACGGTTTTCTTTGATGGGGGTGCGGGCGGGGACGGCCAGATTGGAACGTTTGCCCGCGGAGATGGGCTCGCAAGAAAGTTCGGAACCCCCGGACTGCCGGGCTTCACCGGCCTTGCCGGCAACCGGGGCTTCGGTTCCGCGACCACCGCGCCCGGCGGAGCCGGCGGACCGGGAGGCGGCGTGAGCAACACCCTCGGAAGCTCGGGCCCCGGCGAGGGCGGTGCGGGCGGCGACGATGGGCAGTATGTCTTGGTATCGCACGGGTCCCGGGGTCGGAATGCAAGAGACGTGTTCCGTGATGGTGATCCGAATGGGCAAGCTGGCGCCGCCGGGACTTCGGGCAGCGGCGGCATCTACGACGCGGCTCTCGATGAGTTCGTCGGCGGCGCGGGCGGCGGCTCCTCGGGGGTGCGTGGCCACGGCGGTGCGGGCGGCGGTGGCGGCGGCGGTTGGGAGGGCACCGATCTCTTCGCGGGGGGCGCGGGCGGCCGGGGCGGCAACGGCGGTAACGGTGGAGACGGCGGCGCCGGGGGCGTTGGTGGCACAGGCGGACGTGGCGGTTACGGCGGAGGGGCCATTGACATCGTCATCTTCGGCCCGACCACCATGGCCGGGCGATTCGCAGCGGTCGGACAGCCCGGAGAGCCCGGTGGACCGCCGCAGGCCGGTGCGGCCGGTGGAGCAGTGAATCCCGGGCAAGCGGGGGCGGCTGGGCAAGAGGGCTTCCTCTCCGGGAGGGGCGGGGACGGCGGGAACGGGGCTGCAGGGGCAGCCGGCGGAATCGGCGGCACCGGCGGGCAGGGTGGGCCCGGTAGCGGCGGAGCGGGAGGCACGGTCCGAGTCCGCGCCATCTCGCTCGAGTTTGATGGTTCCGTCTTTGATCTTTCCGGCGGCGGCGGCCCCGGTTTGCGCGGTGACGACGGCGGCGTGAAGTTCCTCACCTCGGTCCCGCTCTTCAATGCTGCCCCGCCCGTCTTCCTCGCTTCGGTGGGCTATGCCGACGCCGCCTCCGGCCCTGCCTACGGCCCCAACCCGTATGTCCAGGACAATCCCACCACGCCTCTGGTCACTTCGACCGTCGGTGGCCCCGATCACTACGGCGTTCTTGAGTCATTCGATTTCCTTGAGCAGGTGCCGTTTGATCCCAAGTCTGTATGGCTCGTGCGCGTCAGTGGCAATGTCGCTGGTTCGTTCAACAGCCTCAGGGGCTTCGGCGGGGCGATGGACTATCTGCTGGTCATCAACAATGCTGATGAACCGGTCACCGACCCCGCGATCGCCATCGGTGACGCTTCGGCTGGTTCGCTCGTGCCCATACCGCTCGCTACACGCGGCACCGAGGCTGCGATTGCGGGGCTGCCGGGCACACCGCTGGCGGAGTTGCCCCGCTTCGAGACATGGGCCACGGCGATTCCCTCGTCCATGCCTGCGGACATCGTCATCGAGTACAGCGGGCAATCTCGCGCTGTCACCCTGTTGCCGGGTGAGGTCATCGACCTCACGACAGCGCCGAGCCCCTGCAGCCGCGGCGACATCGCCGATGACTTTGGGGTGCCCGGTGCCGATGGCATGGTGGGCTTCGGCGACTTCCT
>CAZSBR010000096.1:0-1784 GCA_964605165.1 uncultured Phycisphaeraceae bacterium
TGGCCATGGCGGTCAACGCGGCGATCTTCATCGCCACGCGGTCGATGCCCGGTAGGTCGGATGCGCTCACAGCGTCGAGCGATCTGCTCGTGCTTGAGGACGTCATGCGCACGGACGTCGAACTCGCATCGTCGGTGGTCCAGGCGTCGGCGACCGCGGTGGAGATCGAGGTTCCCGATCGAACGGGTGACGGCTTGCCCGAGCGCATAGAGCTTGCGTGGGATGGGCAGAGCGGCGGCGTGCTTCAGCAGCGCATCAACGCCGGGGGCTGGCGAACGCTCGTCAAAGGTGTGACGGATGTGACCTGGAGCATCGGCGCAAGCAGCAGCGAGGTCTTTGCGGGCACGCATGTGCCATCACCTCGCAAGATCACGATCGATGGTGCTGTTGCGCTCGGGGGTTGGTCACCGATTGGGCCGGGTAGTCAGATCGCGATTCAGGTGGCGCCATCGGTCGCCGCGACGGATCAGTGGCGGCTGACGGGCGTTGAGATGTATCTCAGGGAAGGGACAAAGCCGAGCGGCACGAGTGAACTTGAGATCAGTGCTGGGCGCGACGTGATCAGCGTCGGAGACACCTGGCGCTACTCGGTACATGTGATGGATGCGGATGACATCAAGGACAATGAAGGTGAATGGGTGGCTGTGCCGCTGCGCACGCCTTGGCTCGAGCATGATGAAGCGGTGAAGGTGCGGATCCACAACCGCATGGGTGACGCTCGCGTCGATTATCGGCTCTCGCTCATTGGGTCGATGCCCAGCGGGTTGTTTCTGTTCTACAACGTGCTGAACAACTGGTCACCGATCGCGCTCAAGGCGGCGTCGTTCCGTGCGCACTACGAGGTCATCACGCCTCAGGCATCGCCGACAGCCGAGGCCGGAGTGGACCATCTGAAGGTCGTGGTGCAGACGGAGGGCGCTCCCGAGCGGGCCACGACGGCTCGCATGGTGGCCGACCCGGGGGACGCCCGATGAACCGCCGCGCATTCAGCATGGTGGAGGTGGCGATCTCGGCGCTCGTGCTGGCGCTCATGATGGCCTCGGCTCTCAACGCTGCGGGCCTGAGCGCCAAGATCCGTGGCACGCAGGCGACGAGCAATCTCGCTGCTGCCCTCTGCTCGGACATGCTCAGCGAAGTGCGAGCGCGGCCCATGCCGGCGACGCTTGGTGAGATCCCCACGGGCACGGTGAGTGGTGCCCGTGATGGGTTCGATGATGTGCTGGACTTTGCGAACTACATCGCCTTCCCACCCACGGATGAGAAGGGAACGCCGATCCAGGGCGCTGAGAACTGGTGGCTCAGGGTGACCATGCAATGGCTCGAGCCCGACAACCTGAACCGAACCTCGGTCGATCCCACCGGTGTGCTCGGCATCCGGGTGACGGTCAACCGAGGCTCCAAGCAGCTCATGCAGATGCACACGGTGCGCACGGCGGAGGGTGATGCGGCGCGGTTCGGGGGCGAGCCATGAAGCGCCGAGCATGGCAACGCAGGGCGCGCTCATGTCGAAGGGGCGGCATCTACTTGATGGTGATGATCGGCTCGGCGACGGTGACGTCTATTGCGCTGGTCGGGCTGTCGCTCGCGGCAGAGCGGCGGCAGGCCTCCGAGCGGGCTGTGAACTCCCAGCACGCCACGCAGCTTGCCCACGCAGCGGTCGAACTCGCGCTGAGCGAGATGGCGGGCAATCCCGGCTGGCGTTCGTCGCGGGGTGACGGCTGGTGGGAGAAGGCGGTGGCGTTCGAGGGCGGCGAGATGGCCTTCGGCGCGCTCGACCAGGCCGG
>CAZSBR010000096.1:1884-9248 GCA_964605165.1 uncultured Phycisphaeraceae bacterium
GTGGGCGGGGCGTATCTGAAGGGCTCGATCTCGCACATCGCGTTCTTTGAACGCCAGCTTCATCAAGGCGAGGTGCAGACGCTCATGGATGCGATGGCACCTCGGCCCTTGATGCGCACGATGCCCGGCACCTGGCGGCGTGTGATGCGATAGGCGAGACCGGATCGCGGCAGGCCCGCGTGTTGCGGGTGCGAACGCCGGGGCTCGAGGCTTTCAGGCGGCTCGCATGGAGGCGGACCGCTTGGCATTGACCGCGAGCAGCGCGTCGAAGTCCGTGAAGTCCATCGATGCGAAGATCGGAGCGAGCTCTGGGTCGAACTGAGCGCCCGCACACTTGCGGATCTCGTCGATGACTCTTTCTCTCGGCAGCGCCGAGCGGTAGGCACGGTTGGAGCTCATGGCGTCGAAGGAATCGGCCAGCGCGAGGATGCGGCCGAACTGCGGGATGTCTTCGCCCGCCACGCCGTCGGGATAGCCCCGGCCGTCCCATCGTTCGTGGTGGGTGAGCACGCCGCCGAGGATGTCCTCGAAGTTGGGGATGGCCTTGAGCATGTCGTAGCCCTGGCGCGGGTGTCGCTTGATGATCTCGAACTCTTCATCGGTGAGGCGAGCGGTCTTGGTGAGCACCGCCTCTGGCACGCCGACCTTGCCGACATCGTGGAGCAGGCCGCAGAGGTGCGCTCGCTCGACGATTTCAGGGGAGAGACCGATGGTCGCGGCGAGTTGCTGGGAGAGAAGAGCCACGCGTTCTGAGTGTCCGAGCGTGTAGTGGTCCTTGGCATCGACCATGGCTGTGAGCGCCCGGATGGAGCCGACGAACATGGCGTTTCGGCGGTGCTCGAGCCGAGCGTTGTCAAGGAAGGTTGCGATGTAGCCGGAGACTGAGGAGATGAGCTTGGTGTCGTAGCTGCTGACCTGGGGATCGCTGCCTCGTTTGCCGCCTGCGACGAGCACGGCAAGGGTCTCCTCGCCGCGCACGACGGGCTGAGCGATGATCTGCCCGCCGCCCTTCATGCCAAGAGAGCCGAGCGAGAGGATGTGAGGGTTGAGGTCCGGCTGCGCATCGAGGACGCGGCGCCAGATGGCTTGTGAGAGCATCTCGGGTGCGACGCGGTCGAGCCCGAAGCAGAAGGTCTGATCGCAGATCTCGGGCGGGAGGTCTTCGTCCGGTCCGATGAAGACGCAGAACCAGCGGAACTGCAGGGTCTCTGCAAGGCGTTCGAGCACTGTTTCAAAGAACTCGGCGGGCCGGCTGAAGCGGGTGATGGAGTTGCCAAGCTCGTGCAGGAGCGCCATCTGCTCGTATGCATCGCCGAGATGGTCGGTGAAGCCGTGGATCGTGCGTTCGTCCAGTTCGGTGCGTTCGAGATCATCACGCGCAGCGCAGACGAGCAGAGCGAGCCTCTCGGGTTCTTCAGCCGGCTCGACGGCATAGGCGAGCATCGCCTGGCGGGCGGCGTCTTCGTCAATCAATGCCGTGGTGCAGAGCTCGGCGAAGGCTGGGTCCTCCAGCGCCTCGGGGCGCAGAAGGAGCGTGACCGTGTGTCCGCTGAGCCTGCCACGACAGCGCTCGGCAATGACGGTGCAGGAAGCGCCGGGCCATATCTCGGCAGGTGCTTCCGACTTGTTTGAGAGCTGCTGTGCGACCGCACTCTCGAGCTTCTCGAGAAACGCCCTGGACTCGAGCAGGAGTTGTGCGACGCCAGAGGTCCGGGGTTCATCGGTGATGCTGCCCTCGGGGTTGGCGCGCCAGACGAGCAAGCCCGCGGCTGCGCAGCGTTCGCGCAGCACGGCACCGGGTGTGCGCTCGTGTGGATGGGCCTGGCGTGTCATGCCGCGTCCTTCTCCATGGTCGGCTCGCCGAGGATCTCGATCGCGCACTCGACGAGTTGCCGGGCGCTGAAGGGTTTGGCGAGCAGATGCTTGATGTTGGTCTGCGCGAGCTGCGTGTTGTTGGCGAGGTAGCCGCGCGCGGTCAGCATGACGACGGGTATGGCGCTGGTGGACTCGGTTGCTGCGAGCTTGGTGGCCATCTCGATGCCGTTGAGGTGCGGCATCTGCAGATCGGCGAAGATCATCGAGGGCTGCTTGTCGCAGGCGGTCTCGAAGCCGGCCTGTCCGTCGTGCGCCTCGATAGTGTCGAACCCCGCGCGTTGAAGCCGAGAGGCCACGACGCGGGTGATGTGCGGTTCATCATCGACGAGCAGAATCAGCGGTCGTGCCATGATCCGAAAGTCCTTGGGGGAGCATGGGCATCAGCTCCCATTCGGGCTATCGGTCGCGGAGCCATCGGGCTTTGGCTTGAGGGTTCAATCGGTGGTGTGTTGATGGTCGGAGGTGGGGGGCGGCAGCCGCAGATAACGCGACAGGACGTGCGAGGCCCAATAAAACGGCAGGGTGTCGAACAGGGCTGCAGCGAGCTTGAAGGCGTACCCGGTGAGAATCAGGATGAGCAGTTGCGGCAGCACGGCGCCGTTTGGATCAATGACGTTCTCGAACCGCGTGATGGCGTAAGTGATGAAGATGACCGCGGTGGTGTCGACGAGCTGGGAAACGACGGTCGAGCCGTTGTTGCGAAGCCACAGGTGCTTGCCCGACGTGAGCTTGCGCCAGAAGTGGAACATGTGGACATCGACCAGTTGGGCAGCCAGATACGCGATCATGGAGGCGATGACGGCGCCGAACGCCATCGTGCGGATCTCAAAGAAGGTGCCCACGCGGCCGGCCTCATCGCGGAGCAGTTCGCCCGTGAGGGGGTCGGTGGGTTCAAAGCCGGGCAGCACGCCGCCAAGCCAGAGAATCGCCAGCACCCAGATGTTCAGCACAAGGCCCACCCAGACGACCTGGCTGGCCCGACGCCGGCCAAACAACTCGCTGATGAGGTCGGTGCAGAGAAACGTGATGGGGTAGGGCAGCACGCCTACGGCCACCGCGAAGACCGTTCTGCCGGGCGTGGAGGCATCGAAGTCATACTCAAAGAGCTTGATGAAGCGAGAAATGCCCAGGATGTTGAGCATCGCCAGCGTGCCGAGGAAGAGCCCGGAGAGCACGAGGAAGACACGTTCTCGGCGATCGTGGACGTGTGAGAGCGAGAGTCGCTCGAGACCCTCATAGGTGTGCTGCTGGCTTGGATCGGGCGACCACTTCGCGGATCGATGACGCATTGGCGAAAGCGTATGTTCCGAAGCCTGCTGCGGCGTGGTAACATGAGCGCGATGACCCATGAAGCTGTGACATCGGTGGACGCTCCCGAGCGAGTTTCCCCTGAGAGAGATTCCCCTGAGGTTGAAGCCTCGGAGCGTGATGCTGCCGCGGATGGCGAGGTGGGTGTGGATGTGCAGTCGCTGGCGGCGCGCGTGGAGGCGGTGCTCATCTCCCGGAGTAAGGCCGTGTCGCCCGAGGCGATCGCACGAGGGCTCGGGCTGATCGAGCATCCTGGCGGCGATGACGCCGGCGAGGAGGATGCCCCGACTGGCGCGGATGCCGCTTCACGCCGAGCCGCGGCCGAAGCGGTGCTCGCTGCGGTCGACAGGCTCAACAAGGACTATGAGCAGACGGGCCGGTGCTTTCGCATCGAGCGTGTCGCCGGCGGTCTGCGGATTGTTACGCTGAGCGCCTTTGCCGAGGCGGTGCAGGCGTTTCGCCCAGCGGACCAGCCCTCTCGGCTGAGCCGGCCGGCTGTGGAGACGCTGGCGATCATCGCCTACCGCCAGCCGGTGACGCGGGCCCAGATCGAGGCCATCCGGGGGGTGGCCTGCGGCGAAGTGCTCCGCAGCCTGCTCGAGCGTCGGCTGATCGCGGTGGTGGGCCGGGCCGAGGAACTGGGCAGGCCCATGCTCTACGGCACGACACGCCAGTTTCTTCAGGCTTTCGGCCTGAGCAGTCTCGAAGACTTGCCCAGCCAGGAACGTGGCGGCCAGGAAGGAAAGATGCCTTGAACCGATACCAACGAGCTTTGTTCGCCGCGGCCTCCGCAGCGGTTTGCGTAGCGGGTCTTGGTGCCTGCGGGAGCACGCAGACCATGCGGGGCAAGGTCGTGGCGGGCGACATCGGCATCGTGACGCTGGTTCCCGAGCAGGATGCGAGGCTTGCCTCGGTCGCAGCGCCCCCGGGCATTCCCGGCGTGACGGTTGAACTGCGCCGAGCCGATGCGATCATCGCCAGCGCCGAGAGCGGACCCGATGGTTCCTTCACCATGAAGCTTGATCGAAGCCGATCGGGCACGCGGTACAACGTCGTTGCCCTCGGTCCGGACATCTTTCCCGTGCGTTCGACGAGCTACCCCGCCGGCCGGGGACAGGTCATGCTCGTTGTGGCCGACGAGCGCCGGGGTGCTGCGAGCCGCTGATGGCGCGACGCCCTCGCCTCCGCAGGCGGTACCACCTTCATCTGCCGGGCGTTCTTTTCGTCGGTGTGATGGTGTTGGTGCTGATTGGTGCGCTCAACAGCGAGAACAACCTGCTGTACTGGATGTTCGGCGTGGCGATCGGGGTGGTGATCATCTCGGGCCTGCTCTCGGGTTCATCGCTGATGGGGCTGCGTGTCGATGCGTGGCCCCCCGCCTCGGTGACCGCAGGAAGCCAGGCCCTGGTGCGCTTTCGCCTGCGGAATACCAATCGCTGGATGCCGGCTGTCGCGCTCTCGCTCGATGAAGTTTCGACCGGCCGTCGACGGGCGCTACGCCTCAGCGGCATCGGTTCGGTTGCATCCATCCCCGCCGGTTCGAGCGTTGATGTGACCGTTCCCATCCAGACGCTCGGTCGCGGGCGATACAAGCTCCGCGGGCTCAGGGCTTCAACGACCTTCCCGTTTGGACTGACGCGCAAGAGCGTGCTGGCCCTGGATGCCAGAGAACTTGTGGTTCGTCCTCGGCCTGCGCCCGTGCAATCGAGTGTGCTGCTCGGAGCGTTCGATGGTCGCGAGCCCATCCGTCGAACCAACACACGCCTCGGCGCACGGGGCGAGCCCTATGGCGTGCGGGAGTACGTGGCGGGCGATCCGATGCGCTCGGTGGCGTGGCGTGCGTCGGCGCGCAGCGATGAACTGCGGGTCGTGGAGGAGAGCCTGCCGCACGTCTCGACGTTTCGCATCGCCTTCCGCCTGCCCGCGGACGCACCGGACGAGTGGGCCGATGCTGCGGTCGAACTCGCTGCGGGCGTTGGTGCTGCTGCGGCGAGAGCCGGTGCGACGGTAGAGATCGTGGGCATCCAGAGCGATGGCAAAGGGCTCGATGAGATGCTCGATCTGCTTGCAGACCTCGATCCGCGCACACTCGCTGCGGGCGATGGGGCCGAGATGGAACACGCGGGCCCGCGGGGCGGTAAGCCCGCAGTGGTCATCACCGACACGAGCTTCAAGGGACGGCAGGACCTGGTGCTGGATGTCGCCGAGTGGGCAAGCCGGCGAAGCGCTGAACTTGCTGACGGAGCGGCTTTGCCATGACCGAAGCGCGGACGCAGGCGGGTGCTTCAGCGGGCATTGCCACGGGCGATGATCTCGTGCGTATCACGCAGCGCGGCGTAGCGGTCGCTGTGGTCACGGCTCAACTGATGTTCGCGGTGGCGGACGATCAACTCGCGCTGGGCGTTCTTGTGGCGGGCCTGCTGGTCGCGGCCCACCGTGCGGCTCGGACGAGGTGGTACCTCGGCATCAGTCGCACGATTCTCAACATGGTGCTCATTCCGGTCTGCGGCGTGGCTGCCTTCGCACTTGCGACGGGCAACCTTGGCGTGTCCGGCTTTGCCTGGTTTCTGACTTCCGTGCTCGCGGTGAAGATGTTTGACCGCCGGCGTGCTCGCGACGAGGGCCAGCTTCTCACCCTGGCCATCATGCTGACGTTCGCAGCAATCCTGACCGATGTTGGGCTGTTTGTCGGCGTGCTGCTGATTCTGCTCGTGCCCGTCGTGCTGGATGCGGCGATCCGCGTGCAACTGCTCATAGCAATCGAGCATGGGCGCGAGCGCACACAGGTGCTCGGGCCGATGACCGGGCGGCTTCCGCCGCACCGCACGTTCAGCGTGCTGGCGACGCTCGTCGTGCTCGTGGTGAGCATCGTGGTCTTTGTGCTCGTGCCGCGACAGTTGTTTCGCGGCGGCTTTACGAGCATGCGGGTTGCCACTGCTGCGGGCAGCACCAGCGCGTTCACCGACCAGATCCGTCTCGGCGCGCGGGGCATCATCTCGCAGTCATCACAGCCGGTGCTCGATCTGCGCCTGGAGGATGTCAACGGCAACGCGCTGGGCCGTCCCGGGCAGGTGTATTACCTCCGCGGCGCGGTGCTCGACGTCTACAACAACGGACGCTGGCGTGTGGGCGATATCACAGAGCAGGGCCCGCGTCTCTCGCTCACGCCCGGCCTTGCCGAGTCCTTCGGGCAGCGGGGGCCGCGTGATCTGTCCGTGCTCGTGCAGCGGATCGTGCTGAGGCAGTCGTTCGCATCCAACCAGGTGCTGTTCAGCACGTGGAGGCCCTACCGCATCCAGATGAATGAGCAGCGGACCGTCCGCCGATTCGAGGGCGAGATCCTCAACGCCGGTGCTGGCAGCGGGCAGTTGTCCTACACCGTGTGGTCGAGCCAGTGGGACCAGCGCCGGGTGGACGAACGGCAGGAGATCGCTGAGCCGCTTGATCTGCCACGGCTCAATGAGTGGGCACGCCAGGTGCTCATCGATGCGGGCATCGAGCCCGACCCTGCGAAGCGCATCGTGGAAGATGACAGCCGCGCGGCGCGCGCGCTCGCCGAAGCGGTGAGCAACGCAGCGACGTACACCCTTGATCAGCCGCCGGTGCCGAGGGATGCCGATCCCACCGAGTGGTTCCTGTTCGAGGCCCGGCGCGGTCACTGCGAGTACTTCGCGTCGGCGCTGGCGGCAGCGTGCCGGGCGGTGGGCATCCGTGCGCGGGTGGTGGCGGGGTATGTCGCTGCGGAGTTCAATGAGGCTGCGGGCTACTACCTCGTTCGCCAGAGCAACGCGCACGCATGGGTGGAGGCCGCGATCGGTGGCCGAGTCTGGATCACCCTGGATCCAACGCCCGCTGCCGACCTGAGGGAGTTGCACGTTCCCGAGCCGACGCTGGCCACTCGCCTTCGCAACGTGATTCAGGCCATCGAGTATGCGTGGGTCACGCGCGTCGTCGACTTCGGCGGTGAACAGCCGGCATCGCGCACCGCAGCAACCGAAGAGCGCAATGACAACGCCGCCGCCTCATCGGCAGAGGCTCGCGTGCCCGGGTGGGTGCGGTGGGCCGCAGCCGGCGTGCTGGCCATGGTCTTGGCAGGGGTTGGCATTCGATGGTTTGTGGTCGTGCTTCGATATCGCCGAACGCAAACCGAGGCGCAGCGGCTGTGGCGTCGCGCCGAGCGT